>NZ_JBJIAL010000040.1:0-48852 GCF_045310895.1 Mycobacterium sp. SMC-18
GCGCGCCAACGCCGGTCTTGATCGAATACCTGATTCCGTGATGATCATCCTCGGGAAGGTGCGCCCACTTTCAGGCCGCCTCCTCGGGCCTCATCCACAGGTATTGATCATTGCTCCCAAGCTCACGCTCGGCGTGTCAGACCAAGATCAGATCCACCGTTGTTCGGACAGTCCCCCGCGCCCCGCCCGCGGTGCAATTCGGTGGTCCGGGTATGGCGCAGCCGGTGGGTTTGGCTGAACCGCAATGGCCGCCCGGCGCTATCGGTGAGGCCGTGGATGTTATCGAAGCGGCCCAGCACGATGCTGTTGGAGTCGCAGCTGCGGGGCCGACGACCCTGGAACGGAAACCGCACTCCCAGAAACAGATACGTTGGCGTCAGCTCGGGGTAGGCGGCGGACCCAGGCTTGATCTCAGTAAAGAAAGTTCTCACGCCGCAGGTCAGAAGTACTAACGCCGACGTGGTGTCGGCCCGTCGAGGCTGGCACCATGCGCGGGGCGCGGGTTGTCGGCGACACTGACGGCTTCAGGCAACCGATTATCGGACAAGGATGCACCCACCGGTGCCAGCCTGCTGCAACGGCGGACAGGACGGAGGGCAGAACGCAGCGACCGGAGCGGACGGGAGCGCCAGCGGACGGGAGCAGAGGGAGCGTAGTGAAGCCCGCAGGTAGCCGCGGGAGGTTGTACACGGGGGGGAATATTCGTCAGTGGAGCGGCGGGGTCAGCAGTGTGATGAGGGTGTCGGCGTTGCGGCCGAGGTGGTTGAGCAGCGCGTGGCCTTTGGCTTCGGTGGCCCGTGACGGGTAGCCGATGACACCGGTAGGCGTATAGGCGTCGATACCTACGGTGGTGAGGTAGCGGCGGTCCGAGGCGCTGTGATCGGCGTTGTCCCACCCGGCGCGAAGGCAGTGCGGGTATGCGGCGAGCAGGATGGAAGTTTCCAGTTCGCCGGCGTGCATGTCGTCGTGATTGGTGCTGGTGACACCGGCGGCGGTGCGGGCTTCGGTCCAATCTTCGCGACTTGGATAGAGACCCACATTGATCGGCGCGGTGGGCTGGTTGGCCTGCTGCACGACATTAGTGAGTACAGCGTTGCCGCCGTGGGCGTTCACGACAATGAGCCCGCGCACTGCCTGCTGGATGAGCGACTGGGTGATATCGGCGATGACCGCCGCCAGTGCTGTGGCGCTGATACTGACCGTTCCGGGATACGCGGCGTGTTCATGAGAGCATCCGAACGTGATCGGTGGCAGTTGGAAAACGTTGTGATGCTGGCTGATTGCCGTCGCGATGGCGCAGGCGATGAGAGAGTCAGTGCCCAGCGGCAGGTGGGGGCCGTGCTGTTCGAAGGAACCAACCGGTAGCACTGCCACGGAATTGGTGGCGACGGGATCGGTGGTGGTGGTATCGGGGATGATGTGGCGGCTCACGTATGTGCTCCTTGGGTGGCTTTCTTGATGCGCGCGGCAAGTTCTTGCAGGACAGGGCTGGTGTCTCTTCGTCGACGGTCACGGACGAGTTTGCCCGCCTGAGCGAGGTGTCGGCGCGCTCGCTGCGATGGCGCTGACAGGTAGGCGGGGATGGCGGTGTCAGCTAGCGTAAGCGCGAGGCGATAGTCCCGGATCGCGATGTAGGCATGGAGTAGTCGCATGTCGGCGACGGCGCGGTCGCGGTGTTGTTGTGAAGTCCATTCGGTGTGGTGGCTGGTCAGCAGCTCCAGCGCTTTCTCAGCATGGCCGAGGCGTAAGTATCCGGATGCGATGTCACTGGCGACGTAAGCGGCGTGGGCGTAGGGTGCCCGGTCATCGGTGGCGGGCTCGATGTCGCCGAGTTCAAGGGCCTCGGCGACATGCCGGTGAAAGCCCCGCTCGTCGTCATTGTGCAGCGCGGCGAGGGCTTGCTGGCGGGCGATGCTGGCCGTCAGCCGCCCTGCGTCGCGGCCGTCGATGAACTCGGCGGCATCGGCTACGAGGTCGACGGCCAAGCTGGCGTCGCTGCGCGTGAGAATGTTCGATTGCCGCATCAGGATCATCGCACGTAGCTCGGGACTAGCAGCCCGCAGATGCAGGAACGCCTTATGCGTCAGCGTTTGGGCGGCGGCATGATCGCCTAGGTCTTGGGCGATCCAGCCAGCTACTTCGGCGATGGTCCCGGCTGCCTCTGCCATGGCACGTTTGAGTCGGCGGGGTGCGGTTTTGATCAGCGCTTCGACGGTGTCGAGATCGCGCTCGACCAACGGCCGCGCGTGTTGAGCGCCGAAGGCGTGCTCTGCCTCGATGTGCGCAGCCCGCTGCGCGGTGATTACCGACAACACATCCTCGTCGACCGGCAACTCCAGCAGCAACGGGTGCGGCAGCGGTGATTGGACCGGCACGCTGAATATCTCGTCGGGGTCGCGGCCGAAGACTGCGGCAAGGTCTGCCCGCCACATTTCGCCGAATGGGCCGCCGCGTTCGATGCTGATGATCATCTGACGCAAGGATTCGCGCGGCGGAATATCGCGGTCACTGCGCATCCCGCGCACGTTTTCGACCTCGGCTGCCAGTTCTTGGAGACTGAATCCGTATTCCAGGCGGGCACGTCGGAGCCGCTGCGCGTTGAGCGCACGGTGTGGATCGACTGCCGTCATCTTCCGATCATGCCTCACACATCAGCGCAGGTCAGGCAATCGTGCGCGTGCCGGGGTGTTACTGGCTCTTACTGGTGGTGACTTCCGGCGATTGCCGTCCACACGCTGTTCTTGGATTCGCGGACACCGACGACCGCATGCGAAACCAAGGAGGGACAGCACAGCAATGCGATTGAGACTTGACACATCAGGCACCCGGTTCATTGTGACGCGGGCGGCAGAACCTCGGCTGAATTTCGAGACAGGTAGCCCCAAGGTGGACACCAGCACCGGGTTGCCACTGTTTGCGATACAACTCCTCGCCCTGGATGACACCGGCGGCGAAGTACTCAATGTCACCGTCGCCGGTGACCCGAAACTCACTGTCACACAGTCGGTGTCGGTGTCGGGCTTGGTGGCGATCCCGTGGGCACAGGGCGATCGCAGCGGTGTGGCCTTCCGCGCCGAAGCGATCACCGCGATCTCGGCTGGGTCGGGTGACCAGGTGGCGCGCGCACCGAAATGAGCGCCTGGGCTGGGGTGTGGCACTGGCACAGTCTCACGCCCCAGCCCGGGCCGCACATCCGCACATCACGCCGAGCTCACGGAAGGCAGCCATCATGGCGTCAAACAACAAGAGCACCAACAACACCCAGTCGAACAATGACGACTGGATTGAAGACCTCATCGTGTCACTGTTCAAAGCGGTGGGATATCTGCTGTGGTGGGCGATCTTGTTTCCCGCCATCAGCATCCCGATCGTCGCCTGCATCGCGGTGGCGATCACCCATGGGGTGCGTCCGGGACTGATCACTGCCGTCGTGGTCAGTTTCGGGTACATGGCGTGGGCATGGCTGGACCGCCGATCCTTTCACGCCTGGGTGACCGAGCCGGTGCGGCGGCGCTGGCTGACGTGGTGGCGCTACACCCGCAACTGGGGCTCTGTGTGCGTCCTGCATGGATTGACCGCCAAGCTAGGCGAGCGCATTCTCACGCCGACACTGCAGTCAGTGCAGATCGGCACGCATACCGATGTACTCCGGCTGCGCGTCGTGACCGGCCAATCGGTGCCGGACTGGCACAGACAAGCCGAGGCGCTGGCTGCCACGTGGCGCGCGGAGCGCATCACCATCACCGCTACCGCACCAGGAGAACTACGGATCACCCTGATGCGTGGCGACGTACTCGCCGAACCGATCGCACTTCCGATGCCCACGCCGGCCACCATCGTCGACCTCACGGCTGTGTGCGTCGGGATGACCGAAAGCCACGGGTGGTGGCGGTTGCCGCTACTGGGGCATCACATCCTGGTCGCCGGGGCGACCGGCGCCGGCAAAGGCTCGGTGTTGTGGTCATTGGTCACGGGCATCGCTCCCTCGGTGAAGACCGGGCACGTACGACTCTGTGTCATCGACCCCAAAGGCGGCATGGAACTGGGCGCCGGAGCCCCGATGTTCACGGTGTTTAGCCACGACGCTACCGACACCACTCTGCATCTGCTGCGGCAACTGGTGGAGGTGATGCACGCCCGCGCCAACCGGTTGCGCGGCAAGACGCGCCTGCACACCCCCACCTCATCCGAACCGCTCTTTGTCGTGGTGATTGATGAGATCGCGGCCTTGACCGCCTATGTCACTGATCGCAAGCTGCGCAGCGAAATCGAACAACTGCTGGGCTTGCTGCTCTCCCAGGGCCGCGCCGTCGGCATTTCGGTGGTGGCCGCGGTCCAAGACCCGGCCAAGGACACGCTCCCCGTCCGGCAGCTGTTCACCGTGCGGATCGGGCTGCGGCTGACCGAGACTACTCAAACCGCTATGGTGCTGGGCCAAGGCGCGCGTGATGCCGGTGCGGAATGCGATCGGATCTCCGATGCAACACCGGGTGTGGGCTACATGCTCGTCGACGGCACCGCCCAACCTCAGCGAGTGCGGGCTTTCCACGTCACCGACCAGGACATCGCCACCCTCGCCGCTCGATTCCGCCGCCCTACCGGCCGGCCGGGCAGCAAGAGGCAGCCGAGAAGCCATGGCGGCGGCCAGACATCGGGCGAGGGCAGCAATGAATAGCTCCAAGGAAGCGGCACAGCTCGGCCTTCCCGGTGTTCCTGAGATCATCGACACCGCCAAGGTGGTTGAGCAGATGGTACGCCGCGCGGCCTCTATGGGGTTCGAATCGTGGTGGCGGCGTGCCGAATCGGTCGGGTTCTGCGCTCACCCCATCCAACTGGTCGGCACCGATGAATATGGTCGGGATCGGGTGGTGTGGACACGGTGCAACAACCGCCGGGCCCAGATCTGCCCGTCGTGTTCAGACCTATACGCCCGCGACACCTGGCAACTCGTGCACGCCGGCACCGTTGGCGGCCATCACGCTATCCCCGCAGCAGTGGCCGATCGTCCGCAGGTGTTCCTCACCCTTACGGCCCCCAGCTATGGACCTGTTCACACCACCGAACGTGCGGGCGACAAGCGGCACCGGGTGTGCCGCGATCATCACCGCACCGGCGGCGCCAACCGCTGCCAACACGGAAAACCCCTCTGGTGCAGTGCAACCCACAGCGACGGTGATATCCATGTGGGACAGCCGATCTGCGCAGACTGCTACGACTACGCCGGGCACGTCCTTTTCACCTGGCACCTGCCTGAACTGTGGCGACGTTTCACCATCACTCTGCGACGCACACTGCGCCGAAAGCTACGCGCCTCGGGGGCCGACCCGGATTCGGTGCGGGTCAGCTTCATCAAAGTCGTTGAGCTGCAAGCCCGACTTGTCCCGCATATTCATGCCTTGATCCGCCTCGACCCGCCCGCCGGCGACAACTGTGGCGGTCGGGACTGGCAGGCGCCTCTCGCGGCAACCGAACTGGCCACCATCATCCAACAGGCCGCTCGAACCGTGGCCGTGACGGTCACCGACTCATCCTCAGACACCGCGACACGGGTAATCAGGTTCGGCACACAAGTCGACACCCAACCCATCGACAACCGGCACGCTGACGCGGAAAGAATTGCTGTGCAGGAGGATTCACCACGCGACCGGATACTGCCAGGCCAGCGCGTAGCTCGCTACCTCGCGAAATACGTCACCAAGTCCTTGGCTGACGTGGGGATTAGTGCACGGCGAATCTCCGCTGAGGCCGTCGCTGACCTCGACGTCACTGAGCACGTTCGCGCGATCCTGACCACCATCAGCCAACTCGCCGATAGGGGATTGGCTGGTATCGGCCGCTGGCTGCACACTCTGGGCTACCGAGGCCACATCACCTCCAAGTCCCGCCGCTATTCCACCACCATGACCGCGTTGCGCGAACGCCGCGCCACCTGGACACGTGAACAGCGATTGATAAGCACTGCACATCAGCATGATCTGGATTTGGAGTCCGCCGATGGCGATGATCTGGTGGCGTGGGAGTTTGACCGTGCCGGCCCCGCCAGCCTCGGCGACCGCACCCTCATCTATTCCGCCGCCCTGCAACGCATCCACGCCCGCCGCATCGGACGGGTGGAAGCCCGTCGCCAAGCTTGCAACCAACAGGGAGATCCCCCCAGGGGTGGCGATGGCTGACAGTTCCCGAGCAGCAGATGCTCGCACCGAGTGCGACGGTCGAATCGATGCGCCGACCTTGTCGGAGGGAGGTGTTGAAATGGTGGTACCCGAGAGCTATCGATTTCCGGCTAAGGCCAACCGTGCGCTGGTGCAGGTCATACTGGCTGTACGAGACCGCATGCTTGCATCAGGGAGGGGAGTGGCGTGAGTCTGAGGTTCGCCTTCTACGGCCGAGTGAGCACGGAGGACGCTCAAGACCCAGAGGCGAGTCGCAGTTGGCAGAAACGGCGGGCCATCGACCTGATCGCTCCGCATGGCGGAGTCGTCGTCAGTGATTACTTCGATGTGGGACAAAGCCGTTCGCTGCCGTGGAAGCGCAGGCCCGAGGCGTCGCGTCTCCTAGCCGATGTCACCGCCAGGGACCGTAGCTTTGATGCCATAGTGATCGGGGAACCCGCCCGTGCGTTCTACGGGCCGCAGTTCGCGCTCACCTTTCCTGTCCTCACGCACTACGGCGTCGGCCTGTGGGTACCCGAGGTCGGCGGAGCAGTCGATCCCGGCTCCGAGGCACACGACCTGGTGATGACTCTGTTCGGCGGCATGAGCAAGGGAGAGCGTGCGCGAATCCAGATGCGAGTCCGTACGGCGATGTCAGCACTTGCGCAAGACACGTCCAGATACCTTGGTGGGCGACCACCGTATGGTTACCAACTCGTCGACGCCGGCCCGCACCCCAACCCTGCCAAAGCAGGTCTTGGGCAGCGGCTCCATCGCCTCGAACCCGACCCCGCGACATGTTCGGTCGTCGAGCGGATCTACCGCATGTACGCCGACGGCGCCGGCTTGCGCTACATCGCCCAACAGCTCACCGACGAGGGTGTGCCGTCACCGAGCCAATACGACCCGGCCCGGAATCGTCACCGTGACCCGCGCGGATGGTCCCATTCGGCGATCCGCGCGATCCTCGACAACCCGGCGTACCGCGGTATCCGTGTGTGGGCCAAGCAAGAGAAATACGAAGTCCTGGTCAATCCCGAGGATGTCGCTGCTGGGTATGAGACTCGTATGCGGTGGCGTGATGAGGCCGACTGGATCGCGCCGGACCGCCGCACGCATGAAGCGCTGATCCCTGACGAGTTGGCGCAGGCTGTTCGTCTTCGGACACAGGCGCGGCGCGGTCCTGGTCTTGTGTGCAGCAGAGAATCGACGGTTCCGTACACGCTGCGCGGCCTGTTGTTCTGTGCCGCATGTGGACGCCGCATGCAGGGCGCTGCCCGACCAGGGAAGCAAACGACGCGAATCCTCTACCGATGCGAGCTGGGCAAGTCGCGTTCCGTACCTGTGGACCTGAGTGATCACCCGCGCACCGTCTATCTCCGTGAGGACGAGGTGACCGCACGTCTGGATAATTGGATCGCCACCCTCGCCGATCCAGAAGACCTCGCACGCGGGCAGGACACGGACCAGGTGGCTGGAGCTGGCTACGCCGCTGCGCAGCGTGAGCTCAGCGAGGTCAACAGCAAGATTGCTGCCTTGGTCGCTGCGGTCGAGTCGGGTGTGGCTGTTGAGGACTTGACTGCTGCATTGCGTCGCCGCACGGCCGAGCGTGACGAGCTGAGGGCTCGTCTTGAGCGAACGGAGCAACCCCACGCCATGTCTGCCGTCCAGATCAGCGAATTGGTCCAGGAGCTGGGCGGACTGTCGGTGATCCTCGGCAAGGCGACCGGGGTGGAACGCGCCCAGGTGTACGCGAGCCTGGGTTTGCGTCTTGATTATGACCCGCACCTACGGCGAGTCACGGCGACGGCCGACCTAAGTCGTGTCGCCGGACGTGTCCGAGGGGGGACTTGAACCCCCGCAGACGCGCGAGGTCAGGGCGATATCGCACGGTCTACCTGCGGAAACACATGACTGCAAGTCACTGTGAATGCCACGCTTTTCCCGCATTTTGTGTCCAAAGCGTGTCCAGTCTGGGTCGGGTCGGGTCGGGTCGGGGAGGTGCGGCCGGCTCGGCGGGGACGCCCCGACATTTGTGCACATCGCGACATATGTCCGATTCCGGCATTTGCGCGAATACGGCATATGTACGAATTCCTTTGCAGCCCTTGATAATTCGGAATTCGTGCCGCTAGTCTCGGCGGCATGACAACCCTCACCAGCACCCCGCCGGCGCGGACATGGCGGGATGTCGCCGACCAGCTCGACGACATGCAGCGCGCCGCACTCACCGAGGTCGAGCGCCGCGGCATCCACACTGCCGCGAAGCTGCTCGAACTCGCGGTTGACATGGCCGGCGACCCGGTCGACGCACCGCGGGCCGCGGCTCGCCCCGGTCCCGCACCCCGGCCGCTGCCGCCGGCATGGGCCAATCTGATCCAGGGCTACCTCGACGCCGAAGCCGGCGCCGGCCACAGCCGCGCCACAGTCGCCACCCGACGCGGCCAACTGTCCCAGTTCGCCCACGGCCGGCAGTGCGCACCGGACCAGGTCACCGAAGCAACCCTGCTGCGGTGGTTGGGACACCCCGACTGGTCGATCGAGACGCGCCGCAGCCGGCGTAACGCGCTGGTCTTGTTCTTCCGCTGGGCACACCGGGCCGGCCACCTGCCGGCCAATCCCGCCGCCGAGCTGCCCGTTGTGCGCGCTGCGGTGCCGGCGCCGCGGCCGGCGCCCGACGCGGCGTGGTTCGCCGCGCTGGCCGCAGCTGACGCGCGCGTGCGGCTTATGCTGCGGTTGGCCGCGGAGGCCGGCCTACGCCGCGCCGAGATCGCGCGCCTGCATTCCCGCGACCTGGTTGAGGGGTTCGACGGCTGGCAGTTGCGGGTAACGGGCAAAGGCGGCAAGGTCCGCGTGCTGCCGATCGGCGACGAGCTCGCCGGCCTGGTCGCCGCCGGCGCGGCAGGTCACACCCGCGGCGGACCGGTCTCCGGGTGGCTGTTCCCCAGCTCGGACGTCGGCGCACACCTGACACCGCACTATGTCGGGAAGCTCATGGCCCGCGCGCTACCTGATCACTGGAGCGCCCACACGCTGAGGCATCGGTTCGCGAGCAAGGCATTTCGCGGATCGCGCAATCTGCGGGCGGTGCAAACGCTGCTCGGACACTCCTCGGTCGCGACCACGGAGCGGTACACCGCGGTCGATGCCGACGAGGTACGGGCCGCGATGATGGCGGCTCAAATTTGAGTGGAACCGATCGGCGCGCGCGGACGTCCAAGTAGATGTTGGCCCACGCTGCGCCCGCCGCATCGGCTTGGGGTCACGCTCAACCGCTTGGTTGTTCATCGTTAGAGTAATCAGTGCCAAAATCTAGAAAATTGCAAGAAACTTGCGATAATTGCTTTATGGGAGATCAAATGGTTCCGAAGTCGCACACGATGCTGCTGGGATTTCAGGCCAAGAACGTCCGCTCGTTCCGCGGCAACATCGACTTCTCGTTAGAGGCGACGGCGATGGCTGAGCCGAAGGTTGTTCGCGAGGTTCCGTGGCGGGAGAACGGGCGCAACTACATGAAGGTGCTCCCCGTCGCCGGCGTCTTCGGGGCGAATGCTTCCGGCAAGAGCAACCTGCTGCGAGCCATGGAGGACATGCGGACGATCGTCCGAGAGTCGTTCTCACCTCACAATCGACGCCGGTCACTGAGATACCTACGACGGCCGTTCAAGCTGAGCGAGCGCACTGGGAATGCGCCATCCACATATGAAGTCGACCTGATCATCAACGGTATCCGGCACGAGTACGGCTTCACCATTGACGACGACCAGGTTCTACACGAGTGGGCGCGGCGATTTCCTCGGGGCCGCGCAGTGACGATCTTCGAGCGCCATGGACTCGACCTGCGACTCGAGAGTCGCACGGCGAGGGCGCGTGCAATGAAGGAGCTTCTGCGCCCTGACGCACTTTTCCTGTCCGTCGCCGATGCCGCGGAATTTGAAGAGCTCGGCTCGCTCTACCGGTGGTTCGATCAGAACTTTCGGCTGTGCGACGCTGCCAGCAGAGACTCCAGGGCGAAGTACACCGCGCATTTGATGGAGCACGAGGAACGCAGGTTGCAGCTACTTGAGATCTTGAAGTTGGCCGATCTCGGCATCACGGACGCGCGCCGTCGGGAGCCGACGAAGCACGAAATTGAGTTGGCGCGAAAGCTGTACCAAGCGCTACGCGGCGATGGGGAGAGCGGCCCGGTCGACGACTCCGAGCTCCAGCTTGACGCCTTTTCAGGGATCGAGCTGAGTCACCGCACGCAAAACGGTGAGAGCGTCCACTTGGATAGCTCCGAGGAATCGCTCGGCACGATGGTTTGGCTTGGGTTGGTTGGGCCACTGCTCGACGCACTTGTCGCTGGCACTGTGATGCTGGTCGATGAACTAGAGGCGAGTCTTCACCCACTGCTAGTCGAGCAGTTCGTGATGCTGTTCCAAAGCCCGGAGTCGAATCCGCATGGAGCGCAACTCATCTTCAACTCGCATGAGGCGAAGCTGCTGGGCAATTCGCCGTCCGACCGGATAATCGGACGGGATCAGGCGTGGTTCACAGAGAAGCGGGACGACGGTAGCAGTGAGCTCTACTCGCTGACCGATCTGAATCCCCGGAAGGAAGAGGCTATCGCGCGTCGATACATGCAAGGTCGATACGGTGCGACGCCGATCATTAGCGGCAATCAATTCCGGGCGCTTGCTGCTCTCCTAACTACGCAGGAGACCGTCAAGGGATGACGAGCAACAGTCGAGGCTCCCGTGCCCGGACCGGCCGCCGGCGTCCCTCAACTCAGGCACAGCGATTCCAGATCAGAGTTTTCGCGGAAGGCAAGGAGACCGAGGTCGGATACATCAATCACTACTTTCGGCTGCACCGTAATCGGGTAATCGTCAGCATCGCCGAACACCAGGGCTCTGCGCCTCTGAGTGTCGTAGAAGCCGCTGTTGCCGAACGCAAATACGACCTGCGAGAGGAGAAACGCGGGCGAGGCTCGGCCTACGACGAGTATTGGTGCGTCATCGACGTTGACGAGCACTACGGGCTCGACGAGGCGCTCCAGCTTGCAGCCGCCAGTGGGGTCAAGGTGGCACTGTCGAGCCCGTGCCTCGAAGTATGGTTCGTACTGCACTACCGCCTTCAGGCGGCTTACCTGGAACGTCATGCAGCGCAGCATGAGTCAAAGACGCTGCTCGGCTGCAACAAGACGCTGAGCGAAGCCGCACTCTCCCTACTTGAGGAGCGGTACGGCACTGCGTTGGAGAACGCAAAGCAACTCGACGCCAAGCATCGCGGGCGACGGAACGAAGAAACCGTGGAACCCCGGTAGTAATGTGTGGGAGCTCATCGAAACCATCCGCAACGCAGCCTCATTGCCTGGCTCTGGAGTGCCGTTTAGCGCCTGGCACCTGTAGCACGCATCGCTGGGCCGGTATTGACGCGTACCCGCAACATGCGCGTGTAGCCGCGCATCCACAGTTTCGCCAGGGCGAGCGATCGGCCGGCGTACGGGTTCGGGTCACCGACGTCGGCGAGTGAGCCCTCGAACAGGGCACGCATCGCTTCCCGCCGCATCGTCACTCGGCAATGATGCAGCTGTTCGGGGCCGGCCAGCGGATCCCACGCCGACGCCCGGGACCACGGCGCCGACCTGGCGCACAACGCGGCCGACCGATTTGCGACGATTCGCCCATGCCCGATGTGACTCTCGCCAATGTGTTGCTCAGCGGTATCCCGTCCATGCTCGTGGCGCTCGTCGGTGTCGGCGGGATCGCCTACACACAGAGGCGTGCCGACATGCGCCAGGACCGCATCGCGGACGCGAACCGCAAGTTTGAGCGAGAGGGCCGTCTGCTCGACAAGCGCCGCGAACTCGGCGCGGAGTTCGTTTCTGCGGTGTGGCTGCTCGCGGCCGAGAGCCGCGACGCCGTACCCGATGGTGCCGGTTATGCCGATCTGACACCGGACGAGACGGCTCCGGTGCGCCGCGCGTTGTCATTGGTCTGCATGGTGCTTGATCCGCCGGGTCGCAAGGCGGCAGAAGCGGTATTTGAGGCCCTGCTCGCGTATGTCGGTGTGTTCACGCAAGATGCGTGGGACTCGATCAGCGCCGCCGAGGACGCGCTAATTGAGGTCATCAATAACGAGACGCGCGACGACGGTGGCCGTGGGCGGTGAAGCGCGGCGACTGGCACGTCGCTGACGCGAGACCGCCACGCCGACGACCAGGGCCATGCGGCGCTCAGCTCTCAGCTTCCCCAGTAATCCGTTGTGCCACTTCGGATGTGACGATCATCCACAGCTGGTGCACGTCCGACCAGGTAACCATGTCGAACGCGACGACACCCTCGCTGAAGTCGCGCACGGCCCAGTGAGTCATGGCCGCGGTCGTGGAGCCGACGCCGGTGGCGGCTTGAGCCTCCCGAGCTCGGCGCCGGCCCTGTCGGATGAGCCAGTCCGGCAGCTTGTCCGAGTCGACATGGTCGCCGTCCAAGTCTGCCCATTTGCCCAGTTCTGCCGTAGTGGTGCCGAGCAGAACGGCCGCACCCCACGTCGTCGGTTCCGGTTGGCCGTCCACACTCTGCTGACACAGAAGCATCGTCACGGTGTTCGTCATCAGTGAACCTTCGTCGTTCGGGTGCGGGCATTGAACTCGGCAGAGAGCTTGTTCGAGAGCGCAGTCGGGTCCATGCCGGCGTTCTCGATGACGACGGCCGGCCCGGGTGCCGCGCCGGCGCCAGCGCCGTGCTGCGTCGTATCGGGCGCCACCGCGGAGGCCGGCGCCGCGGAGATATCGGCCGCGGCCGGATTCAAGTTCGCCACGTCGAGCCCCGCCGAGTCCGCGAATGCACTCACCAGCCCGCCGCCAAGATCACTCGCAGCGCCGCCGCCGGCCGATCCTGATTCGTCGCCCATCAGCGCCTTGCCGAGCCAGTTCACGCCGGCCATGGCCGATTTGATCGTCGGCCACTCGAACGGGTTCGACAGGAACGAACCGTCGAGTCCGATCGTCTCGAAGATCCCGCCGGCGAACGCCTTACCAAGGTCGCCGAAACCGTTGCTCGACTTCTTGTCGCCGGCAGCCTGCGCGTCCTGCACGCCCTGCGACCGCAGATCGGCGTCGTCCTGCTCGGCCTTCGCCGCCTTGTCCTTGGCCTTCGCCTGCTTGTCGGTCGCATCCTTGAGCTCTCGGTTGGCGACGTCGAGCGAGTGCTGAGCGTCGGCCGTGTCCTTGCCCTGCGCTTTCAAATCGTCGAGCCGGCGTTGCGCCTTGTCGCGCGCATACGTGCGGTCATCGACAGCCTGATTCGCCTGCGTCACAGCGCTGTTCGCCGACTCGACCCGGCCCGCACTGGTGGACAGCTCGCTCGACGTCGCCGCCCGATACGACCCGCCGCCCCCGGCACTCACCGCGCGGCCCAGCGACGACACCGCGCCACCCGTCGCGGCGCCCTCGCCGAACAGTTGCGGAAGGTACATGTGGTTGTCGAACTGCGGATCGTCCGCGCCGGCCGCGCCGGCACCGATCGTGAAAACGCCGTTCCTGCCGCCAGATTCAGCGTTGCGCCCATCGGACAGGGTCATCGCCATGTGGCCGTCGTTCGGGTTCGGCCCATGGTCGTACCAGCCGACGCGGATCTGTCCGGGCCCGCCGGAACCATCGACGAACCCGCGCTCGGACAACCATTGCCGCGCGTTCTTCGTGGACATGAGCCCGCCGCCCATCCCCAATGCGCCGTTGATGATGCGCGCCACGACGCCCGAGCAATCGAACCGCTGCGCCTGGCTGTACTTCGTGCCGACCAACTGCTCGGCGACGCTGATATCGGGCCCGCGGCCCTCTGCGAATCCCGGCAGCATCCCGCGCAGGAACTCGGCCGACGGAACCCAGCCAGAGTTCAGCGCCGCAACGACGGTGGCGCCACCGCCACGCATCGCCGATTCCTTCACGACGCCTTCGCCGTTCGACAGCATCGCCAGAATCGAGTCGCTGGTCCCGGTCCCGGGCCCGCTCAGCCGGCCACTGCGCGAAAGCGACGCCGGCCGGCCGCTGGCGAACCCGGGCGCCCGTCCGTCCGCGTGGCCGGGAATCAGGTTCCCGATGATGGGGGCACCGCGCAGCTTGTCGACGACGGCACCGATGCCGTTGCCGATGGAGTCGATGACGCCCTTGATCTTGTCCCAGACCCCGAGGACCACGTCCTTTATCGCATTGAACGCGGTCACAAACCCGTCTTTCAGGGCCCCCACACCGGTACTCACCTTGTCCAGCGCGGTCGTGAACAGATCCCAGACCGCCTGCACTCCCGACCACCATGTCGACACGACCGATCCGATCGCCGAGAACGCCGGCTCGGCAACGTTGTGCCACAGCCACATCACCTTGTCGCCGACCCATCCGATCGCGGTCGTCGCAGCACCCCAGACGACTTGCACCGCGGACCACCACGTCGACACCGCGGCCGCTATGCCGTTGAAGGCCGGGACGACGACGTTGGTCCACAGCCAGCCGATCGCGGCGCCGAGCGCTTTCAGCGCCGCGATCGCGACGGTGAACTGGAACTTCTGCACCGACAACCACAACCGACCAATCCACGCGATCGCCGGCTGGATCGCCGTCCAGATCGACTTCGCCGCCTCGACGAATTTCCCGAACGCCTGCTTCGCGATGTCGCCGATCTTCATCAGCGACGGGCCGATCTGCTGCCACGCCGTAGACAGCGTGGTTTTGATCCAGTCCCACGCGACTTTCACGGCGTTCGTGATCGCCGGCCAGATCTGCGCCCACAGCTTGCGGCCCGTCTCGGTCTTCGCGAAGAACGCCCAGATCGCCGCGCCCGCGGCAACCACCGCGGCGACGACCAACCCGACCGGGCCAGTCGCGAACGCCAACGCGACGCCGAACGCGCGGCTCGCGACAGTGCCGGCGATCAACGCGGCCCGGTGCGCGCCGAGCGCGATCACATTGGCACCCAGCGATGCCGCGCTGCGACCGGTCGCCGCGGCGAACACGCCCAGCCCGATCGAGTAGGCAGCCGCCGCGGTGTTCGCGACGATCATCCCGGCACCGAACAACTTCACCGCGCCGACGGCCAGCATGACCAGCGGCGCCAGCGGCGCCATCTGCGCCACGATGGACGCCAACGGTGGCGCGACCGCGGCCAGGACGCCAGCCCACGGGGTGAACGCCTGCACCAACGCCGGCAGCACCGGCGCCAGCCGCTCCATCACCTGCGACAGCGCCGGCATAAGAACTTGAGACATCTGGACCAGCCCCGGCACGGCCTGCCCGATCGCCTGCCCGATCGCCTGGAATCCGGGTGCGAGCGCCGGCGCGGACACGGCGCCGATATCGCGGATCCCTTGGATGACCGGCTTGAGCACGTTCCAGACGTTGGTGACCATCAGTTTCAGCGCTTGGAACGCGAGGATCATCTGCGCCGGCGAGATACCGCGCAGCCAGTCGCCGAACTTCGTCAGCTGCTCGCTGATCCCGGCGCCGACACCCTTGAACGTGTCGGCCGCGGTCGACGCGAACTGGACCAGCCCGGACACCAGGCTTTGCAATCCCGGCGAGAGTGATCCGATGAACTGGTTCGATGCGGCGAACATCTTGTCGAGCGCGGACATATTCGCCGGCGACGCGATCGCGCCGGCGACCTCCGATCCGATCCGGCCGAGCGTGGTCGCCATCGCCGTCATAGCCGGTTGCATCTTCTGCATGACGCCGGCCGCGGAGTTCATCGCCGGCGTCAGCGCACCCGAGAACGCATCCGTCACAGCCATTTTCAACTCGCGGAACTGCGTCAGCAGCGGACCCATCCGCTGCCCGATCATCTTGCTAAACGCTTCGTCGGCCGGACCCCAGACGTCCTTCATCGACTCCTGGAATGCCTTCGCGCCTTCGCCGAGCCCCTTGAACGCGAGCTTCGCCGTCGCGATGGCCGGCCCGAGAATGCCGACCAGCGCGCCGGCCGCGACGCCGGCCGCGGACCCGACGACCGTCAGCGCGGCGACCAGGGCGCCGCCGAGCTGCGACGCCAGCGCTGACACGACACCGATCAGCGCCGCGGACCCGACGGTGAGTAGCGCCATCCATTTCGCTGCGCGGCTCATGAAACCAAGCACCTTGCCGACGGTCGCCAGCAGCAGGATCGCGGACGTTACTCGAGTGACGTTCGACGCGAGCTGGCCGGCCATCCGCGCCGTGAACCCGAGCATCCCGGCGACTTTCGCCAACGATGCGCCGGCGACCACCTTGAGGCCGGTTGCGGCGCCGCCGAGCCAGAACGCGAGCCCCTTGGTCGCCTTCGTCGCGACACCGAGCACAGTCGCCGCGGTGCCGACGTTGCGAACCATCGAGCGGGTTGCATCCGACGCCCCGGTGAACCCGGCGCCGATAAGCCGAGCAGTCGCGCCGAGGTTCGACGCGCTCGCCTCGAACCCCTTGCGGAACTTCGCGCCGAACGAACTGCCGGCGCGCTCGGCCTGGCGGTCGTCGACCTTCGGCGTCGCAGCCCCAGACGCGTCGAAACCCCGACGGAACTTCCCACCGAAACGCCTGCCCGACGACTCCGCCTGACGATCGTCGACAGTCGGGTTAACCCGGGCCTCGTCGTCGATACCTCGAAGCGCGCGCTTGATCCGCGGACGCAACTGCGACGTCTCAGGCAGGACTGTCAGCCAATAGGTTCCCTGCATCGCAGATCGCTCTCATCGGTAGTTGTTTTTTTGTGGGGATCCAGGGGGGGCTGCGTCTATGCCATGAGGTGCGGCTGGGGGCCGGGGTGGGGAGCTGTCCCCCTGGGTGCCTCGCGGCCGACGTGCGCGGTGTGCGCTCCCGGTGCGCCGGCCGCGAGGTGGTCACATGTAGCTGTACGACAGGGTGGCGTCGAACGAGCTGTACTGATTGATGTCGGCGAGGTCGTTGAGATCCTCGCCGGCGGTTGGGTTTTGCTCGACGTACTCGTTGACGATGCGGTTCCAGCCGGCGTCGAGGGCCCGAGCGAGGATCGCTGCGGCGAGGGTCCTGTCGTCGGAGCGCATGGCCGCCGCGAATGCTGCTTGTGCGTCGTCGTGATCGGTGAGTCGCGCGGCTCGGTCCTGTGCGTCTCGGTAGGCGATGATCTGATTGGGATCGCCGCTGGCCACCGGCCCCAGCCCGAACAGCCGCCGTTCGAGCGATTGCTTCTTGGCGGCGATGAGTTCGGTTTCCTTCTTGCGAAGGTCGCGGATCTTGGCGTTCACCTGCTCACGCTCGGTGTCGCGAGCTTTCTGCTTGCCGACATCGCTGAGGGTGTCATCGGCGTCGAGCAGATCGGTGGTGCGGATGCCCCGGCTGTACGCGGTTGCTGCTTGTGCGCGCAGGTCCTCGATCTGGGATTTGAGTTGTGCGAGAGACATTGCGTGCGTGTTCCTTTCGTTTGGTCAGACCGCGGAGCGGCCTGTGGTGAGGGTGAGATTCCAGAGTTCTTGGACGGTGCCTGCGATTGGGTGTTCGCCGTCCCACAACTTGATGAAGGCGGTGACCACGGAGCCCCATCGGTTGTCGACGGCGACGCGCAGAATCGCGATTTGCAGGAGGTTCTCTCCGCGTGCTCGGAGAAACATGTCGCTTGCCTGACTCTCGGTGCGCAGACCTGCCACGTCGCGAGTTGGCGTGACGTGTTGGAACAGTCGGGCGTACAGGTACTTTCGGCGTTCTTCGGCTGCGTTCGCGGCTCGCTCCCGCTCGCTGCGTTCCACGGTTTCGTGGTCAATGCGGGCCATGCAGCGCTCCACGACGGTCAGCCCGTCCGCGGCGCTAATCGCTACCACCGCCGAACAACGAGTTCAGGAACCGCCCGTTGCTGCTGCTGGGCTGGCGGGTGTCCTCCGGTTCTGCGAGGAAGTCGCGGAGCTGGTCGAGCTCGTCGTCGGTCAGGCTTGCGACGAGTCGGGCGATTTCTTGTTTGGTCATTGCCTTCCTTCGATGTGCTCGTTGAGCGCTGCCTCGTCGACGAGCCAGCGGCCGGCGACCTTGCGGCCTGCGAGTTGTGGGGCGCGCCGGCGTGCCTGCCTGAGCGAGATGCCAAGGCGGGCAGCTGCTTCGGCGAGCGGCACGGTGGGGTGTTCCACGGCGACAGCCTTGCTGATCGCGGGTGAACGGACGTCCGAGTGACCGGCTGCGGCCATCGCGGCGCCGAATTCGCAGGCCAGAGCCTCGTAGTTCCGAAATGGAACGCCGGACTGTTTGCGATGTTTGACCGCGATCAGGGCAGCGTCCCGGGCCACTTTCAGCGCTGGCCCGGACAGGACCACGACACCGCCGGAGCGCAGCAGACCGGACTCATTCATGAGTTCACCGCGCCGAACCGGCCGCGGCAGGTGCGGGACAACCGTCGGGGTTCGGCGTCGTCCTGGTCCTCGATGTCGCGGGTCGTGGTTTGGACCGCCTGGCGCCGAGCCAGGTGTTGGTGATGCTGGGCCGTGGGCTGGGCTTGAGGTCGAGGCGGGCGACGTGTGGTGGCCGCGGCACCGTGGGCCGCAGGGTGGCCAGCTCGATTGATGCTTCGATGGCTTCGGCTCGGGACGACCAGTACGTGAACTCGACGCCGTGGTGGCCGTCGGGGTCGCCGTGGCAGACGAGCACGGCGCGGACGGTCATCGGTCGGTTTCCTCGGTGTCGAACAGTTCGGGTTGGTGGATGGGCTCGGTGATGTCGCGTGCCGGCGCCGGCGGGCGGTGGGTGCACCGGATGGCGGGGTCGATCGGGTCGCCGTCGGGGCCGTAGCGCCAACCGCACGGGTCGCAATATCGGCATCGGCGGATCGCGGCTACCCGTTCCTTGCGCGCGACGACCTCGGTGGCGCTGAGCCGGCTCATGCCGGCCTCGCGTCGTCGGCGGCGGGGCGCCGGCGTTTGGTGTGTCGGCAAGTCGCAACCGAATCGCCGAGGTCGACCTGTCCGAACTCGTCGCAATCTGGGCACTGCGCGATCGCAGCGCGGCGGTTGTCGCCGGCGTCGGCCGAGCTAGTGGCGCCGACGAAGACCCGGGACAGTGCGCGCTGTTGCCACGCCTCGTGTGCCTGGCGGCGGCGCTTGCAGGCGCCGCACGGGGCGTCGGTGCCGTGGGGCATGTGGCGGTCGCAGTAGGGCTGAGGTTCAGGGTCTGGGTCGTCGTCGACCAGTTCGGCGTCGACCCACGCGCCGGCGGGGTCGGTTTGGATTGCGAGCTGATCTTTCGGGGGAGGGTCGTTGCCCGGGTCGGCGACGGGTTCGACGTCGAGCGGTTCGCGCTCAGCCAGCGCCGCGCCCTTCTCCCCCTCGGAGAGATCTTCAAGTTCTCCAGTAATAGGAAGATTCCGCACTTTCGCCGGATCTGATTCCGCACTTTCGCGTGAGCTGCTGCCGCGTTTTCGCGGAATGCATTCCGCACTTTCGCGTAATGGCACGTCAGCGCATTCCGCACTTTCGCGTAATGGCACGTCAGGGACTCGATACGCTTGCGCCCGGTCGCCGTAGAACGCCACTGCCGGCCTAGTCAGCAGCTCCCCTTTGTCGGACAGCTTGAGCAGTGTTCGGCGCACTGAATCGCTGTGCACGCCGCCGAGCGCTTCGCCGATATCGTCGTGCGTTGCGCGCCACCACATCGCGCCGTCGACCATCTTGCGGCCGTTCGTTTCACCGGGCAGCTCGGTCACGTATCGGACCAGTGCAAGGATGGCAGCGCCGTCGTATCTGACGCGGCCGATGTCGGCAGGCAGCACCCTCAGGAAGTCGGGCGGCTTCATGGTGCCCAACTCCGGTCTGAGTGCCATCCGCATGGCTCGCCGGGTGCAGAGACCCGCTGTCGGCATGGCTCGCCGGTGGCCTTGGTGGGTCGCCCGCAGCGCGGCGCCGGCGAGATGCGCTCACGTACGGCAGCGGGCAGCGGGCCCAGCTGCTCGTGTCGCTGGTTGCCGTTCCCATGCCGCGGATGCTTGGCGTGCAGCTCGGCTTCGTCGACGATCCAGAGGCAGTCGCGGCCGTCGTCCGTGACAGCGATCGCGGCGGTGTAACCGGGTGCGCCAACATCACACAGGCACGCGCTGCGCTCCCGGTCGACGAGCGCGAGCCCGTCGAACTTGCCTGACGCTGTGCCCATCAGGCCGGGGTCACTTCCTTGCCGGCCGTGTCGACGATGTCGCCGTTGCCGCGCTGGACGCGGCCGTCCGACAGGGTGCGGACAAGGTGGCCCTTCGCGTCGGTGTCCCAGAGGCCGGCCGTCACGCCGGCGGGGACGGGGACAGGCGCCAGGAGCGAGAAGTCTTCGCGTGTGCCGCCATCGGAGACCGCGACCACCTGGGCCTGATACTCGCGCTTGACGCCGGCGGCGTCCGTCACGCAGATGTTGACCGTATCGCCGTCGACCTGGACGTGAGCGACTGAATCCCGCTGGCCCTCAACCCCAGCCGGGACGGGGAACCACGGCGATGCCGCCAAGTGCTGAGCGATCAGCTGTTGCTCGGTCATGCCACGCCGCGCGGGTCGTCGGTGCGCTGCACGGTGTTGGCGTCCAGGTACGCGTTGACGTCGCTCCAGCGGTAGAGCACTTTCTGCCCGACCTTGATGAACTTCGGACCTATGCCGCGGTAGCGCATCGCGGCAAGTCCTTGCTCCGTCGTATGGAGCACGGACGCAACCTCTTTCGAGCTAGCGGTATCCGGCTTCGATGTATCGGGATTTGTCGGCGTCTTGGTGGTCAACGCGGTTACCTCCGTAGCGATTTCTCAAGCCACGTAAATCACGGGCGTGAGGATGAACGTACATGAGGTGCGATCGGTTGTCACGCCACGGAAATCCGAGGTATGTTCCGCGGCATGGCAGAAGTTGTTGACATGGCGACCGTGCTGGGCCGAAGTGCGCGAGAACTGCGCGGTGACTCGACGCTCGACGATGTTGCCAAGGTTGCGCGGGCGTGCGGGTTGAATTGGGGCACCGGCCGGGTATCGGATTTGGAGCACGGCAAGGTAGCGCCGACGCTGCCCACGATGGTTGCCGTCGCCCTTGTTTTCTCCGAGCTGCGGGGCCGGCCCGTGACACTGTGCGATCTCGTCCGGGGCGACGAAAACATCGCTGTTACAACGCGAATAACCGTGACAGGCGATGAATTGCGCAGCTATCTATCTGGCGACGCAGTGACCGCCGCCGACCAGTACCGGCGCGAAGTTGGGGCAGCGCTCGGGGCCGCTATCAGCGGTGAGTACCGGGAGAACTGGCCCGCGCGACTAAAGCGAGTGTCAAAGGGTGCCACGATGCGGATGCTGGGGCAGATCGGAGAACCCGAGGAACGACTTGCGCGCGAGTTGGGCATCGACCGCACGCGGCTTGCCGCCGAGATGCTTGCCCTGTGGGGACAGTCGTTCAGCACTAAACGCGACGAACTCGCCGGCGCAGATGCGAATGCGCAGAAGAAGGGCCGCGTGGCCCGTGCACTCAAGGCCGAGCTGAAAGCTGTGCTCGATGGCGACGATTAACCGATACAGCACGGCCGCGGGGGAGCGGTGGGAGGTCCGGTACCGGCAGCCGAACGGAATCACCAGCCGCAAACGCGGATTCACCACCAAGCGCGACGCGTCGGCATGGGCGGCGAAGGTAGAGACCACCAAGGCCGAGGGCGCCTACGTGTCACCGGCGCGCGGCCGGGTGACGGTCGGCGACCTGGCGACTGGATGGCTGGAGCGCCAGGAACAGACACTCGCGCCGTCCTACTACCGGACGATCCGTTACGCCTACGGCAAGCACGTCGGCCCGAAGTGGGCCGGCGTGCCGGTCAACAAGGTCGACAGCCTTGACGTCAAGGCATGGGCCGCGAACATGACTCGCGACGGCGCCAGTGCGACCGTGGTAAACCGCGCCGTCGGCATCCTGGCCGGGGTGCTCGACGACGCGGTCGAGCACCGGGCGCTGGCCTCCAATCCCGCGCGCCGGTTCAAACGCGGTGAGAAACCGCAGAAGGCGCCGAAGCGCCATATCTATCTAACCGAGGCCGACGTGTGCCGGCTGGCCGAGGAGTGCGGCCGGTACGCGGACCTGGTGCTGACGCTGGCGTTCACCGGCCTGCGGTGGGGTGAGGCCATCGCGCTGACCGTCGCAGACGTCGAGTTCCTGAAGCGCCGTATCTCGGTGCACCGCAACGCGGTTCAGGTCGGGCAAGAATTCGAGGTCGGGACCACGAAGGGCAAGGACAATCGAATGGTGCCGGTCCCGGCGTCGGTGCTGTCTCGGCTGGCCGCCCGGTGCGAAGGGAAGAGCGCCGGCGACCTTTTGTTCCCGGCCCGCAGTGGTGGGTACTTGAAGCGACCGAGCTATGACTCGACGGGTTGGTTCAACCGGGGCGTCGAGCGTGCTGGCGTGCAGACCATCACGCCGCACGACCTGCGGCACACGTGCGCATCGTTGGCGGTCAGCTCGGGTGCGAATGTCCTTGCGGTGTCGCGGATGCTTGGCCACAAGGATCCCAGCGTCACGCTGAGGATCTATGCCGACCTGTTCGACAGTGACCTCGACGCGGTAGCCGTCAATCTGGACGCGCGAATCGCGGTTAGCGTCCAAAGTGTGTCCAAAGAACCCGTAGACCGGCGTCGTAGTCGTCAGAAAAATGCCGTCTGAGCTGGCGGTGATACTGCAATCGTGGTGTGTGTCCGAGGGGGGACTTGAACCCCCACGCCCGTTAATAGGGCACTAGCACCTCAAGCTAGCGCGTCTGCCATTCCGCCACTCGGACCTGCCCTGCCGTCTGGCCGGGCAGCTTAGGCTAACGGATCGAGGTGCCCAGTCCAAAACCGAGGGTGGTACGAATGTGACTGTGACTGCGCCCGAGGATGAGGTTGTCGACCTCGTCAGCTCTCTTATCCGGTTCGATACGTCCAATACCGGCGAGCCGGAGACCACAAAAGGCGAGGCCGAATGTGCTCGTTGGGTGGCCGCTCAGCTCGAAGAGGTGGGGTACGAAACCGAGTATGTCGAGACGGCGCCCGGCCGCGGCAACGTGTTCACGCGGCTGCCCGGCGCCGATCCGAGCCGCGGCGCCCTGCTGATCCACGGTCACCTCGACGTCGTCCCCGCCGAGCCCGCCGACTGGAGCGTCCACCCGTTCTCCGGTGCGGTGAAAGACGGCTACGTGTGGGGCCGCGGCGCGGTCGACATGAAAGACATGTGCGGCATGATGATCGCCGTCGCACGGCATCTGAAGCGCGCCGGAATCACCCCGCCCCGCGACCTCGTCTTCGCCTTCGTGTCCGACGAAGAGCACGGCGGCACCTACGGCTGCCAATGGCTCGTCGACCACCGGCCCGACCTGTTCGACGGCATCACCGAGGCCATCGGCGAGGTCGGCGGGTTCTCGTTGACGGTCCCGACCAAGGAGGGCGGCGAACGTCGCCTGTACCTCATCGAGACGGCCGAGAAGGGCCTGTCCTGGATGCGGCTGACGGCGCGCGGCCGGGCCGGGCACGGCTCGATGGTGCACGACGACAACGCCGTCACCGAGATCGCCGAAGCCGTCGCCAAACTGGGCCGGCACCAGTTCCCGCTGGTGCTCAGTGAGTCGGTCGAGCAGTTCCTGACCGCGGTGTCCGAAGAGACTGGCTACGACCTCGACCCGACCTCGCCGGACCTGGAAGGTTCCATCGCCAAGCTGGGCGGCATCGCGCGCATCGTGGGCGCCACCTTGAGGGACACCGCGAACCCCACCATGCTCAAGGCCGGCTACAAGGCCAACGTCATTCCGGCGACGGCCGAGGCCATGGTCGACTGCCGCGTGCTGCCGGGCCGCAAGGAGGCCTTCGAGCGCGAACTCGACGCGCTGCTCGGCCCCAACATCACCCGCACGTGGGAGCGGGACCTGCCGAGCGTGGAGACCACCTTCGACGGCGACCTCGTCGACGCGATGAACGCCGCGATCCTGGCCGTCGACCCCGACGCCCGCACGGTGCCCTACATGATGTCGGGCGGCACCGACGCGAAAGCGTTTGTCCGCCTGGGCATCCGGTGCTTCGGCTTCGCGCCGCTGCGGCTGCCGCCCGAGCTGGATTTCGCCGCGTTGTTCCACGGGGTCGACGAACGGGTACCCGTGGACGCACTACAGTTCGGCGCCAAGGTCCTCGAACACTTCCTGACGCACTGCTGACAGCTCTGCCCGCCATCGAAAGGACTCTCATCATGACCGCTTCGCCGTATGACAACCTGCCGCAGCTACCGACCTTCACCCTCACCTCGACGTCGCTGACCGACGGCGGCCCGCTGGCCAACGCTCAGGTCAGTGGCATCTTCGGCGCCGGGGGAGAAGACGTCTCGCCGCAGCTGAGCTGGTCGGGCTTCCCGGCCGAGACCCGCAGCTTCGCCGTCACCGTGTACGACCCCGACGCCCCAACCGCGTCGGGCTTCTGGCACTGGGCCGTCGCCAACCTGCCGGCCGACGTCACCGAGCTGCCCGCCGACGCCGGCAACGGCGACGCGCTGCCCGGCGGCGCCATCACCTTGACCAATGACGCCAGCCTCAAGCGCTTCCTGGGCGCCGCCCCGCCGGCCGGCCACGGCCCGCACCGGTACTACATCGCCGTGCACGCGCTGCCCGTCGAGAAGCTCGACATCCCCGAGGACGCCACCCCGGCGTTCCTGGGCTTCAACCTGTTCATGCAGGCCATCGCGCGGGCCGTCATCCACGGCACCTACGAGCAGAAATAGGCCGCTCGCGCCGAGTCGCGACCACCCATCACCCGACCTACTATCGGACCGAGGCCGGCGGCAGCGACGCCCGCCGGCCTACCGACGCGAGGGGGCCATCGGCTTTGTCCACACCTACCCCGGTGAGCAAGCACTCGACACCGACGGATCAGGACCGCCTCGACTACATCGACCAGGCCACATTCCTGTCGTACCGGGCCAATGGCCGGGTCCAGGTCGGCATGGCGCTGTGGTTCTACGAGGGGCCGGTGGACCTCGACGGGTTGCGCCGGTTCAACGAGAACTTCGGCAAGGGGATGGTGGCGCGGTACATCGAGCGCTCCCCACTGCCGTTCGGCCGCCATCGTTGGGTGGCCGCGTCAGGCGCGCCGCGACCGGTCGACGTCGCCGAAACTCCTTGTCCACGTTCAGGACTGAGCGACTGGCTGGAGGAGCGCGCCCAGATCCCGATCGATCCCGAGCGCGGGCCGGGCTGGCACCTGGGGGTGCAGCCTTTCACCGATGGCTCGACGGCGGTCGCGATAGTGCTCTCGCATTGTCTGATCGACGGCAGCGGCTCGGTCGTCGCGTTCATGGACGCGGTCCTGGGAAACGAGCGCGACCTCGGCTACGAGCGGCCGCGGTCCCGGACCCGACTGCAGGCGATCCGTTCCGACCTGCGCCAGACCTTCAGGGACCTGCCTGAGGTCCGCCGGACGGTCAAGGTCGCAGCCAAACTGGCCCGAGAGCGGCGCAGTGAGATGACGGCGACGCCCTCGACAGGAGGGTCTGCCTCCGGTGACGAACTCGTGCACGTGCCGTTCGCGTCCGCCATCATCGACCTCGATCACTTCGACGCGCGTGCAGCAGAGCTCGGCGGCAATGGCCATTCACTGGTCGCGGCGTTCGCCACCCGCCTGGGCGTCCGGATGGGTCGCCAGCGCGCGCGGGACGGCGCCATCTCGCTGATGGTCGCCATCAACGACCGCACCTCGCTCGAGGACACCCGGGCCAACGCGATGACCTTCACGACGTTCACCGTCGATCCCGAGTCGGCCACCACCGATCTCACCGAGCTGCGTGGGTCGATCCGGACCGCGCTGCGCACCGCCAGAGACCAGCCGGACGAGTCTTTCCAACTGCTGCCGCTGACGCCGTTCATCCCGCGGCGGGCGGTCCGCCACACTGCGGCCATGGTGCTCGGCGAGCTGCCTGTCACCTGTTCGAATGTGGGCGACGTGCCCGACCTGGTCGGCCGCATCGACGGGGTCCGCCAGGCCGATTACGTGATCTGCTGGGGCGTCGAGCAGAACGTCAAGAAACGCGACATCGAGCAGCCCGGCGGTCTGTTGGTGGTGACGGCGCTGCGCCACAACGGCAAGGTCACCATCGGCATCGTGGGTTACCAGGTCGGGGCGGAGAACACCAAAGCCGTTCTCCGCGAGCACGTACAGCACACCCTGCACGAGCTCGGCGTCACGCCGACGGAGATCTACTAGGCCGAGCTAGGCGCCCGAACCCACCGCATCGGCCAGCGACGCGAAGCCACCGGCCTTCAACTTCGCGGCCACGCCGTCGTGAATGTGCTTGGCCCACAGGCCGCCGCCGTAGATGAATCCGGTGTAGCCCTGCACCAGTGAGGCACCGGCAATGATGCGCTCCCAGGCGTCGTCGGCGGTCTCGATGCCGCCGACGCTGATCAGCACCAGCTGATCGCCGACGCGCTTGTGCAGCCGCCGCAGGATCTCGAGCGACCGCGCGGCCACCGGGGCGCCGGACACGCCGCCCGCGCCCAGCTCGGCGACGCCGGGCGTCAGCAGCCCCTCGCGGGAGATCGTGGTGTTGGTCGCGACGATGCCCGCCAGCCCCAGTTCGACGGCCAGGTCGGCGATTTCGTCGACGTCGTCGTCCGACAGGTCAGGCGCGATCTTCACCAGCACGGGCTTGGTGGTCTCGGCGCGCACGGCGGCCAGGATGGGCCGCAGCGACGCCACGGCCTGCAGGTCACGCAGCCCGGGCGTGTTCGGCGAGCTGACGTTCACCACGACGAAGTCGGCCAGCGGCCCGCACAGGCGGGCGCTCTCGGCGTAGTCGTCCACGGCGTGTTCGGGCGGGGTGACCTTGGTCTTGCCGATGTTCACGCCGATCGGCACGGTGGACTGGCTGCGGGTCAGCTTGATGGCGAGCTCGCCTGCCCCGTGGTTGTTGAAGCCCATGCGGTTCAGCAGCGCGCGGTCCTCGGGCAGCCGGAACAGCCGCGGCGCCGGGTTGCCGGGCTGCGCCTGCGCCGTCACGGTGCCGACCTCGGCGTAGCCGAAACCCAGTGGGCCCCAGGCATTGATGCCGCTGCCGTTCTTGTCGAAGCCGGCCGCCAGGCCCACCGGTCCCGGGAACGTCACGCCGAACACCGTGGTCTCCAGCACGGGATCGGACGGCGCCAGCCACTTGGCCAGCAGCCGGCGGCTCACGCTCGGGCCGGTCGCGACGCGCAGCAGCGCGAACACCCAGGTGTGAATCCGCTCCGGTGGGACACGGAACATCACCCAGCGCAGGGCGCGATACATCAACGGCTCCTCACATCGACGGCTGTTCGGGCGCCAACCTATCGGGCACCTGGCCCGTCGTTTCGCCCGCCCCGGGCCCATTTCCGGTCGCGTCGCCAGTCCTGATCTTGCGGCGGCGCAGCAGCACGCGGCGCGAACCGTCGGTATAGAGACGCACCCGGGTCAGTTCCCACCCGCGGTATTCGGCCTCGATCGACAGCCGGATGGACGCCGACAGCCTGGTCACTTCCGGGGGCAGCCGGAGCGGAATCCATTCGTAGTCGTCGGACAGGTCCTCCGCCCACGCTGCCGGCATCCGCCCCCGCTGCATCAGTGGCCGCCCGACCCCGGCCCCGCGGCGGCGTTCGCGATGACCTGGACCCCGGCGCCCGACCCCGACACCACGAACAAGGTGCCGGTGCGTTCGTCGAAGGCGAGGACGTCGGGCTGCTGCACGGTGCGATATCGGACTTTCTCGACAGGGATGCCAGTCGAAAGATCGTAACCAACCACGCTGTTCGTCGCGGTCTGTGAAACCCAGGCGAGTTTCGCCGATCCGACGATGCCGTACGGCGCGCCGCGCACCGGCGCCTGCTGCCGCAGCATGAGCGGCGTCGTCCCGAAGACCAGCAGGCCGTCGCCGCGGGTGTCGGCCACCAGCACCCGCCCGGCGGGATCGGCGGCCAGCGTGGTGGCGCCCTCACCGGCGCGCAGCGCCTGGGCGACGTCGGTGCCGTCGGCGTTCACCTCGGTCACCGAGGTTTGCCCGCGGTCCAGGACCACAACGGTATTGCCTTGCGCGGCAAGACCGTCCACGCGGGCGAAGGCCTTCATCCGGGACTTCACCGCGGTGCCGTCGACGATCAGCACCGCGCCGTCGGCGGTGCCCAGCGCCAGTTTCCCGTCGGCCCGCCGGGCGATCGAGGTGAAGTCGGTGTCCGCCTGGCCGTCGACCGCGACCGCCTGCACCGCGCGCTTGCCGATGTCGAACCGCAGGTAGCCGCCACGGGTGGACAGGAACGCCGTGCCCGCGCCGTCGACTGTGACACCCGTCGCAGCGGCCGGCAACACCACCGGCGGGGTTCCCGGCACCGTCACCACCGGACGCCCGGTGCCGTCGGTGCCGAGCACCACGAGCGACGACGTCGCCGCGTCGAAGGTCGCGCCGGTGCCAGGCCCGGGAAGGGAGCGGACGACGCCGTCGGGGGCACCGGTGACCGGGGGAGAGACCGCGGCATGTGCAGGGGAGATGGTCGGCGGCGCGGTCTCGGCCGGATGCGACGAGCAGGCCGCCAGCGTGCCGATGGCCAGCGCGGCCGTCGCGAATCTCATTACGCCCACCCGATATTCACGCAGCCGACAATTAATGGGGTGGTGATCCATTGACACAGGCTGTCTTTCGGTCGGCGAACGGCGGGGTGACCCTAATTGCCAGTTTAGGCAAATATATTGGCGTCAATTATCTTCGTCCGGCGGGTACGTCACGTACCGGAGGGGTATGGTCGGACTCATGAGCATTGCCACCGACGGCGATCTTGCCAACGGTAATTTTGCTATCGAAGACCTTTCGACAGGTCTGCGGGCCAGCGGGTTTGGCCAGGTCGGCGACGGCCGGAGTTTTTCCTTTCGCCTTGACGACAAGCGCGTGCTGATTGTGGAGGTCTACCGCCCGCGGTTGTCGGGGCCGGTGCCGCAGGAAGAGGACGTCGTCGCGGTGTCCTCGCGAAGCCTGGCGCACGTCGACGTGCACGACGAGCGCAGTCTCGCCGCCGCCGTACGCGACGCTGTCGCCGACGCACAACCGGTGCAGCGCAACCACTAACGCCTGCGCCCGCCGCTCACGGTACGGTCGTCGGCGTGACTGACGTGGCAGCCATGAGCTGGTGGCAGACGATCGTGCTGGCCGTCCTCCAGGGGCTCACCGAGTTTCTGCCGGTGTCGTCGTCGGGCCATCTGGCCATCGCCTCCCGGGTTTTCTTCGCCGGTGACGCGGGCGCGTCGTTCACCGCGGTCACCCAGCTCGGGACCGAGGCCGCGGTGCTGATCTATTTCGCCAGGGACATCTGGCGCATCCTCACCGCCTGGTTCGGCGGGCTGACCGACGCCGCCCGCCGCACCGCCGACTACTGGCTGGGCTGGTGGGTGATCATCGGCACCATCCCGATCTGCGTGCTGGGTCTGCTGTTCAAGGACCAGATCCGTTCCGGCGTCCGCAATCTGTGGGTCATCGCCACCGCGATGATCGTGTTCTCCGCGGTGATCGCCCTCGCCGAGTACATCGGGAAGCAGACCCGCGACGTCGAGCAGCTGACCTGGAAGGACAGCGTCATCGTCGGCCTGGCGCAGTGCCTGGCGCTGGTGCCGGGGGTGTCGCGGTCTGGCGCGACGATCAGTGCCGGCCTGTTCCTCGGCATGAACCGTGAACTGGCGGCGCGCTTCGGCTTCCTGCTCGCCATCCCGGCCGTGCTGGCCTCCGGCCTGTTCTCGCTACCCGACGCCTTCAAGCCCGTCACCGAGGGCATGAGCGCCACCGGCGCCCAGCTGGCCGTCGCCATCTTGATCGCGTTCGTCGTCGGCTACGCCGCGGTGTCGTGGTTCCTGAAATTCCTGGTGCGGCACAGCATGTACTGGTTCGTCGGCTACCGCGTCGTGCTCGGCGTGACGGTGCTCGCGCTCCTCGGCACCGGGGTGGTGGCGGCACAGTGACGGTCATCCTGCTCCGGCACGGACGCTCGACGTCCAACACCGCCCACACCCTGGCCGGCCGGTCCGAGGGCGTCGACCTCGACGACAAGGGCCGCGCGCAGGCCGACGGCGTCGTCGCCCGAATCGGCGAACTGCCGGTCAAGGCCATCGTCCGTTCGCCGCTGCTGCGCTGCCAGAACACCGTGGCCCCGCTGGCCGCGGCGCTCGGTCTCGAACCGCGCGTCGACGACCGGCTGACCGAGGTCGACTACGGCGGCTGGACCGGCCGCAAGATCGCCGAACTGGTCAAAGAGCCGCTATGGCCCGTCATTCAGCAGCAGCCCAGCGCCGCGGTGTTCCCGGACGGCGAGGGACTGGCGCAGGTACAGTCGCGCGCCGTCGCGGCCGTCCGCGAGATCGACCGGGCCCTGGCGCAGGAGCACGACGGCGACACGCTGTGGATCGCCTGCACGCACGGCGACGTCATCAAGGCGGTGCTGGCCGACGCTTTGGGCGTGCACCTCGACGGTTTCCAGCGGATCGTCGCCGACCCCGCCTCGATGAGCGTCATCCGCTACACGCCGCACCGGCCGTTCGTCCTCCATGTCAACCACACCGGTTCGGATCTCTCGTCGTCGCTTCACCCGCCGCCCGCGGAACCCAAATCCGACCAGTCCGGCAAGCCCGACGATGCCGTACCGACACACGACGCAACCGTCGGCGGCTCGACCGATTAGACCGGTGAACCGGTATTTTGAAAGGTGCCATGGCTCGCGCAATTCACGTCTTCCGCTCTCCCGACCGCTTCGTGGCCGGGACCGTTGGGCAGCCTGGTAACCGGACGTTCTACCTGCAGGCCGTGCACGACCAGCGGGTCGTTTCGGTCATGCTGGAGAAGCAGCAAGTCGCGGTCCTGGCCGAACGCATCTCGGCGCTGCTGGTCGAGATCAACCGGCGGTTCGGCACGCCGATCCCGCCTGACACCGGTGAGGTCACCGACCTCAACCCGCTCGTGATGCCGGTGGACGCCGAATTCCGGGTCGGCACCATGGGTCTGGGCTGGGACTCCGAAGCGCAGACCGTGGTGGTCGAGCTGCTGGCCGTCACCGACTCGGAATTCGACGCCTCTGTCGTGCTCGACGACGCCGAGGAAGGTCCCGACGCCGTGCGGGTGTTCCTGAGTCCGCAGTCGGCCCGGGACTTCGCGAACCGTTCGAATCGGGTGATCTCCGCCGGCCGGCCGCCGTGCCCGCTGTGTGAGGAGCCGCTCGACCCGGAGGGACATATCTGCGTGCGCACCAACGGGTATCGGCGCGGCATGCTGGATGCCGACGGTGAAGAGCCGGATGACGCCTCCTGACGCCGAACGGATTCTGCAACGCGGTGAGCTGACGGCGCTCGGGCGCATCAGGTCGGCCAGCAACGCGACGTTCCTGTGCGAAGCCGAGCTGGACGGCGCGCTGCTGCACTGCGTGTACAAGCCGATCTCCGGGGAGGCGCCGCTGTGGGACTTCCCCGACGGCACCCTGGCCGGACGCGAGCTGGCGGCCTATCTGGTGTCTGCCGCACTGGGCTGGAACCTGGTGCCGCACACCATCATTCGTGACGGCCCGGCGGGCCCGGGCATGGTGCAGCGCTGGGTCGACCAACCTGGTGACGCGCTCAGTGAAACCGAACCGCCGCCGGGCCCGGACCTCGTCGACCTCGTTCCGGCCGGCCGGGTGCCGGCGGGATACCTGCCGATCCTGCGGGCCTACGACCACAAGGGCGACGAAGTGGTGCTGGTGCACGGCGACGACGCCCGGTTGCACCGGCTGGCGGTGTTCGACGTACTGATCAACAACGCCGACCGCAAGGGCGGGCACGTGCTGGCCGGCGCCGACGGCCAGGTGTACGGCGTCGACCACGGCGTCAGCCTGCATGCCGAGGACAAGCTGCGGACCGTGCTGTGGGGCTGGGCCGGAAAACCGATCGACGACGACGTGCTCGGTGCGGTCGCCGCATTGCGGGACGCGCTGCGCGACGGCCTCGCCGCGACGCTGGCCCCGCACCTCACCCGTCCCGAGATCGCCGCGCTGCGAGCGAGAGTTGTTGAACTGCTTGACAATCCGATCATGCCTTCCCCGGATCGGCACCGGCCGATCCCGTGGCCGGCCTTTTGATCGCAGTTTGCACACAGGTAACCGATTTACGCCGCCCTACCGATCGGTAGTGCTCTAGGCTCGTCGGCATGACCGACCACGACAAGGCCGCAGCCCGCCGCGAGATCACCGATGCGCTCCAGAAAGCACTGGACCGCCGGCACGAGGTGCTCGACGTCATCGTCGAAGCCGACAACAAGGCTGCCGCCGTTGATGCCATCGCCAAGCTGCTCGGCACCTCGCATGCCGGTGGCGAGCAGGTCATGGCGATGTCCTTCGATCTGCTGACCAAGGACGCCCGCAAGCGCATCGCCGACGAGCTCGAAGATCTGAACAGCCAGTTGTCTTTTGCGGTGAAAGACCGCCCCGCCAGCTTCGGGGACAACCTGTCGCTGCGCCCGTTCTCCGGTGCCGCCGACCGCGACATCTTCGCCACCCGCACCACCGATGTCGGTGCTTCCGGTGACGGCTCGGGCCGTGCCGCCGGCGATCTGGACGACGAGATCAAGGCCGCGCTTGCCCGCGTCAATGCCGAAGAAGCGGTGTGGTTCGTCGCCGAGGAGGACGGCGCCAAGGTCGGCATGGTGTTCGGTGAGCTGGACGGCGGCGAGGTCAACGTCCGCATCTGGGTCCACCCCGACTACCGCCACCGCGGTTACGGCACCGCGGCGCTGCGCCGGTCGCGGTCGGAGATGGCGTCGTACTTCCCGGCCGTGCCCATGGTGGTCCGCGCTCCGGGTGCGACACCGAAGTAGGCTGTGCCCCAAAGGAAAAGGGCTCCGGGAATTCCGGAGCCCTTTTCCATGCCTGTCGTCAGCTCAGCCGGAGTACGGCTTGGCCTTCACCGGCGGGGAAGCGACGGTGACGGGCTCGACGCTGCTGGGCGTCGTCGGCGCCTCCGTGGAGCCCATGTTGATCGCGGCGACCGACGGCTGGTTGTACTCGCCAGTGGTCGAGCCGTGACCCGACGAGGCGACGGGAGTGTTGTCCGGCGCAGGTGCGTTGGTCACGCCGAGTACGCCCATCGTCACTGCTGCGGCGATGCCCACGAATCCGAATGTCTTCGCCACCTTCATGACGTCCTCCTTAATGACCACGCGGTAAATAGTTGTGGAAAATGCTATGAGCCCTATTTCGGCAGGACCTGACAGCAGCCTGCAACGTCCCTGTGAATAGGCGATTTCAGCTGTGACGTCGCCCTCGGCGATACTCATGGGCATGGCGGACAGCGGCACGGAGCGCAGCGATGTCGCGCTGGCCGCCGAGGTCGCGCAGGAGGCAGGGGAGTTCCTGCTGTCGGTGCGCGACCGGCTGGGCTCCCACGATCCGTACACCCTCGGCGCGGCCGGCGACCGGCACGCCAACACGCTGATCCTCGATCGGCTGCGCACCGCCCGCCCCGACGACGCCATCCTGTCGGAGGAGGCCGCCGACGATCTCGTCCGGCTTCGTTCGGACCGGGTGTGGATCGTCGACCCGGTCGACGGCACCCGTGAGTTCGGCAGGGGCCGGCCGGACTGGGCGGTCCACATCGCGCTGTGGCAGCGCGATGGCAGCCCACACGGGTCCATCACCGACGCGGCCGTCGCGCTTCCCGCACACGGCGAGGTGCACCGCACCGACACCGTGACCGGACCGCCGCCGCGTCGTCCCGGGCCCATCCGTGTCGCCACCAGTACCTACCGGCCGCCGGCTGTGGTGTGGTGGCTGCGCGATGTGCTCGACATGGAGCTCGTCGGCATCGGCTCGGCCGGCGCCAAGGCGATGGCCGTGGTGCGCGGTGACGTCGACGCCTACGTGCACGCCGGCGGGCAGTGGGAATGGGACTCGGCGGCACCGGCCGGCGTGGTGCAGGCGGCGGGGCTGTTCGCGTCGCGGCTCGATGGTTCGCCGCTGCGGTACAACCGGCCCGACCCGTACCTGCCGGACTTCGTCATGTGCCGGCCGGAGTACGCCGACTCGTTGCTCGAGGCGGTGCGCCAAGTGACTCGTGGACCGAGTTGACGCGGTCGATGCGCTGCGCACCGTCGGGTGTGAGGGCAAGGACGCGGTCGGAGAGAACGGCAACGAGGCTCATCACCGCAGCGTGGCTGTCGAACGCGCCGGGGGATACGTTCGGGCATTCGAGCCACCACGTGGCACGTGCCGCGAGCACGCGGAGTTGGTCATCGGCAAAGAGCGCCAAGGGAATTCGCGACCCGTAAGCCCAGTCGACGAGCTCTTTGGCCCACCGCCCGTGGCGCCGGAACGACATCGCGATGACCAGGTCGCGCTCATCGAAGTCCGCGATGTCCTCGGCAATGGACTGACCCGAGCCGGGGGCCAGCCAGGTGTCGGGCCGGATCTGTGCGAGGTTCAGCCTCAGCACCGATGCCGCGGCCAGGCTGCTCCGGTAGCCGCAGACGGCGATGCGGCGGGAGGCGGTGATCTTCTCTGCGACGGCCTCGACCACGGCCTCATCCAGCAGCGCATGCATGGCGTGCAGGTTCGCGATGTCCTGCGAGATGATCGCGCTGACATCAGGCGCTCTCTCGATGGCGACGGGCACACCTGATCGGCGTAGGGCGCGCAGGTGCTCCCGCATGGCGTCGAAGTTGCTGAATTCCAGCGCGCGCACCAGCCGGGAGAACGTCGCCTTCGACACGTCGGCCATGGTGGCCAGTTCGCTGGCGCGATAGGTGCCGGCATCGCCCGCGTGCGCGAGCAGCACATCGGCAGCGCGGCGTTCCTGTGGACTCAGCGACGCATAGCAATTCGCGATTCTCGCCTCCAGCGAGTCCGGCTCGTCCGCGCGCATCAGCTGCCCTTGTAGGTGGTGTAGGCAAACGGGCTGAGCAACAGCGCGACGTGCGTGTGGCCCGCTCCGATCGTGACGTGCAAGTCGACGGCGGGGTAGAACGTCTCCCGACCGGCACTGGCGAACCAGGCGCCCGTCGCGAAATGCAGTCGGTAGTCACCGGCATCGAGTGGGGCGTCCCAACGGATTCGGCCGTCGCTGTCGGTGTGCGCGGCCGCCACCTGTTCGTTCATTCGGCTCAGCACGACCTCGAGATCCGCGGCGGGTTTCCCGCGGGCGGCGTCGAGCACATGGGTGGACAGCGATGTCTGCGCGGTCGGCGATGTCATGGTGTCACCCGTTCCGCCAGGCGGAGCAGGGCGATCTCACGAAGCTCGCCGATGGCGATGGCGGCTTCCTCCTCGCGGCCCAGTGACAGCCGGTATCGCAGGGCGTCATAGATGTCGGCCGCGCTGCGGCCCTTCGCGCGGATGAGAAAGATGCGCCCGAACTTCGCTTCGTAGTCCGCGTTGGCTCTGGCCATCGTCGCCGCGAGCTCGTCGGGCATGGCTGGTTGTTCGCCGCGGGAGAGCCTGGACTCGACAGCCGGTCCATCGGCGCGTTCGCCGATGCGGGGGTGCTGGGCCAGCGCCTGGTCCAGATTCTCGATGCTCCAGTCGCCGGCGGCGCGCGCGGCCGCCGACTCGAGTTCGCCGACAGTGGCATAAGGCCGCGCGGCGACAACCACGCTGAGCCAGGACGCAATATCGGCGCAGGGGCGCAGCACGTCTTCGGCTTCCTCAGGCAACGCAGAGTTGAAAGTCTGAAGATCCATGGTCTGAATCTAGCGTTGCAGCAAAGATTCGCCCTGACGAGATTGTTACGATCCCTTTACGGCCAGGTCCACGGCATTCCGGGGATCGGCAGGCTGGATGCACCGTCACACGGTTGAAACGAAATGGTGACGCCACAACAAAATCTGAAACGTACGTTGCAGCGGTAAGTCGTTCAACGTGCGTCAGGGGCAATCGTGGCAGTGGGTGACATCGTCCTCGGGTCGAATCAGTACGGCAAGGCGGAGAACCGCCTTGTGCGCATCGTCCGGGACACCCCCGTACATCGCATCATCGATCTGAACGTCACCTCGCAGTTGCGGGGCGACTTCAGCGCATGCCACTACGAGGGCGACAACTCGCACGTCGTCGCGACAGACACGCAGAAGAACACGGTGTACGCCTACGCGAAAGAAGTGGGCGTGAAGTCACCCGAGGATTTCCTGATCGCATTGGGCAGGCACTTCGTCGGTGATTTCGAGTGGGTCACCGGAGGCCGTTGGGCGGCAGAGGAATACGCGTGGGAACGGATCGTCGTCGACGGCAAGCCACACGACCACTCGTTTGTGCGGACCGGCAAGTTCGTCCGGACGACGGTCGTTCAGATGGCCGGCGACACCACCTGGGTGGTGTCCGGCATCAAGGACTGCGTCGTGCTCAAGTCGACCGGATCAGAGTTCCACGGCTTCCCCCGGGACAAATACACCACGCTGGTCGAGACCGACGACCGCATCATGGCCACGTCGGTCACCGCATGGTGGCGCTACCTGACCCCGGACGCCGGCGACCCTGAGCTCGACTTCAACGCGCTGCACGAGGCCATCACCGACATCGTGCTCGCCACGTTCGCCGGCGTCCATTCGCTCTCGTTGCAACAGACGCTGTTCGAGATCGGCAAGGCGGTCCTCGAGAAGTTCGATGTCGTCGCAGAAGTGAAGTTGTCGTGTCCCAACAAACACCACTTCGTCGTCGACCTCAGCCCGTTCGGTCTGGAGAACCCGAACGAGGTCTTCTACGCCGCCGACCGGCCGTACGGGTTGATCCAAGCCACCATCACCCGCGAAGGCGCGGAGCAGGCGCCCGAGGCATGGACCACGATTCCGGATTTCTGCTGAGCCATGGACCTGAACACCGTCAGCCGATACCGATTCGCGCGCTCCCGCGACGACCTGCACCTCGCCGACGGCGAGTCCTTCGTCGCCGGCGGGACATGGCTGTTCTCCGAACCGCAGGCCGAAGCCACCGGCGTCGTCGACCTCACGACCATGGGCTGGTGCCCCATCGAGCACACGGACGAGGGGCTGCGCATCGCGGCCACGTGCACCATCACCGAACTCGTGCGCTACCCGCGTCGGGCCGACTGGCCGGCCCAGCAGCTCTTCGGTGATTGTGCGAACGCATTACTCGCCTCGTCCACCATCTGGAACGTCGCCACCGTCGGCGGCAACATCTGCCGATCGTTCGCGGCCGCATCCATGGTGTCGCTCGCCGCCGCGCTCGACGGCGTGGCCGAGATCTGGACTCCCGACGGCCAAACCCGATGGGAGCCGGTCGCGGATCTGGTCACCGGCAACGGAACCAACTCGCTGGCCCACGGCGAGGTGCTGCGGGCCGTGCACCTGCCCGAGCGGGCGCTGCGTGCGACGGCGGCACTGCGGACCATCGCGCTGGCCGAGTACGGACGCTCCGGGGCCGTCGTCAGCGGCCGCTGCGACGACGACGGTTCGGCGGTCTTCACCGTCACGGCCGCAACGCTCGCACCCACGGTCTTCCGCTATCCGGAGCTACCCGACGCCGAAGCTCTCCGCTCCGACGTGCTGGCCGCACCCGGCTATTACACCGACCCGCTCGGGTCCGCTGATTGGCGCCGCGCTGTCAGTGCCGTGCTCGCCGCAGACGTTCGCTCAGAAGTTCTTTCTCACCTGGAGGTGGGCCGTGCCGATTGACACCAACCGCGCCGACGTCGCGCGCAAGGCCGTGCATCCGGTCGATGAAGTGTTGCCGATTCCCAAGCTTGCGGTGTACGGCACGCAGCACGTGCTGGCGTTCTACGCCGGTGCGGTGCTGGTTCCGATCATCGTCGCCGGAGCGCTGAAGCTGTCGCCCGAGCAGATGATCCACCTCATCAACGCCGACCTGTTCACGTGCGGCATCGCCACGATCATCCAGTCTGTCGGCTTCTGGAAAGTGGGCGTCAAACTCCCGCTGATCCAGGGCGTCACCTTCGCCGCCGTCAGCCCGATGATCGCGATCGGCACAGCCGGTGGCTTGTCGGGGGTTCCCGGTCTGCTGTCGGTGTACGGGTCGGTGATCGTCGCGGGACTCTTCACCTTCTTCATGGCGCCGTACTTCTCGAAGCTGCTGCGGTTCTTCCCGCCGGTCGTCACCGGATCGGTCATCACGATCATCGGAATCGCCCTACTGCCTGTCGCGGCCAACGACATCGTCGGTGGCACGACCACCGAGGCGATGAAAAGCGATGTGGCGCTCAAGGATCTCGCGTACGCCGCGGGCACCCTGCTGATCATCGTCGTCATGCAGCGCCTCTTCCGCGGGTTCCTCGCCACGATCGCCGTGCTGGCCGGGCTGGTCATCGGAACTGCGGTCGCCGCGCTGCTCGGGGACGTCGATTTCAGTGCGGTGGGTACGTCCCACTGGCTCGGCGTGACGACGCCGTTCTACTTCGGCTGGCCCACCTTCAGCGCCACCGCGATCATCTCGATGATCGTCGTCATGATCATCACCGCGGTCGAGACCACCGGTGACGTGTTCGCGACGGCCGAGATCGTCGGTAAACGCGTGGGCGCCAACGACATCGCCCGAGCACTGCGCGCCGACGGGATGGCGACCACGATCGGCGGCGTACTCAACTCATTCCCCTACACGTGCTTCGCGGAGAACGTCGGACTCGTGCGCCTGACGCAGGTCAAGAGCCGCTGGGTGGTGGCCACCGCGGGCGTCATCATGATCGTGCTGGGCTACCTACCGAAGGCCGCGGCCGTCGTGGCCGCGATCCCGCACTCGGTGCTGGGCGGGGCATCGCTGGCGCTGTTCGCCACGGTGGCCGTGGTGGGCATCCAGACCCTGTCGAAAGTCGATTTCAACGATCACCGCAACGCGGTGATCGTCGGCACCGCACTCGGCCTGGGCATGCTCGTCACCGCCCAGCCGCTGCTGAAATTCAGCTTTCCCGCCTGGGCCCAGATCATCTGCGGTTCCGGGATCACGCTGGGCGCCATTGCCGCGATCGTCCTGAACATCGTGTTCTTCCACATCGGTCCGAACCGCGGCCCGATGGTCGCCGGCACGCCACGGACCGGCGAAGTCGGACTCGATGCCGTCAACAAGATGACGCAGGAGGAGTTCGTCAAGACGTTCTCGGTCCTGTATCAGGGCCTGGCCTGGCCGGTTGAACGCGCATTCGCGCAACGTCCGTTCGCCGACACCCGCGCACTGCGTGGCGCCGTCCAGACCGCGCTGCTCGCGGCCACACCCGCCGAGCAGATGGAGCTGATGCAGGCGTATCCGGGCCTGTCCGAGACACAGGAACACAACATGTCGAAAGTCGATCTGGCCTACCTCGGCCTCGACGGTCTCACCGAGGAGGAGGCCGAGGAATTCAGCGAGCTGTCGGCTGCCTACGAAGCGAAATTCGGCTTCCCCCTCATCATCTGCCTTCGGGATCTGGAAAGTCGCGAACACATTCTGACCCTCGGCTGGCGGCGACTGGACAATTCTCCGCAGGTCGAGCACATGGCGGCGCTCAGTGAGATCTCGCGGATCGCGGCGTGGCGATTCGACGACCTGGTTGCCGACGCGAATCCCATCGCCTCTGCCCGACGCCTGCGAATCGCGCGATGACCACCGGCCGGCGGCGACGCACCATGGCGTGCGTATGAGATTCGGTGTCAACGGCACGACCGTCGAAGTTGATGCGCGTCCGGGGCAGTGCCTGCGCACCCTGCTCCGGGAAACCGGACACCTCGACGTCAAGAAGGGCTGCGACGCCGGCGACTGCGGAGCGTGTGCGGTCATTCTCGACGGCGTACCGGTGCACTCCTGCATCTATCCCGCCGCCCGGATGGGCGGCCGTGCGGTCACCACGGTTGCCGGGCTCGCCGACGGCGACGATCTGCATCCGATGCAGCGTGCGTTCTGCGACAGCTTCGCCTTCCAGTGCGGCTTCTGCACCGCCGGGATGATCGTCACCGCGTCCACCCTCGAGCCCGACGACCTCGGTGATCTCGACCGGCGGATGAAGGGCAACCTGTGTCGTTGCACCGGCTACCGGCCCATTCGCGAGGCGATCCGGGCGGGGGTCACCGGCAGTGGCGACGGGGTGGCCCCGGCCGGCCCGGCCATCGGACAGTCGTTGCGGCCACCCGCCGGCCGGCGGATCGTCACCGGGTGCGAGCCCTACACATTCGACATCGATGTGCCTGGGCTGCTGCACATTTCGGTGCTGCGGTCACCCCATGCACACGCCCGGATCGTGGCAATCGATACCGAGGCCGCCGAGGAGGTGCCCGGCGTCGAAGTGATCCTCACGCATCTCAATGTCGCGACGCCGCGGTTTTCCACCGCGCGCCACGAGATCCGGACCGACGACCCCGACGACACCCTCGTGTTCGACCCGATCGTCCGCTTCATCGGACAACGGGTCGCCGCCGTGGTCGCCGACACGCTCGCGGCCGCGCAGGACGCGGCCCGCCGCATCGTGGTCGAGTACGAGGTGCTGCCCGCGGTGTTCGATCCGGAGGAGGCACGGTCGGCGGGCGCGCCGCTGTTGCATCCGGACCGGACGCTCGAAGACGGCGTCGCCGACGCGTCGCGCAATGTGATCGCGGCGATGCACGAGGGCTTTGGCGGTGACGTCGACGACGCCCTGGCGGACTCCGACGTCACGGTCGGCGGTACCTGGCGGACCGCGCGGGTCACGCACGCGCAGCTGGAGACCCACGGCACCATCGGCTGGTTGGACGACGACGGCCGGCTCACCTTACGCACCAGCTCACAGGTTCCGTTCCTCGTTCGGAAGGAACTGTGCCTTCTGCTCGATCTGCCCGAGGACCGGCTTCGCGTGTACACCGCGCGCGTCGGGGGCGGTTTCGGCGGCAAGCAGGAGATGTTCACCGAGGACCTCGTCGCGGTCGCCGTGCTGCGCACCGGGCGGCCTGTCGCGTACGAGATGTCGCGGACCGACGAGCTCACCGCGACCGCCCATCGCCATCCCATGCGCGTCGACGTCACGCTCGGCGCCCGCTCCGACGGCACATTGACCGCGATGAAGCTGGCCGTGCTGAGCGACGGCGGCGCCTACGGAAATCACTCGCCAGGCGTCATGTTCCACGGCTGCGCGGAGTCGGTGTCCGTCTACCGATGCCCCGTCAAGCGTGTCGATGCCGAGGCCGTCTACACCAACAACCCGCCGTCGGGCGCGTTCCGCGGGTATGGCCTCGGCCAGGTGATCTTCGCCATCGAGAGCGCTCTCGATGAGCTGGCTCTGCAGCTGGGCATCGATCCCTTCACCATTCGTCGCACCAACATGGTGCGCGACGGCGACGACTTGCTGATCGCCCATGCCGAACCCGAACCAGACCTGATCTACGGCAGCTACGGACTCGACCAATGCCTCGACCTGGTCGAACGGGCGCTGACGGATGCCGACGGCGAGACCGCCCCGACGGGAGCCCAGTGGCGCACAGGGGAGGGCATCGCATTGTCGGCCATCGCGACGCTGGCCCCGCGCGGCCACTTCTCCTCGGTCAACGTCCGGCTCACTCCGAGCGGCGGCTACGAAGTCGGCGTCGGGACCGTGGAATTCGGCAACGGAACCACGACGGTCCACACACAGATCGCCGCCACCGCACTGGCCACCACACCGGACCGCATCACGCTGCGCAACGGCGATACCGACGCCGCTGACTACGACACGGGCGCCTTCGCATCAGCAGGGACCACGGTTGCAGGCAAGGCGTTGTACGCCGCGGCGTCGGCCATGCGCGAACTGATCCTGGACACCGTCTTCCGGCTGACCGGCGAAGTCGGTGCGCTGGGTGAACACGGGGTGCAGGTCTCCACCGGGTTGGTGCGCTTCGGCGACATCATCGCGGCCGCGCCCGCGCTGTATCGGGTGGGCGACGGCCTCCAGACGACCGGAGCCGAAACGGGTGAACTGCGGTCGATCGCGTTCAACGTGCAGGGATTTCGCGTCGCGGTCAACACCGAGACCGGGACGGTCAGGATTCTGCAGTCGGTGCACGCCGCCGATGCCGGCGTCGTCGTCAACCCGGCCCAGTGCCGGGGCCAGGTGGAAGGCGGCGTCGCCCAGGGCATCGGCTCTGCGCTCTACGAAGAGATCATGATCGACGACGCGGGCCGGGTGACGACACCCACGTTCCGTGTGTACCGCGTGCCCCAGATGGCAGACATTCCGACGACGGAAGTGCTGTTCGCAGAGACCGCCGACGATCTCGGTCCCTACGGCGCGAAATCGATGAGCGAATCCCCATACAACCCCGTGGCGCCCGCGCTTGCCAACGCGATTCGTCGCGCCATCGGCGTGCGTCCATTCGAACTCCCGATGTCGAGGGATCGAGTCTGGCGGCTCGCTCAGGAAGGAACACCACGATGAACGTTTCCACCGGCATTGATCCCAAGTGGCTCACCGTCGCGATAGACCTGGCGACGGCCAATGTCGAAGCCGGCGGCGGGCCGTTCGGCGCGGTGGTCGTCGGTGCCGGTGAGCTGGTTTCGACCGGGCAGAACCGGGTGACGCAGAACCTCGATCCGACCGCACACGCCGAGGTGATGGCGATCCGCGCCGCCTGCCAGCAGGTCAGAAGCTTCAGCCTGGCGGGCCACACGCTCTACTCGTCGTGCGAACCCTGCCCGCTGTGCCTGTCCGCGGCGTTGTGGGCCAGGGTCGACCGGGTCGTGTTCGCGGCGGACCGCCACGACGCGGCAGTCGGCGGGTTCGACGACCGGGCGTTCTACGAATTGTTCGACAGGCCACGGGAACACTGGGAAGTCCCCGTCCAGCAGCACCGTTTGCACCACTCGTTCCTGCCGTTCGAGACGTGGATCGGCAACAGCAACCGGGTGCAGTACTGACCATGGACGTCATCGAGAATTTGTTGACCCGAACCCGGCTCGGCGAGTCGGTCGCGTTGTGCACCGTGGTCGCCGTCAGCGGATCAACGCCGCGCGGGCCGGGTACGTCGATGCTCGTGGCGGGTGACGGCAGCGTCGTCGGCTCCATCAGCGGCGGTTGCGTGGAGAGCGCGGTGTACGAGCTGGCTCTCGAGGTGCTGTCCTCGGGCGAGCCGAGGCTCGTCAGCTACGGCGCCGGCGATGAGTCGGTGTTCGCTGTCGGCCTGCTGTGCGGCGGAACGATCGATGTCTTCGTCGAGCGCGTCGGCCCGTCGAATGTCACCGAATTCGAGTTCGCCGTGAAAGCCGCCGACCGGGGTGAGACCGCCGTCCTGGCGACGCTGATCAGCGCCGGCGAGCCGGCCCGGTCAGGTGGCGGTCCCGGCGGTCACCTGGTGATCGCCGACCGGTCGGTGAAGGGCAGTCTCGGCGTCGGCTCGCTGGACGCCGCGGTGGTGCGTGCTGCCGACTCGTTGACCACCAGCCGCACGCTGACCGGCCCAGGCGGCGAGGTCGTCTTCGCGCGAGTACTGGCGCCGCGACCGCGGCTGATCGTCTTCGGTGCAACCGACTTCGTCGCCGCTGTTGCGCACGCGGCAGCATTCGCCGGCTACCGCGTGACGGTGTGCGATGCGCGACCGGTATTCACCACGAAGGACCGGTTCCCGATGGCCGACGAGGTCGTCGTGGACTGGCCCGATCGCTACCTCAGACAACAGGCCGGTGCCGGGCTGGTCGATGCGCGGACCGCGATCTGCGTGCTGACGCACGACGACCGCTTCGACGTGCCGCTACTGGAGGTCGCCCTGGGCTTGCCCGAGATCGGATTCGTCGGCGCGATGGGTTCGCGCAGAACCCATGACGACCGGGTGGCACGGCTGCGCGAGCGGGGGATCGATGACAGCCAATTGGCCCGGCTGTCCTCTCCCATCGGGCTGGATCTGGGCGGCCGAACTCCTGAAGAGATCGCCATCGCGGTCATCGCGGAGATCATCAGCCTGCGTGAGGGCGGAACAGGGCTTCCACTGCGCGACTGCGACGGCGAAGTCCATCAGCGGGCAGGTGTGTCGGTATCTGTTCCCGTCGCCAGGTCCTCGCACGGAACATGAATCACGCCAACGCTGTTCAGGTATTCGCGCGCGCCGTGGTCGCCGCGGGCGCTGGTGCGAATCCGGTCCCAATGACTGCGGCCGATCAGGACAGGGTGCCCGGGCGTGCCGGAGTAGGTCGCCCTGGCAAGCCGGTCCCGATCGGCCAGGGCACACAGACGCGAGACGACGTCCGGACCGACATCCGGCAGATCGACGAGATGAATCAGCGCGGTCTCACCGTCGATCGCCGCGAGTCCCGCACGCAACGACGCTGCGACGCCTTCCTCCCATCCCGCAACCTCGACGATCGCCGCCGTGTCGGGCACGAGCGCTGCGGCGCGCTCATATTCGGCGCCGAGCGCGACGGCGACAGAGGCACAACCACCCGAGAACAACACGTCGACGGCGCGCTCAATTGCACCGGGCACCAAGGCTTTCGGCATGCCGAACCGGCGGCCCGCGCCTGCGGCCAACAACAACCCGGCGACCCGGGGATGATCAGGCGGCCCCATCGTGCGGACGATACCGGGCCGGCGTAACCACCGATGAGGAGTACTCGAATGGAGCTCGTCTCGCGACTGCTCGACGTGATCGAGTCCGACATCCTGCCGCTGACCGCGCAGGGCGTCGCCGCGGGCAACAAGGTCTTCGGGGCCGCGCTGCTGCGTAAGGCGGACCTGTCGTTGGTGCTGGCGGGCACCAACGCGGAAACGCGCAACCCCCTCTTTCACGGCGAGATCAATACGCTCAACCAGTTCTACGAGATCGCAGATCGCCCGGCGACGCATGACCTCCTGTTTCTGAGCACGCACGAGCCCTGCACTCTGTGCATGTCGGCGATCACGTGGGCCGGCTTCGACAATTACTACTATCTGTTCAGCCACGAGGATTCGCGCGACAGCTTCGCGATTCCGCATGATCTGCGAATCCTCAAAGAACTGTTCGGTCTGGACCCGGGCGGCTATCGACGAACCAACGCGTTCTGGACAGCGCACGGGATTCGCGATCTTGCCGATGAAGAGCCGGAACCGCGCCGCGGCGACCTGCACGAGCGCATCGCGCGGATTGCTCGGCGGTATCAAGAGCTTTCGCAGCGCTATCAGGAGTCGAAGCCGGGCAGCGGCATTCCACTGAGTTGACGACGGCTAAAGTCGACGTCATGCGATCGTGGCTGGCGCCCAGCGTCCCGAGCCTGCCGGGCCGGCCGAAACAGGCCGGCCCCGAACTCCGGCTCTACGACACCGCCGACCGTCAGGTCCGGCCGGTCTCGGCAGGCCCGAAGGCCACCATGTACGTCTGCGGTATCACGCCGTACGACGCCACCCATCTCGGGCACGCCGCCACCTATCTGACGTTCGATCTGGTGCACCGGTACTGGCTCGACGCCGGGCACGAGGTCCACTACGTGCAGAACGTCACCGATGTCGACGACCCGCTGTTCGAGCGGGCCGCGCGCGACGGCATCGACTGGCGCGCTCTCGGCGACCGCGAGACCGAGCTGTTCCGGCAGGACATGGCGGCGCTGCGGGTGCTCCCGCCGCACGACTACGTCGGCGCCATCGAGTCTGTCGCCGAGGTCGTCGAGCTCGTCGAGAAGCTGCTGGCCTCGGGCGCGGCGTACGTCATCGACGACGCCCAGTACCCCGACGTCTACTTCCGGGCCGACGCCACCACCCAGTTCGGCTACGAGTCGGGCTACGACCGCGACACCATGCTGGCGCTGTTCGGCGAACGCGGCGGCGACCCCGACCGCGCCGGCAAGGCCAGCCAGCTGGACGCTCTGCTGTGGCGGGTGCAGCGTCCCGGCGAGCCGAGTTGGCCGTCGCCGTTCGGCGCGGGCCGGCCGGGCTGGCACATCGAGTGCGCCGCGATCGCGCTGAACCGCCTTGGCGCCGGTTTCGACATCCAGGGCGGCGGTAGCGACCTGACCTTCCCGCACCACGAGTTCTCCGCCGCCCACGCCGAATCGGTAACGGGGGAGCGGCGTTTCGCCCGCCACTACGTGCACGGCGGCATGATCGGCTGGGACGGCCACAAGATGAGCAAGAGCCGCGGCAACCTGGTGCTGGTGTCGCAGCTGCGGGCCGACGGCGTCGACCCGGGCGCCATCCGGCTCGGTCTGATGGCCGGGCACTACCGTGCCGACCGCTTCTGGAGCCCCGAGGTCCTCAGCACCGCGCAGGTGCGGCTGCAGCGCTGGCGGGCGGCCACCGCACTGCCCGCCGGGCCGGATGCGACCGACCTGCTCGCCCGGGTCCGCCGGTACCTGGCCGACGATCTCGATACCCCGAAAGTTCTTGCCGCCCTTGATGGCTGGTCGACGGACGCGCTCGAATACGGCGGGCACGACGCCACTTCGCCGCGGTTGGTGGCCGATACCGTCGACGCGCTGCTCGGGGTGACCCTCTAGTCACTTCGTCGTGGGGGTACGTTTCGGACCATGTCTTCTGTGTACGGAAAAGTCGTCTTCATCACCGGTGGTGCTGCGGGGGTCGGGGCCGAGGTGGCCCGCCGGTTGCACCGCAAGGGCGCCAAGCTGGTGCTGACCGACGTCGACGCGGCGGCGCTGGACGCCACAGCCGCCACGCTCGGTGACGATGTCCTGACCGTGGTCGCCGACGTTCGCGACCTGTCCTCGATGCAGGCCGCCGCCGACGCGGCCGTCGAGCGCTTCGGCGGTATCGACGTGGTGATGGCGAACGCCGGTATCGCGACCTACGGCTCGGTGCTGCAGGTCGACCCCGAGGCCTTCAAGCGGCTGCTCGACATCAACGTGCTCGGGGTGTTCCACACCGTGCGCGCCACGCTGCCGTCGGTCCTGGATCGCCGCGGCTACGTCCTGATCGTGTCGTCGCTGGCCGCCTACACCGCCGCTCCCGGTCTGGCGCCGTACAACGCCTCCAAGGCCGCCGTCGAGCACTTCGCCAACGCACTGCGCCTCGAGGTCGGGTACCGCGGCGTCGACGTCGGCTCGGCGCACATGTCCTGGATCGACACCGCCATGGTGCGCGACTCGAAGTCCGACCTGTCGACGTTCGCCGAGATGCTGACCAAGCTGCCGTGGCCCATCAGCAAGACGACGTCGGTCGACAAGTGCGGCGAGGCCTTCGTCGCCGGCATCGAGGGCCGCAAGACGCGGGTGAACTGCCCCGGCTGGGTCGGCGCGCTGCGCTGGCTGCGGCCGCTGCTGGCGACGCGCATCGGCGAGGTACCGGTGGCCAAGTTCGTGCCCGATCTGCTGCCCCGCATGGACGCCGAGGTGGCCGCCCTGGGCCGCTCGTCGAGCGCGCACACCGAGCAGCTCGACAAGGGATGACGGTGCGGGTCGGCATCGTCTGGTTCTGCCTGGCCGCCCTGTTGCTGGCGGTCACCGGGTGTGCGGACGAGAAGTCGTCGAGCCCGTCCCCGTCGTCCCCGCCGACGCCGGAGCAGGTGCGCGCCATCGCGAAATCCGCGTACACGTACGGGTTTCCGATGGTCGACAACTACCGGGTCCAGTACTCGTACTTCGCCGACAAGGCCGGGCCCGAGTACAAGGGCGCCTGGAACCAGATCCACAACGTCGCGCGCGTCTTCACTCCCGAGGACAAGGCGATCCAGACGCCCAACTCGGACACGCCGTACTCGTTCCTGGGTGCCGACCTGCGCGCCGAGCCGCTGGTGCTGAGCGTGCCGGACGTCGAGCCGGGCCGGTACTACTCGCTGCAGTTCGTCGACGGTTATACCTACAACATCGCGTACGTCGGTAGCCGCGCCACGGGCAACGGCACGGGCAAATACCTTCTGGCCGGGCCGAATTGGCACGGTGCGACGCCGCCGGGGGTCGAGCGGGTGATCCGCAGCTCGACCGAGCTGGCCTTCGTGCTGTACCGCACGCAGCTGTTCGGGCCGACGGACATCGAGAACGTCAAGAAGGTTCAGGCCGGTTACCAGGTGACGCCGTTGTCGGCGTTCCTGAAGCAGCCGCCGCCACCGCCGGCGCCGGCCATCGACTTCGTCGCACCGCTGTCGGCGCAGGACGAGCGCACGTCGCCGAAGTTCTTCGAAATCCTCAACTTCGCAATGAAGTTCGCGCCGGTGCAGGCCGCCGAGGAAGTCATGTGGAAGCGCTTCGCCACCATCGGCATCGGTCCCGACGGCTCTTTCCGTGCCGACCAGCTGACGCCCGAGAACCGCAAGGCCGTGGCGGACGGGATGGCGGACGCCTGGGCCGCGTTCGACACGTTCAAGAAGGACAAGTTCGACACCGGCGAGGTGACGTCGGCCCAATTGTTCGGCACCGCAACGGATCTCAGGGGTAATTACCTGTACCGCATGGCCGGCGCGGTGCTCGGGATCTACGGCAACACTGCCGCCGAGGCGATCTATCCGAGTGCTGTCGCCGACAGCACCGGCGCGCCACTGACCGGCGCCAACAACTACACGCTGCGGTTCGCGCCCGGGCAGCTGCCGCCGGTCAACGCCTTCTGGTCGGTGACCATGTACGAGATGCCGCAGAGCCTGCTGGTGGCCAACCCCGTCAACCGCTACCTGATCAACTCGGCGATGCTGCCGACCCTGATCAAGGACCCCGACGGCGGCATCACGCTGAACGTGCAGAACAGGTCGCCGGGACCGGCCCGCGAAGCCAACTGGCTGCCCGCACCCGCTGGGCCGTTCGTCATCGCGATGCGGCTGTACTGGCCCAAACCCGAAGCGCTCGACGGCACCTGGAAGGCCCCCAAGCCCGTCCGGGTCTAGGAGCCTGCTGAATAAGGCGGTTTTGGGGCGGGGTGCCTCAAGGCGCTCTGTGGCGCGTGTGTGTTGTGAGTCA
>NZ_JBJIAL010000041.1:0-48654 GCF_045310895.1 Mycobacterium sp. SMC-18
CACCGTCAGACGGCGATCAACACACCGAAACGGAGGTCGCCTGAAACACCCCGATCCACAGGTATTGACAATTGCTCCCGGCAGGTGGCGTGGTAGCGGTGCTGCATCGACTTCGGGTCGACAAAAGACTTGGCCGTTGCCTCTACCTGTCACGGATATCAGGTACCACTCAGCTCAGTTCGGCGAGTATCTCTGCGACCAACTGGTCAGCGGTCATCCCCAACGCGCTGCTGAGACCCACAAGGGTCGACAATGTTGGGTTTGCCGGACTCCGCTTGTCTCGGTCATTGATGCCGTGCTCCAACAATTGGTAGTGGTTACGCGCTATTCCTGCTGCATGGGCCAGAGCCTCCTGAGTGAGGCCGCGTGCCGATCTCAATTCAAGGAGCCGACGGCCGAGGGCATCGCCTAATTGCCTCTCGATGTCTGACTCTGGCACCCCTGCAATCTGCCGATGACCAGCGACAAGGTCGACCAGATAAATATGGCTCTCCACGATGGCCGTCCACTCTTACGTGCGTTCAAGCCGGAGTGCTCGAACCCACCGCAGACGATTTGCGGCGTTGCCGCCATAGCCATATCGATCTGGCTGTAAGCTCCCATCAGTCGGTTTAGCCACATATATATGGCCTCCCGACGAGTGAAGGGAGCGCCGGGGTGGCCAGTCGACATGTCTGACGGTTGGCATAACCCTGCGCGCAACGCGGGCTCGTGCGGAACCGGTTCACAGACGGCAGGAAAGGCCTCGGACCGGTCAACCGGGGAGGTCGGATGCTGCTAGAAGAACTCAAATCAGGACTTCGAATAGAAGGCCTGATCCCCGCTGAAGTCGTCACGGTGCTTGCCGCCCAACAGCACGGCACAGAGGCCGTCGAGCTGACGTACCGAACCAACAACGGCACGCTCGGACAGCAAGTGGTATTCCGCAAGGACCAGGACCAGCTACGAGTCGCCGCGACGGGTAGCCGGCCGTTCGACTCATCTGCGTCCGACTACAAACTGGTCGCCGAGGCGCAAAGAATCAGCCTCGCAGGGCTTTTCGACCCCATGCTGGCCGTCGCCACCAGCGACGTGCGACCGCTTCCGCATCAGATCCGCGCCGTCTACGGTCAGCTCCTCCCGCGCACGCCGCTACGGTTCTTGCTTGCGGACGATCCCGGCGCCGGCAAGACCATCATGGCCGGCTTGTACATCAAGGAACTTCTGCTGCGCGACGACGTCCGCCAGTGTCTGATCGTCGCTCCCGGCGGCCTGGTGGAGCAGTGGCAGGACGAGCTGTTTTTCAAGTTCGGACTGCGGTTCAACCTGCTGACCAACCAGCGCATCGATGAGAACGTCAACCTCAACGTCTTCGAGACCAATCCATTGCTGATCGCTCGCATGGACCAGTTGTCCCGCAATGAGGAACTGCAGGCCCAGCTCAAAGAAACCGAGTGGGACCTGGTGATCGTCGATGAGGCGCACCGCATGGGCGCCCACTATTTCGGCGGAAAGCTGGAGAAGACCAAGCGCTTTCAGCTCGGTGAGCTGCTCGGACGGATCACCCGTCACCTCCTCTTGATGACGGCCACGCCGCACTCGGGTAAGAACGAAGACTTCAATCTCTTCCTGACCCTCCTGGACCGCGACCGGTTCGAGGGCAGGAACACCAAGACCGCCGACACCTCCGACATCATGCGGCGCATGGTCAAGGAGGACCTCCTGACCTTCGACGGCAAGAAACTCTTTCCGGAGCGCCGCGCCCAAACCGTGCCCTACGAGCTGACTGCACTTGAACATTCGCTCTACGAGCAGGTCACAGCCTACGTTCGCGAAGGCATGAACCGCGCCGACCGCGTGGGCGGAAAGCGTAAGAACACAGTCGGATTCGCACTCACTGTGCTGCAGCGACGGCTCGCTTCCAGCCCCGAGGCGATCTACAAGAGCCTGGTCCGCCGAACCGAGCGACTCGAACGCAAGAAGCAGGAAATCGCCAACGGCACCTACGCCGAAAGCGAACCCACCGTCGACGTCGGTGCCCTCGACGCCGACGACTACAACTCCGAAGAGATCGAAGCGCTCGAAGAGGAACTGCTCGATGCGGCCACCGCTGCACAGACCGTCGAAGAACTCGACGCCGAATTGCTCGAGTTGGCAGAGCTCACCCGAGCCGCCAAAGCAGTGCGCGATTCCGGGACCGATCGCAAGTGGACCGAGCTGAGCAACATCCTTCACGACGAGGCGTTGACAACAGACCCCAACGGATGGCCGCGCAAGCTCATCATCTTCACCGAACATCGCGACACCCTTGATTACTTGGCGGGCAGGATCCGATCACTCCTCGGGAAACCCTCTGCCGTGCAGGCCATTCACGGCGGAGTGCGGCGCCGCGAGCGCCGCCAGATCACCGAAGAGTTCACCAAGAACCGGGACTGCCAAATCCTGCTGGCCACCGACGCCGCCGGCGAGGGACTCAACCTGCAGGCCGCACACCTGATGGTCAACTACGACCTTCCCTGGAACCCGAACCGGATCGAACAAAGGTTCGGACGCATCCACCGCATCGGACAGGAAGAAGTCTGCAGGCTGTGGAACATCGTCGCCAGCAACACTCGTGAGGGCGACGTCTTCGTCCGGCTGCTCGAAAAGATCGAAGAGCAGCGAGAGGCCTACGGCGGCAAGGTTTTCGACGTCCTTGGCGAGGCGTTCAACGAGACGCCGCTGCGCGACCTGCTGATGGAAGCGATCCGCTACGGCGAACTGCCCGAGACTCGGGCCAAGATGCAGCAGGTCATCGACCACAACGTCGCCGACGGCCTCAAGGAGCTGCTCGAAGAGCGCGCGCTCGCGTCCGACCATCTCGCCGAGGCTGAGCTGGAAAAGCTGCGCGCAGCCATGGACGACGCGCGAGCACGCCGCCTACAACCTCACTACATCGAGATGGCCTTCAAAGCGGCGTTCTCCCGTCTCGGCGGACGGATCGCCAAACGCGAACGCGGCCGGTACGAAATCAGCAATATCCCAGCACAACTGCGCGACCCCAAGTTCGGGCCCATTCCCACCAAATACGACCGCGTGACCTTCGACCTCGAACACGTGCATTCGGACGAACTGGCCCGCGCCGACTTGCTCGCCCCAGGCCACCCGCTCCACGACGCGGTGATGCACGAAGCCATCCGTCGCTTCGGGGAAACGCTCACCAACGGAACAGTATTGGTGTCTGCGACGCTCGATGAGCCGCAGCTTCTGGTCGGCGTCACCGAAGAGGTCGCCGATGCCACCGGCGCTTCGGTGTCCAGACGGTTCGGATACGCGTACGTGGACAGCCAGGGCTCCGTGAGCCCAGCCGGCCCCGCACCCTATCTGGACTGTGTTGCCGCGCCCGAGACGCCGGCAGTAGCCGCGGCCCGCCAGCTGTCCTGGCTGGCCGACGCAGAAGACCGCGCCACCAGCTGGATCATCACCACGCGCCTGCCCCAGTACCTCGCCGAGGTACAACCGCGCCGGGCTGCCGAACTCGCCAAGACGCGCGAGTTGGTGACCAAACGCCTTGAGGGCGAACGCGACCGGCTGCTTCTCGATGCCGCCGTGGCATCGGAGAAGGAACAGTCGGGGGCGAAGCCAAAGGAATCCGCGGAAAGCCTGAATCGCAAGGCTGTCGAGCTCGACGCCCGGCTGCGTAAACGGCTGGAGTTGTTGGATCGGCAGGCACTGATGTCGACCAAACCCCCGCGCATCGTCACCGCCGCACTGGTACTTCCTGTGGGCATGGTCGATGCCGACCTGCCGACCTCCGTGCCAATGCACGCCAAAGAGACCAAGGAAGTCGAGCGCCGCGGGGTCGATCTGGTGCTTGCCGCCGAACGGGCGCTGGGCCGCGAGCCGGTCGAGCAGGCCTTCAACAACAAGGGCTTTGACATCTTGTCGGCAGATGCCGACGGGGAAACCTACCGCATCGAGGTGAAGGCCCGTATCGACGGTGCCACCGATTTCTTCGTCACCCACAACGAGGTGATGCTCGGCAAGAATGCCGCGCCACGGTATCGGCTCGCCCTGGTGCGGGTTGACCCGCGCGGCGTCGAGTACGACGACGTGCGCTACCTCGACAATCCTTTCGCCTCAACGGATCTCGGCGACTTCGACGCCACCGGCGTACGCGGCGATTGGAAGAAGATGTGGGCTAAAGGAGTGGACCCGTTCTGATGACAAAAACCAAAACAACGGCAGGGCCTGTCTACAATCGCAAACTCATCGAGGTGGCGATTCCCCTGGAGGCGATCAACCGAGAGGCGGCGTACGAGAAAGTTCCAGCGATCCGCCCCCATCCGCGCACGTTGCACTTGTGGTGGGCTCGGCGACCGAACGTAGCAGCGCGAGCGGTGCTGTTTGCCCAGCTTGTTGATGACCCGAGCGCACATCCAGATGAATTCCCAACCGACGAGCTCCAGCGCAAGGAGCGCGACCGCCTGCATGCGCTGATCGAGCGATTGGTCGTTTGGAGGAATTCATGGGATGAATCGCTTATGGCCGAGGCCCATGCAGAAATTCTCAAATCGACGGATGGGAATCCCCCACCCATCCTCGACCCGTTCGCCGGCGGCGGCACCATTCCCCTGGAGGCTCAGAGACTCGGCCTCGAGGCCCACGCGTCGGACCTGAATCCCGTTGCGGTGCTGATCAACAAAGCACTGATCGAGATTCCACCAAAGTTCCGCAACCAGTCGCCGGTGTTCCCACTGTTGGCCGACTCGGAGATCCGCTCGTGGAAGAGCGCCGACGGACTCGCCGCTGACGTGCGTGCCTACGGAGCGTGGATGCGCGATGAGGCAGAAAAACGGATCGGGCACCTTTACCCCAAAGCGACCCTGCCAGGCGGGTCAACCGCAACCGTCATTGCATGGATTTGGGCTCGAACCGTTACGTGTCCCAACCCGGCGTGCGGTATCGCGATGCCGCTGGTCCGCAGTTGGTGGCTCGGCAAGAAGAAGGGTAAAGAGGCGTATGTCGTGCCGTCGGTGGTCGACGGAAAGGTTCATTTCGCTATCGGCCACGACCCGAAGTCGACACCGACCGCTGAGACCGACGGCACGGTCGGGCGCACTGGTGCCGCATGCATCGGTTGCGGATCAGCGGTTGAGCTGAAATACATTCGCGCCGAAGGGCGAGCGGGACGGATGGGTTCTCAGCTCATGGCGACTGTCGCGGAAGGAGATCGCGCACGCGTCTATCTTGGACCTACACCTGACCACGAGGCGGCAGCCCACGTGCCAGATCCAGACGACGTACCGCGAGGCGAGCTCCCAAACAACCCTCGCGACTTCAAGACTCGGAACTACGGCATGACCACGTTCGCCGATTTATTCACATCGCGACAGCTCACCGCACTCACCACATTCAGCGACCTGGTCGCCGAGGCCCGCGAACGAGTACTCGCAGACGCCATTGCCTCAGGAATGCACGAAGGCGACCGCCTCGAGTCCGGCGGAACCGGTGCCGCCGCGTACGCCGACGCGGTAGCGACCTACCTTGGGCTAGGCGTCAGTCGTACTGCCGATCGTTCGTCGACAATCGCAAGCTGGGATTCGTCACTGGGCAAGGTTCGCAACACCTTCGGCCGGCAAGCGATCCCGATGACCTGGGACTTTGCGGAGGCCAACCTCTTCTCCTCGTCAACCGGAAACTTCGTCAGCCAGTTCGATTGGATTACTGATGCTTTCGAAAACGGACCCACCCAAATCGATGGGACAGTGAGGCAAGTCGACGCGACAACCGCCAATTACGAGAACGCGGTCGTCTCCACAGATCCGCCGTATTACGACAATATCGGTTACTCGGATCTGTCCGATTTCTTCTACATCTGGCTTCGTCGCTCAGTGCGCGCGATTCACCCCGCCCTCCTGTCGACAATGTTGGTTCCGAAAGCGGAGGAATTAGTCGCAAACCCGTACCGGCATGCTGGCAGCCACGGTGCACGCGAATTCTTCGAGGACGGATTTCGACAAGTGTTCGCCCGTGCGCGGATCAGCGCGTCGCGGCACTATCCGATCACCGTCTACTACGCATTTAAACAGAGCGAGACAACGGAACGCGGAGAGGCCTCGACAGGGTGGGAGACGCTTCTCGATGGAATGATCCGCGCAGGTTGGGAGATAACCTCGACCTGGCCACTGCGGAGTGAGCAGGGCTACCGAATGATTGCCAGCGGTTCTAATGCTCTCGCGTCTTCAATCGTACTGTCGCTCCGACCGCGGCCGGAGGGTGCCGCGGCGATCGACCGTCGAGGACTAATTACCGCGCTCGAATCCGAGTTGCCCGAGGCACTCCGCAACCTTCAACAAGGGCAGGTTGCCCCTGTCGACCTACCCCAAGCCGCCATCGGCCCAGGCATGGCTGTGTTCTCCCGGTACTCGGCAGTGCTGGAACCCGACGGCTCCAAGATGTCGGTGCGTTCCGCGCTGGCGCGGATCAACGAGATTCTCGACCAGGTGCTCAACGAGCAGGAAGGCGATTTCGACTCGACCAGCCGATTTGCCATCGCCTGGTATCGCCAACATGGCTACAGCACAGGCACCTTCGGTGACGCCAACAATCTGGCCAACGCCCGTAACACCTCCGTCGACACCATGGATCGCGACGGCATCTTGATCAGCCGCGCCGGCAAGGTCCAGCTGATCAAGCCGGCAGACCTGGCCATCGACTACGACGTGCTCACCGATCTGCACACCAGCAACTGGGAAGTGCTGCATCACTTGATCAAGACGCTCGAAGGCGAGGGCATCACGCCCGCCGGCGAATTCCTTCGTACCGCATTGAGCCGGCCGGATGCCACCATCGACGCCGATCTGGTGAAGGAACTCGCGCACCTGCTCTTCCGGATTGCCGAAAGTAACGGCTGGACAAAGGACGCGCTGAGCTTCAACAGCCTCGTCACCAGCTGGCCCGAAATCATTGACGTGGCACGGGCAGATGCACCGGCGGCAAGCGCGCAGGGAACTTTGGACTACGACGAGGGGGACGACTGACATGGCACTGAGCAATCGGGACCGCATCAACCGCATGTTCGAGGTCATCGCGCCCGCCTTGGACGATTTCATTTCCTCGGTGATCGGGCAGGGCGACCCGGCCATCGGTGCCGCCTGGCCCAAGCTTGTACAGAACAAAGACTCGAAAAACGGCGCCCCGTCATCCAAGACATATGAACCGCTCGACCCTCAGGTCCAGTTGCGGATGCTCACCGAAAGCAATGTCACCGGCGGGTTCAGGAAGGGCTGGTACCCGTTCAACGAATCGCTCGGCAGGGCCGGCGAGTCATTCGCGATCGAGCTGCGCGAGGCGCGAAACACCTGGGCACACAACGGCTCCTTCAGCGACGACGATGCCTACCGAACGCTCGACACCGCCGAGCGGCTGATGCGATTGATCGGTAGCGGCACCGAAGCCGACGAAGTCCAAACCATCAAGCGGAACCTGCGCCGGGTCACAGCCGACAAGGACGACAAGAAGGTACTCAAAGCCGCAGTCGACAACCCTGAGGCCACCGGGCTCAAGCCGTGGCGCGAGGTGCTGCCGCCCCACGACGATGTCGCGACGGGCAACTTCGCGTCCTCAGAATTCGCGGCCGATCTGCACAAGGTCGCCTTTGGCGGAGAACAGGATTCGGACTACGCCGATCCAGTGACCTTCTTCCGGCGGACCTATCTGACCGAAGGCCTGACCGACCTCATCGGCCGAGCCGTCAGGCGTTTGTCCGGCGATGACAACGCGCCGCCGGTGATCAACCTGCAGACCAACTTTGGTGGCGGCAAGACACACTCGATGCTGGCCTTGTGGCATGTCGCCGCCGGGCTACCGGTAGGTGACTTCCCACAAGAAACGGCTGACTTGCTGACCGCCAACGGCTACCAGGCCGGGACGGTCAATCGCGTCGCGATCGTCGGCAACCACTTCAGCCCCGCCGGGGAACCGAAAACCGACGGACCGCACGTCAACACCATCTGGGGCGAGTTGGCCTGGCAACTGGGCGGCGCCGCGGGTTACGCGCTTGTCGCCGAAGCTGACTCGAATCGAACTCCACCGGGCGCAGCCCTGCACGAGCTGCTGGCCAAGTACTCCCCCGCGGTCATCCTGGTCGACGAATGGGTCGCGTACGCCCGCTCACTGGTCGGACGTGACGACCTTGCGGGCGGCACGTTTGACGACCAGTTCACCTTCGCGCAGTCGCTCACCGAAGCCGCCAAAGGAACATCTGGCGTATTGCTGGTCATTTCGATACCGGCTTCCAATTCCATCGACAGTTCGGAGCCAATTGCCGGAAGCGCCGAGGAAGTCGGCGGCTCCAACGGATTGGAAGCCCTGCATCGACTGCAGCGAGTCGTCGGCCGCGTCGCCGACCAGTGGCGCCCTGCCTCATCGCTCGAGGCCTACCAAATCGTCCGGCAACGGCTCTTCCAGTTACCCGATGCCGCCGCGCTGGCCTCGATCGGAGCCACCGCACGCGCCTATGTCGACTTCTATCGCAAGTACAGCGACGATTTTCCGCGAGAATCCCGCGAGCCGGCCTACGAGGACCGCATCAAACGGACCTATCCCATTCATCCCGAACTCTTCGATCGCCTCTACGAGGAGTGGTCATCGCTGGAGCGGTTCCAGCGCACCCGTGGAGTGCTGCGTCTGATGAGCACCGTGATCCACGCGCTGTGGACTGGCGACGACTCGTCCCCACTCATCATGCCCGGCTCGATCCCACTGGCGGTCGGACGAGTGAATTCGGAATTGACGAGCTACCTTCAGGATTCGTGGAAGGCCGTGATCGACGCCGATGTCGACGGCCCGAACTCCGAACCGGCCCGCATCGACATTGCCAAACCCCTGTTCGGTCAGCGGTCCCTGACCAAACGCCTGGCCAGAACCGTGTTCTTTGGCGCCGTGCCGACCATCGGATCCGCCCACAAAGGGCTAGAAACCCAACGAGTGTTCGTGGGCACGGCGGTGCCCGGTGACGTTCCCGGCAACTTCCATGCCGCACTGACACAGCTCGGTGATCGAGCGACCTACTTCTACTCAGGTTCCGGCAAGTACTGGTATGACCTCCAGGCCAACATCACTCGCTACGCCAAGGACCAGGCCGAGCGCCTGCACAAGGAAGATGTCTGGGCCGAGATCGCCCTCCGCCTGCAAGCCCAGGCCCGTACCCGCGGTGACTTCGCCGGCGTACATGTGTGCCCGGAATCCAACACCGATATCCCGGATACCGACGAAGCCCGACTGGTGATCCTGCACCCCAAGGTTGCTCATAAGCGCGGCACGGAGTCCGTGGCAAGGACATTCGCGCACAATGCGACTGAACACCGAGGATCGGCCAACCGGACCAACCGCAACATGCTGGTGCATCTGGCCGCCGACGAAGCGCGTCTCGAAGAGCTCGACAATGCGGTGCGCGACTACCTCGGCTGGAGCCAGGTACTTGCCAACGAGGTCGACCTGGGCCTCACCAAGAACCAGAAGGACCAGGCCACCCAGCGACAGGCGGCGGCCGATCAGACAGTCAAATCACGTCTCCTGCAGACATTTACCTGGGCCTTGATCCCGTCGCAGCCGGATGCCGGCGCACCGTTCATCCTCCGTGAGACGAAAGTGGAAGGGCAGTCGGAGTCGCTAGCCGAACGGGTATCCCGACGTCTCGGCAGCGACGGCGATCTGTCAATCCGGCAGGCCGCTGTGACCGTTCGCCTTGCCATCAACAAGGTCCCGCAGATCTGGAAGGACGGGCACGTCGCGCTCGGCGCGCTGTGGGAGCTCTACTGTCAGTATCCGTACATGCCGCGCCTGCGCGATCGAAAGGTGTTGCAGGAAGGCGTCCTTGACCTTCCCCTGATCTGGGAGACCGACGCCTTTGCGTTGGCGACCGGCTACGAAGACGGCCGGTACGTCGGCCTGTGGATTCCGGGTGACACGAACTCGGCGCCGGCCGCGACAGACTCCCTGCTGTTGGTACGCCCCGATGTCGCGACAAAGCAGCGTTCTGAAGAGATTCCTGCACCCGAACCCGGTGACCCTGGTCCCTCGCCGACGACACCGCAGCCGGCCAAGGGACCAGGCGTCGATGTCGGCTTCCCGCCGAACAAGACCCGCTTCTACGGCGTCAAGACCCTCAGCTCCGACAAGATTGCACTCGATTTCAAGAACATCGCCGACGAAGTCATTGCCAACCTGCGGGACCAGGGAATCGACCTGGTGGTGCGGATCGAGATCGAAGCGGTCAACTCCAACGGCTTCGACGAGAACAAGATTCGTACGGTCGCCGAGAACGCCAAGACGCTGAAGTTCGATCAGTCGGGGTTTGAGGAGAGTTGACGCTCAGGGTACCCGGTCCGCCGCCACGAGGTCGAGCAGTCGGCGCATGCGCGCCACCACCCCAACGTCTTCGGCCAACTCGACGGCCTGAGCCAGGTCCTTGGCAACCTCTCCATGCGGATCTGCGGTCACGGCAGCGATGATGCGCTTCCAATGCATCAGCGATCCGCGGTCAATCGCCGTCGTGATCCCTTCCACGCCCCACGTCTCTACGGGGTCATCGGGGGTGACGATCAAATTGCGAAACTTCAGTGCGGGCACCTCTACCCCTCACATCGCATCTGCGATCGCACGGCACTGCAGCACGACGCGGCCCCAGTCCGTCCACGGCTCACGCAGTGCCTTGTAGCCCGCAAGCTGCATTGTCACCCGGGAATCTTTCGGGCGTGGCTCGCTGAGTTGCCGCAAAATCTGTGAAGCCACGCTGTCCGGACCCGCGTTCACGTCTGCGTAGAAGCTGTCGATATGACTCAATATCGATGCGGCCCAGTCGATTCCGAACGTGTCCGACAGCGCTGCCACATCAAGGTAATCGCGCACCTGATTGCGTCGCACGATAAGCCACGCCTTGACGCGTAACGCCTCTTCCGCCGTCGGCACCCGGATAGTTTGGCCTGACCTCAACGAAACCTCTTCGACCTCAAGAGGAACCGTGCGGATCATCTGCCGGACACCGGCCTCGATTCCACCCAGTTCGCCGAGGATGATTTTGCCGGGCTTCGCGCGGTTGAATACCCACTCGGGGTCGGATTCTAGCGCATCCAATACCGAGTCGAACCGCTGCTCCAGATCACGCAGGACATGGTCGTGATCGAAGGAGTCTCGATGTCGCGCATGATAAGCCGCTGCCGATCCGCCGACCAGCACGGCATCAGGAACCAAACGCTGTAGTCGCGCGGCCGATTCCAGCACAGCGTCGAGGTCGTACACATGCCAACCGTAGCGCTAACCGTAGCGCCATGCCGGAATACCCTTTCATCCCGTAGCACGCACCCATGGTGTATCGTTGGTGTATGGCCCGCACAAACATCGACATCGATGACGAGGCATGCGAGGTCGTCATGCGCAGGTTCCACCTGACCAGCAAGCGCGATGCGGTGAACTTCGCGTTGCGTAATCTCGCGCAGGAAGCACTGGACCTCAAAGCGGCGCGGGAACTCAGAGGGTCTGGATGGGATGGCAATCTCGATGAACTGCGCGGCGACCGCGCCCGATGATCCTCGTTGACACGTCAGCCTGGGTCGAGTTCCTACGGAACACCGGAAGCAGTGCCTGCGAGCGCGTCGACGAGCTGCTCGCGCAGCCGATCGCGATCTGCGCTCCCATCCAGATGGAGATCCTCGCCGGTTCCCGAGATGAGCACCATTTGAGAGACCTCCGCGGCCTTTTGGCGCGGGCACAGACCCTGCCCACCGCACCCACTGACTACGAAGACGCCGCAGCGATTTACCGTGCCTGCCGGCGCCGGGGTGAAACGGTGCGCAAGCTGATCGACTGCCTCATCGCCGCACACGCCATACGTGAGCAGATTGCAATCCTGCACTCCGACAGCGACTTCGATGCGATTGCCCGACATACATCGCTACAACTGGATACCTGACCGCGCCCGGCCAGACCCAGTCGACATCAGCAGTTCAACCGCTGCGCCGATCGGTATCCGCTCCTGCTCCAAGCGGAGGCCATCTCGAAGCACGACGTCCAGTGCTGCGCGCTCGGTTTGGGTGAGCCGCGCCGCGTCCACCGACCCACCCCCACCGTGTGGCACTGCGAGATCGCGCCAGCGGTCCACACTGTCGCGATCCATCAGCAAGCTCTCACACGGACATTCAGCCCGGAAGCGGGCCAGGATATCGAACCCGTCCGTGTCGAGGTCCCCCCAGTAGAGAACACGGGATGCAGTCCGCAGCCACGGGAATCTGGCTACCGCGGTCGCATGGTCACCCCAACCGAACACGGCAACGGTGCCCGGTATGTCAGGCAGCGCTTCGAGAGTCTGCAAGTTTTCGACAACCAGTACCTGGGATGGCGCAAGGGCAAGGTCCGCAAGTTCGCGGTCCGGCGCTGCGAAAATACGCGGAAGACCTTGCCGCAAAGCAGGATCAGCGATGACGACCGCGCGCAGCAGTTCACGCTCCCGCAGTCCCAGATGGTCAGGCACACCGAGTGGCACCGCGAGCGCGGTCACGGCGATACGGTGAGCGCCCAGCCATTTGGTATCGACGCCAGGAATCGGCAGCTGCCGCATCAGCAGTCCGGAGTCCGGGTGCTGTTGCAGCCAACGAACCACAGCCAGGAGCCGCTCGAAGTCATTGTCGGTCAAGGTATTCCAATACCGGAACGTGGCGGAGAGCACTGCAGGCCAATCCCGACGGTCATCGAGCGCCCGCAACTCAACGCAGCGCTGTTGCAATGAACGCCAGCGTTGAGTCTCCCCCGCGGCAGCGACAATGGCGTCGGCCCCGTCGATGGTCACCGCGACCGGCAGCAGTTGCCTGCCAAGGCTCGGCCACCGTCGCTCCTCCCAACGGACATCGAGACGGGACGCCTGCCAGGCGTGGACCCAGTTCTCGACGACCGCACGATGAGCCGCGACGGCCGCTTCACCAGGGCTACCGAGCCTCATGGTCATCGCATCGGCGACGGCACCGAAGAGCCACGATTTGAGATTGCGGTCCACTGCGCGTCGCGCCTTGGCTGCCACGTCGTCGGGCATCAGCAGCTTGGGCGGCTCAACCATCAGCCGCCTCGCTGATGGACGCGACGCCCAGCCGGGAGGCCTTTGAATCGCGAATCGACACCGTGGCGACGCCACCGACGTAGTCCTGCAGTGTCCGGATCATCTTCAGCGGGGTGGCAAGGACGAGATGAAAACCGAACTGGTCGAAAACATCTGCCGCGCGCCGAGTGTATTCGGGGTCAGATCGGTCGAATGCTTCGTCCAGGATCACGGTGCCGTACTTGGGCACGTCGGCGTCGGATCCGACAAGTTGATACCGAAGGGCCGCCGCCAGGCAGAAGAACACCAGTTTCTGCGCCTGCCCGCCCGACAGCGCATCCGAGGAATCGTGATGATTGACTGCCGTACCCTCCGAATCCATTTCGATCCCGACGAACGTCACGTGCCGCCGAGTATCCAGACAGCGGTTGCGCCACGCCACATCGCCAGCATCGGACGATCCGAGCCGTCCGAGCAGCTCCCGCATCCGCTCGAATCGTTGCTCCTGGGCCTGGCGATCGTCGGCGAGCAGCGACCCCTCCTGCACGCTTGCGATGGCCGCGAGAAATTCCGTCACGTCAGGATGCAGGGAATCGCGGACGTCGATCTTCAGGAATCGGCCGCGGTCGAATTCCGAGTGTGCCAGAGACGAGTTCACCTCGTCGATCCGACGACGGATCTCACCGGGCGCGCGCCGGATTCGCAGCGCGAGCGTGCCAAGATTCTGATTCGACTGCCGGTCGTTGAGGTCGAAAAATCGATTCTCCACGCTGGGCAGGTCATCGGCGCGCAGCCGCCGCAGGAATGCCACAGCATCGTCGGCATAGCCGGGCTCGGCGGCAAGCTCTGGATGTGGCCAACGGTTGAGGTACTGCTGCAGCACGGTCTCGATCGCATGTTGCGCCTGCAACAGCTTCTTCTCGGACGCTGCGTGCTCTGCCCGGATCTGCGTCGCCACCGCTCGTTCGGCGGCGGGAAAACCGTTGAGTCGCAGCGCAGCACGCTTACCCTCGTCGAACCGAGCGCAATAACGCGCGGTCAGTTCGGGCGACGACTCGTCGCTCGCGGCCGCCATCCGTTGCAGTTCTTCGATACGGGAAGCGACGTTTTGGGCATGCAGACGGGCTGAGTACAACGCCTCACGCGCGTTGTCATATGTCTTTTCAGACCGTTCGGTCTCGGCTTGTGCCGCCACCACGGCAGCTTCCAGGCGGTCGATTTCCGCGTCACCACGCAGTGCCGCGAGCCGTTCGGCCACATCGAGACGGTGGGCTTCCGCTGCGACAAGGTCCAGTTCATCCCACTCCACAGCGACGATGCCGGGAGCCGATGCGATCCGGTCTCGGCGGTTGTCGGATTCGGCGCGCGCAGCGTGTTCTCGACGGTGCGCTGAACCGGCATCGTCTTCGGCCCGGCGCAGCCCGTCACGCAAGGCCTGAAGCTTGGCGTCATTGTTCGTGCCCAGTACGTAGTGCCGTCGATCGTCGATCGCTGAGCGGTCGTCCTTGATGTGCCGGTCGCCGTTGCGGGTCTGTCCGGCGCGGGTCACGGCACGGTGGTGTCGTCCGACTTCCCGCGCGTTGTCGACGCGCCGGTAGTCGAAGCTGGAGACGAGTTCGAAATGCAGCCAGTGCTGCCACGGCCCCTCCGCTATCTGAAGCACGTTCACGATCGACTCCGCGCCGACCGCCGAAATTCGGTGGGTGCGATGTAGATCCACGCGCCGCCACACCAACCGCGTACCCAGGTGGGCAGCATCGACGGCGGCCGCGACATCGTCGGCGTGCTCGTCGGCAACCAGCATCGTGCGGCCCAACCCGCCGAGCACGCGCTCGGCAGCGCCCGCCCAAGCGGGGTCGATGACGTCGATCAGTTCACCCGCGAACGGCAATGCCCGTGCGGGCAGCCCCGTCGCCTGCATTACCAGGTTCCGAGCCGCCAGCAGCTTGTGGTCCAGATTCGACTTCTGGCCCGCAAGCGCGGCGATCTGCTGTTTGAGGTCGGTGACAAGTTCGTCGGCACGTGCGGCAGCAAGGATGAGGGCGCTGCGGGCAGCGTCGTGTTCGTCCGCACCAGCCGCGAGTTCTGCTGCTTCCCGTGCGATCTGCGAGCACATGGTGGCAAACTCTTCGGCGGTATCCGGAACCGTTGTGTCCCAGGGCTGCAAGGCCACGTCCAATCGGGCCCGCTGCGTGTCCACCCGACGGACCTGCTCGTCGGCGTCGCTCAACGCATCAGTGAGTTCGCGCAGGGACTGATTTCCGTCGCGCGCACGCTCGGCATCCTTCAACGCTGCGGCAGCGCGGAGCCGGACAGAGCTTGCCTGTTCTTCCCGCGTCACGGCGTCGGCGTGCGCTGCCTCGGCGTCGGTGCGCCAACCCTGCGCCAAAAGAAGTTCGAAGCGCGCAGCCAGCCCGTCAAGTGCTGCCAGCTCCTCGCCCAGTTCCCGGGTCTGTTGGGCTTCTCGGTCTCGAGTCTCGGTCAGACTCTCCAACGGCATCAGTGCGGCGATCTGCTCGCGCGTCTGCACAACTCTGCGGTGCGCCTCGTCGAGGTCAGCGAAGAACTCGACTGCACGACGTGCTTCGGCGAACGTGTCCGGTTCGTCGAGCATGTAGTCACGAAACAACCGATCGAGGCTGTCGAGGCCTTTGGCTGACATGGCGCGATGCAGCAACAGTTGCGCGTTCTCGTCGGCGATCCCCAACCTGGCACGGAGCCGCTGACCGAACTGGGGGTAGCTCTTGTTGTAGAGCACGTCAGGCCAACGCTTCTTCAACCCACGCACGTCGATCCCGTCGGTTACCACGTGTCGCAGTTCGGTGATGTCCAGATGGTGGTCGAACAGCAGGAACGCGCGGCCCGATTCGCCGAGATCATTGCTGCCGCGCTTGAGATGGAAGAGCGCAACCAATGTCGTGACGGTGTCACCAGCGGGATCAGCGGTGGTCATCGTCAACCCGACTGCGCTCCAGGTCGCGCCCTCCCGCAGGTAACGGGACCGCAATTCGCGAGTATCGGTATCGGACCCGCGAGCGTAAGCACCACGGATGTACGACGCCACGGTGCGACCGCGGCCCTGCGCGGCCGCATTGAAACTGAGTTTCGTCGGTGGCACGAGCACCGTGGAGATCGCGTCGAGCAAGGTGGACTTACCCGAGCCGGACGGGCCCGTGATCAGGAAGCCCCGGCGTGCCACGGACAGGTCGTGATAACCGTCGTAGGTACCCCAATTGAACAGCTGAACCCGGGCCAGGCGGTGCTGACCATGCCGGAACACGTCCTCACTCATCGCCGGCCTCGGGGTCGGGGTTGGGGTCACTGTCGGCATCCAGGAGCCGTTGGTACTCGGCTTCGACCAAGGCGACTTCGTCCGCGTCGAACAGTTGGCGAAGCACCGGTGACACTTCGAAACGGCCGGCCGTGTCAGCAGCGGAAATCAGCGAGTACTTCTTCATCTTTTCCCACGACGCGTTGATCCGCTTCCGGAACCCCGCGGCATCGGTGGTGTAGCGGCCACGGTACGGATCCATATCGGCGGCAATGTCGTCGTAGTCGACGATGACCCGCTGCCCAGGCGGTGCCACGAGCAACTGATAACGCAGCGCGAGGACCACCAGCGTGTCCATGAAAGTCAGCATTTCGGTTCGAAGCACCTGCGGCGGAGCGAGTTTGGGATCGTCGGGCGCCGGTTGCGGCCGGGTGAACGCGATGCCGTCGTCCTCGTCGAGGACGAGGTCCAGGAACACGTCGGCCAGGCGACGTTCGATTTCGGTGCGATGCGCGAGAATCGCAGACCATTGCTGCCGATGTGCGTCATGTGTCACCACCGGACCTCGGAGTAGCTGGACCAGCGCTCGCTTGGCCTCGAACGGGAAGATCTCCTCGGGGTTCACCGGTGATCCTCGAATGCGTCGGGGCTGAACGTGATGGTCGGGAGCACAACAGTGCGCCGATCGAAAGCGACGTGTTCGATGGTGTCGGCCGAGATGCTGCCGTGCTCGGCGCCGAGGACCATCAGGCCGACGATACTGGCCAGGCCCTGGGTGGCGGGGAACTCGGTCAGTACCTGTCCGGCGCTGACCGGTCCAGCCGACCCATTGAGCCTGGCGATGATGTTGCTGCGGAGTTCCTCGAAATCGATGTCGGATTCGTGTGCCTGCGCGGCGAGGTCCGCGAAGTCGACCTCATCAGTATCGTGCCGATCGAACTCCGTCGGCACTCGGCCCTCGCCGGGGTTGTGCAGTTTGAGTGCGGCAATCGACCGAATTTGCATGCCGATTCGCGTGAGTTCCAAGTTCATCGGCTTCTCAGGCCGGTGATGGGTACTCACCTGCACAGCAAGCGACTGGCAACGCTGAATCAACTGGCGGAGCCGTCGATGTTCCTCGTACTGGCGCGACAGCACGAAATGGCGCAACGACCGGGACAACAGGATCATGGTCTGCCGCACTGTGGCGGCCTCGTCTTCCAAGCGGGTGAGCAGAGTGCTCAGGTCAAGACGCATTTGAGGAGCCAACTCAGCCGCGAAGTCTCGTGACAGGATGGCGCTGATCGCTTCTTGAAGGCGGGTCGATTGTTCAGCGTCGAGGATCACGTCGTAAAAGCCGTTCACAGAGCGCCCTGCCTCCGAGTCGGCCAGCAGATCGACGCCGCGAAAAACGTTGCCCAACGTTGCACCGCCCTCAGCAGTGTCGTCAAGGATCTTGGCCCGAAGGTCCCGGCTGAGTTCTTCGATGGTCGACCGCACGCGGGCGAAATCCACGGGTACCTCTTGCGCCAGGCCCAACGTCTCGGCCACCCGCTCTTTTGCGGTCTCCGCATCGAGCACCGCGAAATCTCCGCGTTCGACTTCGTCGATCCGCCGCTCGAGAGCATTGCGCTCGGCCTCCAGCAGCGCGAGTCGCGACGCAGAAACAGGGTCCGAATCGCGTTGCAGTGCAATCAGGTTGGCGGCGATCGAACCCAGCCGTGACGCCGACGCAGCACGCTGTGGCGCATCGATCGCATGCACCATCGCCGCAGCGTTCAACGCCGCCGCCGACGGCGTCAACGTCTCGGTCCCCCGCATCTGACCGGGACGACGGATCAAGTAGCCGTCGTGAACCCACGAGGCGACATATCCTGTTGCCGTCGAATCAAATTCGGCGCCCGTCTCGCGGAGAAGTTGGAGATCCTGGTCGAGTTCGGCGACCACCTCGGCGGCTGTGCGCGCACGTCGTTCAGGCGGGAAGTAGCCCTGGACCACGGCGATGATCAGCCCCGCGTTGCGGGCCCTCAGCAGCGACCATTCCGGCGCCTCCTGCTGCAGGCGCCGGAAGCGCAGGACGGTGGATGTTATCGCCATGTTTGGAGACTAATCGCAAGCAGTGACAAGCCTCATCATGGTCGTAAAGTCAGTCATTCGCGGCAGACCACGTGCAGACCCGGCGGCGGACCGATCCGTCGGTCGCCGGCGACGACTGGCGCTGATTCTGTGGTGTAGGCCCCATACCCACCCTCGCTGTCGTAGATCTGCACGTGGTGATGCGTTGTGCCTCGTGCTCTGTCACCTGTGCGCATTGCTGGGCTGCGGTGTGCGCGTGGGAATCGAACCCGTTGCACTGCCCTCCGTGCGCCTGAACGGTTGGAGCCGTTTGCGGTTTTGTGCACGCCTCCGCGACAACTACCTGCTACACCATGCTGCTGTCAGTCCAGCAGCTCGATCTCCCAGTTCGCCTTCTGGATCCGGACGTCAAGCGCGCGCAGCTCCTGCGCCACTTGATCGGCCTGCGACCGCAGATCGCCGACGGACAAGGCGGACAACATCTTCAGCTCCGAGCGCAACTGCCGCGAGTAGCCGTATTGGCCGGCACCGGCCGCCGCATCCGCAGCCGTGGTCAGGACGTGGTGCCGCAACCGCAGCGCGTCGCGCCGACCGAGTGCGTCGGTCAGCGTGCCGTCGGCCCCGATCGAGTTGGTCGCGTTCGTCAGGTTGATCCGCCGAATCAGGGATTCGTAATCGCCCAGCGCGCCGTCGATCTCGACCAGTAGCGCTGCGGCGTCCTCCGCGGGCTCTTCGCCCTCCTGGAACCGTGCGTTACCCACGACGCGCACGCGCAACTGCTCGATACGGCGAACTGCGTTCGCACGCAACGACAAAGCTTCTGCCAACTTCATGATCTCACCTCGCTCCTGATGGCACCGGCCGAGCGTTCGTTTCTCGGCCCGAACCATGATGAGCGGAAAAGGCTTGGCCGGCAACGTATTTTTCAGCAGGCCAGACGGTCGGTGGCGATCAGCCCTGCGCGCCGACGAAGAACAGCACGAGCACCGCAACCAGGCCGAACAGGGCGGCAAAGAACGCGCCACATGCCACGTCGTCAAACCGCGGCCGCACCGTCGCGACCAGAACCGCGGCCGCGGCGACCAGCAACGCGCCCGCCGGCGCGAACAGCCAGTAGTAAAACAGCGGCGCCGGGGACATCACGACCAGGCCGAGCGCGTAGCCGCCGAACAGATATCGCGGATCAACCTCGCGCTCGATCCGTGGGTCGAGCGTGCTCTCATGCTCGAAGGACATGCGCACCTCCTCTGGTCAGCGACACACCGTCACCGTGGCAACGGCCTGCAGGTACAGCAGACCGACAATGCACCAAACGCTCACGGGTGCGACCACCAGCGCCACAGCGACGCTGCTGAGTACCCGCGCGCGCAACAACAGTGCTGCAATCAGTAGACATATCAGCGAAACACTCACCGCTGCAGTCAAATTCGTTCCAGCTACCCGGTCGAGGTGCGGATCATCACCGGGGCCCATGGCCCCGACCGCCAACAGACCCCAGCCGACTCCCCCTAAGACCGCTCCGGCGAGTACGCCGCGGGTCCAGTCCGTACCAATCAAACGTCCCCCCGATCCGGTTCGCTCATGTCCCCCGTCGCCGGTACGCCCTCGGCCAATCCGTACTGCAGGTACACGATGCCGGCCGGGCTCGATACCGGCGGCTTGAGCAGCGTCAGGTTCGACGGCACCGGACCGCCATCGAACACCTTCTTGCCTACCCCCAGGACAATAGGATGCACCCAGAGGTCGATGCGATCAAATAGTTTTTCGCGCAACAGGGTCTGCACGAAGTTCAAACTCCCGACCACTTTCACGTGCTCGTGGCGATCACGGATTTCCCGCACTTCGCTGACCAGATCCGTGCCGATCTGCGTCGAGCCGGACCACGAGAGATCGGGCTTGCCGCGCGAGGCGACGTACTTGGGGATCCGATTGAACATGGCCGCGAATTCGTCGTTCTGGTGCGGCCAGTAGCCCGCGAAGATGTCGTACGTCCGCCGGCCGAGCAGCAGCGCGTCGGTGCCTTCGTACGCGGCGCCGACCTGCTCCCCCGACACCTCGTCGATCAGCGGTGCCTGCCAGCCTTCGAAAGGAAAATCGCCGTCGGAGTCCTCTCCGGGACCGCCGGGCGCCTGCCCGACGAGGTCGAGAGTGGCGAACAACGCGAGGTGAATCTGGCCCATTTCCAGCTCCTGGTGAGTCGGTGGTGTGTGTCAGTGAAATAGACCAGCGGACTCGGTGAAACTCATCGGCGCGGCCGGCTACTTGCCGGACAGCACCCGGTACTGCGCCGAAATCTGTTGGTCCACAGCGGTTTCATCGTCGGCGAAGACCTGGAACACGAAACGGTCGGTGCGGGCGAGGCAGCTGTAGTGCCACCCCAGGATGCGCCATGTCACCGTCGCGTCCGGTTGCGCGTAGTCGCGGAGGTGCTCGAAACAGCGCGCGCCGGGGAACCCCGGCACCGGCCCGGCCATCTGCACATCCGGATTCTTCATGATCAGAGCGCTGGTGGCGTCCAGCAGCTGCGCGGCCGAATCCGCATTGGGCGCCTGGTAGACCCGGCCCCACCGCTGCGTCACCCACTGGACGCCGGCGCGCTCGAACTGGGTGGTCATGCTCACCGGGTCGGTTTCGAAATGCAGCCACGCCCGCGGTCGCCACGTCCCGATCAGTACGCCCTGCTGCCGATCGGGAGTGGTGATGGTCTTCGACAGCAACTGATCGTCGCTCGGATCTTTGGGCAGGTCAGCGAGTTTCGCGGGATCGGTGGGCACAAAGCTCTTGATGAGCGACTGCTGCCTGCTGAGCAGGTCGGACGTCAGCAACTGAGCCCGCAGCGGTGCCTTGGTCAGCTTGGTGGCTTTGGCGCTCACGAATTGGTACAGCACGAAACGTCCCTGCGCGGTGTACGCCGCGACGCCACTGGCCCCGGTGCCGTAATCCACGCCGACCGCCGGCACCGTGCCGGTACCGACCGAGATCTGGACGGGATATGTCGGAAACGGAGTGGCCACGACGGGGCCGAACTGTGCGGTGAATTCTGCCGCGGCCGCCGCCGCTTGGCCATCATCGGGAAACATCAGGACCGCGTTCTGGATTTCCAGATCGGAGTCCCGGGACCCTGATGACCGGTAGGACCCGAAACCGGCGACCAGACCGTGTGCTCTGGCAATGCCCTGCATCACATTGTCCTTGGACACCCCGAGGATGTTGTCGACACCGAACTCCGACGTCATGGTGCCGGTCCCGATGGCCCCGGGCTTCGTCACCGACGCGTCGATTTCCCAAGGGCCCACGACGTATTCGGCCATCCGGGTCGATTCGACGATCGACTGCGTGAGCGGGTTTGGCCCAGCGCTGAAGAACGGGGTGCTCGGCTTGATCTGGTAGTTACCGGTCCGCAGCTGGCTGACGTCCGGTTCGGGGTCGCTCAGTGAACCGCCGAACCGCGAGGTGCCGGTCGTGGTCGTCGAACAGCCCGCGACCACGCACCCGCACGTAACCACGGCAAGTGCCAGCTTCCGGATCCCCACGATCCAACACTAACTGTGGCCGAGGCGCGCAAGCACCGATCGCACCGACTCCGCGATCGCCTCGTTGAACGGCCCGGCGTCCCGCCGCACGGTGCGCGTGCGGACCAGCACCGTCAGCATGACCCGTTCCCGCTTCGGGCCGATGAGCATCCCGGCGTCGTTGGTCGACCCGTAGTCGCCGCCGCCGGTCTTGTCCGCGCTGGTCCACCCCTCGGGCAGACCCGCGCGAAAACGGCGGGTCGACGTCGCGGTCTCCTCCAACCACCGACGCAGTTGGAACTGAGCCGCACCGGACAACGCGTCGCCGGCGAGAATGGCGCGATACCCGCCGCACAGCGCCCGCGGCGTGGTGGTGTCGCGAAGATCGCCGGGCGCCGCCTCGTTGAGGGCCGGTTCCCAGCGATCCAGCCGGGTCAGCGAATCACCGATCGAGCGGGCGAAATCCGTGAGCGCCGAAGGCCCGCCGATGGTCCGCAACATGATGTTGCCTGCCGCGTTGTCACTCTGGCTCAGGGCCGCGGCACAAATCTCTCGCAACGCCATCCGCGCCCCCACCGCCTCGCTCAGCACCGGCGAGTTGACCACGATGTCACCGGCGGTGATGGGCAACATGGCATCGAGATTCGCCTTGCCCGCCGTGGCCATCTGCAAGATGCGTGCCGCCGCATACGCTTTGAAGGTCGAGCACATCGCGAACCGCTCGTCGGCACGGTGCTCGACCGTCGCCGAAGACTCCAGATCAACTGCGTAGACGCCGATTAACGCCTGATAGCGATCTTCCAGATCGGCGAAGCTGGTCGGCTCGTCCGCCTTGGTGGGCTGGCACCCGGCCAGCACGCCCGTCGCGGCCAACCCGACGATGAAATCCCGTCGGCTCAGCGATACCCCCACGTATTCAGCCAACCATGCATCGGCGCGCTACGCCAAACGGGATTTCTCCGGGTTGCCCTTGGGCCGCACCAACAGCGCGGCCGCCAGGAAGCACAGTGCCCCGACGAACGTCCCGAAGTTGGCCAGCCGCTCGTCGACCGTGACGCCGGTCTTGCGGACGAACGCCGCCAGCGCCGAGATCTGGAACGCGACACAGCCCATCATGTTGATCCAGGATGCCTGCCAGGCAACGGATTTCGGTGACCACAGGCCGACCACCATGACGGCCAGCAGCCCACTGAGCAGGAAGGCCAGTGACCCGGCGGCGTCGGGCGCCCACACGTAGCGGCGCTCGGCGAGCACGGCGTGCGCCCACACGGCCGCGCCGGTGCTCACGTTGAACAACACGGTGCCCATGAATTGGACTGCCGCCGACCACCATTGACTTCCCGGCGGGGCCAGCAGGTACTGCATCAGGGCGGCCGTGGTGAAGAACCACGATCCGACGAAGCACAGCACGTTCGTCGTGCCGGGCCCGGCCACCGAGGGAAACCCCGGGGCCGTGGCCAGCGCGAAGAATGCCGAGCCGACGGCGAACAGCCAGCACTGCCTGCTGAGGGTGGCAAAGCCGGTCATGCCGCTCACGGCACTACAGGAAGCTGCGAATCCGCTCGCCGGTCTCCGACGTCGACAGTTTGGCGTCGCCACGCGTCGAAAGGTGCTCGGCGACAGCCTTGTCCACGCGGGCCGCGGCGTCGGTCTCACCGAGGTGGGTGAGCAGCAGCGCCACACTCATGATGGCCGCGGTCGGATCGGCGAGACCCTGACCCGCGATGTCGGGCGCGCTGCCGTGCACCGGCTCGAACATCGACGGGTTGGTGCCCGTCGCATCGATGTTGCCCGACGCTGCCAGGCCGATGCCGCCGGAGACGGCCGCGGCCAGGTCGGTGATGATGTCGCCGAACAGGTTGTCGGTGACGATCACGTCGAAGCGGCCCGGATCGGTGACCATGTGGATGGTCGCGGCATCGATGTGCTGGTAAGCGGTCTCGACGTCCGGGTACTCGGTGGCGACCTCGTCGACCGTGCGCTTCCACAGCGAGCCGGCGAACGCCAGCACGTTGTTCTTGTGCACCAGGGTCAGGTGCTTCCGCCGCGTCCGGGCCTTCTCGAACGCGTAGCGGACGACCCGCTCCACACCGAAGCGCGTGTTGGTGGACACCTCGGTGGCCACCTCGTGCGGCGTGCCGACGCGGATGGCGCCACCGGTGCCGGTGTACGGCCCCTCGGTACCCTCGCGGACGACGACGAAATCGATGTCCGGGTTGCCGGCCAGCGGGCTGTCGACACCGGCGAACAGCCGCGACGGCCGCAGGTTCACGTGGTGATCCAGCGCGAAGCGCATGGTCAGCAGCAGCCCGCGCTCGAGCACGCCGCTGGGCACCGACGGATCGCCGATGGCGCCCAACAGGATCGCGTCGTGCGTCTTGAGCTCGTCGACCATGCCGTCGGGCAGGGTCTCGCCGGTCTCGTGATAGCGCTTGGCGCCCACGTTGTACTCGGTGCGCTCGACACCCGGCAGTACGACGTCGAGAACCTTCAGCGCCTCGCCGATGACCTCGGGGCCGATGCCGTCACCGGCAATGACGGCGAGCTTCACGACAGATCCACCAGTTCCAGCGTGGTCGCGCCGACGGCCTCGCCGATCGCGCCGAGCACGTCGGCCGGCACCTCGCGGTCCAGGCGCAGCATGATCGTCGCGCCCGAACCGTCGGCGTCCTGCGACAACTGGGCCGCCAGGATGTTGACCTCGGCCGCACCGAGCAGCGTGCCGATCTTGCCCAGGGCACCCGGCTGGTCGCCGTAGTTGAGGATCAGGTTGATGCCCTCGGCGCGCAGGTCCAGGTTGCGGCCGTTGATCTGGACGATCTTCTCGACCAGCTGCGGGCCGCTCAAGGTGCCCGACACGTTGACGACCGAACCGTCGGCGGCCACGGCCCGCACGTCGACGACGCTGCGGTGGTTGGGGCTCTCGGTCTCGCTGGTGAGGACGGCCTCGACACCACGCTCGGCGGCCAGCGCCGGCGCGTTGACGAACGTCACCTGGTCCTCGATGACGGCCGAGAACAGGCCGCGCATCGCCGAAAGCTTCAGAATCTCAACGTCTTCCGACGCCAGCTCGCCGAGCACCTCGACGTTCAGCGAGGCCGGCAGCGCCGGCGCCAGGGCACCGACCAGCAGACCCAGCTTGCGCACAAGGTCGAGCCACGGCGCGACCTCTTCGCCGACGACACCGCCGCCGACGTTGACGGCGTCCGGCACGAACTCGCCGGCCAGCGCCAGCTTCACGCTCGCGGCGACGTCGGTGCCGGCGCGGTCCTGGGCCTCCTCGGTGGACGCACCCAGGTGCGGGGTCACGACGACCTGCGGCAGCTCGAACAGCGGGCTGTCGGTGCAGGGCTCGGTCGCGAAAACGTCGAGGCCGGCGCCACGGACGTGGCCGCTGGTGATCGCGTCGGCCAGCGCCTGCTCGTCGATCAGGCCACCGCGGGCGGCGTTGACGATGATGACGCCCGGCTTGGTCTTGGCCAGCGCCTCCTTGTTGATCAGGCCGGCGGTTTCCTTGGTCTTGGGCAGGTGCACCGAGATGAAATCAGCACGACCCAAAAGCTCATCGAGGCTCAGCAGCTCGATACCCAACTGGGCGGCGCGGGCCTGCGAGACGTAGGGGTCGTAGGCGACGATGTGCGCGCCGAACGCGGCGAGGCGCTGCGCGACGAGCTGGCCGATGCGGCCCATGCCCACGACGCCGACGGTCTTGCCGAAGATCTCGGTGCCCGAGAACTTGGAGCGCTTCCAGGTGTGTTCGCGCAGCGTGGCGTCGGCGGCCGGAATCTGACGGGCCGTCGAGAGCAGCAGCGCGAGGGCGTGCTCTGCGGCGCTGTGGATGTTCGAGGTCGGGGCGTTGACGACCAGCACACCGCGCGCGGTGGCGGCGTCGACGTCGACGTTGTCCAGGCCGACGCCGGCGCGGGCGACGATCTTGAGCTTGGGGGCTGCGGCCAGCACCTCGGCGTCCACCGTGGTGGCCGAGCGCACCAGCAGGGCGTCGGCGTCCGGCACGGCGGCCAGCAGCTTTTCGCGGTCGGGTCCGTCGACCCAACGGACCTCTACCTGGTCGCCGAGGGCGGCGACGGTCGATTCGGCGAGTTTGTCAGCGATGAGTACGACAGGAAGGCTCACGCGCACAGACTAGTGGGCGGCATGGCCGCGCTACCAATCGCGGTTGCCTTGAGCTGCGTTGTCAGCAGCCATCTCTACGATCGAGTGGTGGACGTCACCGTCGTCGGTAGTGGACCCAACGGACTGGCCGCGGCTGTCATCTGCGCGCGAGCGGGGCTGTCGGTCCGGGTCATCGAAGGCCAGCCGACGCCCGGGGGCGGCGCGCGCAGCGCCCCCGACCCGGAATATCCAGGCGTTTTGCACGACGTCTGCTCGGCGGTACACCCGCTGGGGGTCGTGTCGCCGTTCTTCGCGGAGTTCGACCTCGCGGCCCGCGGGGTGCAGATGGTGACACCGGAGATCTCGTACGCCAATCCCCTGCCCGCCGGGGCGAGCGAAGCGACGGGAAAGGTCTCCGGGCGGGCTGCCATCGGCTACCACTCGCTGGACCGCACCTGCGCCGAGCTCGAACACGGCTCGTCGTGGCGACGGCTGCTGGGGCCGCTGGTCGAGCACGTCGACGGTGTCCTCGGCTTCTTCCTCGGCGACAAGCGGTCGCTGCCACCGGACCTGCCGAGCACCGTCCGGGCGGGGCTGCGCGTGCTGGCCCAGGGCAGCCCGGCGTGGCGCCTGCTGCGCGGCGACGACGCCCAGGCCCTTTTCACCGGCGTCGGCACGCACGCCATCCATCCCATGCCGTCGCCCGTCAACAGCGGCGCGGGCATCATGCTCACCACCGTCGCGCACACCGCGGGCTGGCCAGTCCCCGTCGGTGGCACCCAGACCATCACCGATGCGCTCATCGCCGACCTGCGCGCGCACGGCGGCGAGCTCATCACCGACTCCCCCGTGACGAGCCCGCCCAGCGGCGTGGCCATCTACGACACCTCGCCGACCGCGCTGCTCGACATCTACGGACCAGCGGTCCCCGACCGTTACGCAAAAGCCTTGCGCCGCTACAAATTCGGTCCCGGTGTCTGCAAGATCGACTTCGTGCTGTCGGGTGAAATCCCCTGGCGCGACCCGCGAATGGCGTCGTCGCCCACCGTCCACCTGGGCGGCACCCGGGCCCAGATGGCACACGCCGAGCGCGAGATCTGGCACGGCCGCCATGCCGAGCACCCGATGACCTTGGCCGCGCTGCCGCACCTCGCCGATCCGTCACGCATCGACGCCCAGGGCCGTCGGCCCCTGTGGACCTACTGTCATGTGCCTGCCGGCTCGACTGTCGACCAGACCGAGACCGTCATCGCGTTGTTCGAAGACGCCGCACCGGGTTTCCGCGATCTGGTGCTGGCGGCCCGCGCGGTACCGGCCGCCGAGATGTCGCGGCACAACGCGAATTACGTCGACGGCGACATCATCGTCGGCGGCGCGACGCTCAAGGCCGCGATGATCGGGCCGACGCTGCGGGCCAACCCCTGGACCACACCGATCCCCAAGGCGTATCTCTGTTCGTCGGCCACCCCGCCGGGCACCGGCGTGCACGGCATGGCCGGTCTGTACGCCGCGCGCACCGTACTGCGTCGTGAATTCGGGGTGAAGACGCTGCCGTCGCTCGCGCCATAGTGTTGGCTGGGCGCATGGCCAAGCTCTCTGTGATCTTCTACTCCGCGACCGGGCACGGCACCTCCATGGCGCAGCGCATCGCGAGTACCGCGGAATCGTGTGGCGCCGAGGTGCGGCTGCGGCCCGTCGCCGAAACCGCAACCCCCGAGTCGTTCGCGCACAACCCGGCCTGGACGGCGAATTACGCAGTGACCAAAGACCTTCCGGCCGCCACCGGTGACGACATCGTCTGGGCCGACGCGGTGATCTTCGGCTCACCGACCCGCTTCGGCTCGGTCGCCTCGCAGCTGCGGGGATTCCTGGACTCCCTCGGCGGCCTGTGGTCCAAGGGCGTGCTGGCGGACAAGGTGTACGCCGGCTACACCTCGACCAACACCGCACATGGTGGCCAGGAGACGACACTGTTGTCGCTCTACATCACGCTGATGCACTGGGGCGGCATCATCGTGCCGCCCGGTTACACCGATCCACTCAAGTTCGCCGACGGCAACCCGTACGGCGTGAGCCTGCTGGCCAATCACGACAACATCCGTCAGTTCGACGACAACACCTACTCGGCGCTGGACCACCTGGCGCGGCGGGTCGTCACGGTGGCAAACCGGTTGGGTGGCTAGGAGAATATGTGTCGGGGCACCCCTGCCGGCCGACTTACGGTTGATGGGTGACATTCGCAGGCACAGCCCGCCTGGTCGGTTCGGTACCCAATGAGCGGTGGTTCGCGGTCGGCGATCGCCAGCTGTATCAGATGCGCCCGCCGTTGTGCGGCTACCACGTGGTCGCGGTCGAACAGAGCATGTGGGCGATGCGGGCACAGTGCATCTACCCGGACGGGCGTCTCGAACCGCCCGAGCCCGACGATCCGGTGTCGACCGAGATCTACGCGGTGGCGGGCGAAGGACTGACGATCGACCGAACCCAGAAGCTGCCGGGCAGCGCGGACGGCCGGAACGTCACCCGCGCGCTGGCCGCCATCGGCTACACCGTCTGCTGAGACGACGAAAGGCCGGTTGCCGCACGCGAAAAAGCGTGCCGCAACCGGCCTTTCGGCAACTGACTAAGCGGTCTCGGTGATCGGCCGGTCGACCCAGCTCATCAGGTCGCGCAGCTTCTTGCCGGTGACCTCGATCGGGTGCTCGGCGTTGGCCTTGCGCAGGCCCTCGAGCTCCTTGTTGCCGCCCTCGACGTTGGCGACCAGGCGCTTGACGAAGGTGCCGTCCTGGATGTCCTTCAGGATGGCGCGCATGCGCTCCTTGGTGTCGGCGTCGATGACGCGCGGGCCCGACAGGTAGCCACCGAACTCAGCGGTGTCGGACACCGAGTAGTTCATGCGGGCGATGCCACCCTCGTACATCAGGTCGACGATGAGCTTGAGCTCGTGCAGCACCTCGAAGTAGGCCATCTCCGGGGCGTAACCGGCCTCGACCATGACCTCGAAACCGGCCTTGACCAGTTCCTCGGTACCACCACAGAGGACGGCCTGCTCACCGAACAGGTCGGTCTCGGTCTCTTCCTTGAAGTCGGTCTTGATGACGCCGGCGCGGGTGCCACCGATGCCCTTGGCGTAGGACAGCGCCAGCGCCTGGCCCTCACCCTTGGGGTCCTGGTGCACGGCGATCAGCGCGGGCACACCCTTGCCGTCGACGAACTGACGACGCACGAGGTGGCCGGGGCCCTTGGGGGCGACCATGCCGATGGTGACGTTGGCCGGCGGCTTGATCAAGCCGAAGTGGATGTTGAGGCCGTGGCCGAAGAACAGCGCGTTGCCGTCTTCGAGGTTCGGCTCGATGTCGTTGGTGAAGATCTCGGCCTGCGCGGTGTCGGGCGCGAGCAGCATGATCACATCTGCCCAGGCGGCCACGTTCGCGGGGGTGTCGACCTCGAGGCCCTGCTCGGTGACCTTCTCGCGGGACTTCGAGCCTTCCTTCAGGCCGACCTTGACCTGCACACCCGAGTCGCGCAGCGAAAGCGAATGCGCGTGTCCCTGGCTGCCGTAGCCGATGACGCCGACCTTGCGCCCCTGGATGATCGACAGGTCCGCATCGTCGTCATAGAACATCTCAACTGCCACTTGCTTTTCCTTACCCTTGTTTCTGTTGTTCGAAGTTTTGGTTCGGGGGTCCAGCTCGATTACTTGGCCGCGCCGATACCGCGCGGGCCGCGCGCCAACGAAACCACGCCGGACTGCACCAGCTCGCGAATACCATACGGCTCCAGAACTCGCAGCAATGCGTCGAGCTTCTCCTGGGTGCCGGTGGCCTCCACGGTCAGCGATTCGGTCGACACGTCGACGACCTTCGCGCGGAACAGGTTGACGGCCTCGATCACCTGACCGCGGGTGCTGGCGTCGGCCCGCACCTTGATCAGCGCCAGCTCGCGGGAGACGGAGTTGTCCGGCTCCTGCTCGACGATCTTGATGACGTTGATCAGCTTGTTGAGCTGCTTGGTGATCTGCTCGAGCGGCAGCTGCTCTTCCACGCAGACCACGATGGTCATGCGGGACATGTTCTTCTGCTCGGTGGCGCCGACCGCAAGCGACTGGATGTTGAAGCCACGCCGCGAGAACAGCGCCGCCACGCGGGCGAGCACACCGGGGGTGTCCTCGACGAGGACCGAGAGAGTGTGAGTAGTAGCCACTAGACCTGATCCTCGTTGTCGAACAGCGGACGGATATCACGCGCCGCCATGATCTCGTCATTGCTGGTGCCGGCGGCGACCATCGGCCACACCTGGGCGTCGGCCCCGACGATGAAGTCGATGACGACGGGGCGGTCGTTGATCTCGCGGGCCTGCCGGATGACGTCCTCGACGTCCTCGGCACGCTCGCAGCGCAGACCGACGCAACCCAGCGCCTCGGCCAGCATCACGAAGTCCGGGATGCGGTGCGAGTGCGTGGACAGGTTGGTCTGGCTGTACCGCTCGTCATAGAACAGCGTCTGCCACTGGCGCACCATGCCCAGGTTGCCGTTGTTGATCAGCGCAACCTTGATCGGCGCCCCTTCGAGGGCGCAGGTGGCCAGCTCCTGGTTGGTCATCTGGAAGCAGCCGTCACCGTCGATGGCCCAGACCTCGGCCTCCGGGCGGGCGAACTTGGCGCCCATCGCGGCCGGGATGGAGAAGCCCATGGTGCCGAGACCGCCCGAGTTCAGCCAGGTCTTCGGGTTCTCGTACTTGATGAACTGCGCGGCCCACATCTGGTGCTGGCCGACGCCCGCCACGTACAGCGCGTCCGGCCCGGCGATCTGGCCCAGCTTCTCGATGACGTACTCCGGCGAGAGGCTGCCGTCGCTCTGCGGGCCGTAGCTCAGCGGGTAGGTGTCCTTGACGCCGTTCAGGTAGGCCCACCAGTCGGCGAGATCGAGCGTGTCGGCGGCAACGCCGTCACGCCGCAGCGCCGCGAGCAGGTCGACGATGACGTTCTTGATGTCACCGACGATCGGCACATCGGCGTGCCGGTTCTTGCCGATCTCGGCGGGGTCGATGTCCGCGTGGATCACCTTGGCGTCGGGTGCGAACGACGACAGCTGGCCTGTGACCCGGTCGTCGAAGCGGGTGCCGAGGGCGATCAGCAGGTCGCTCTTCTGCAGCGCCGCCACGGCGGAGACCGTGCCGTGCATGCCGGGCATGCCCATGTGCTGCGGGTGGCTGTCGGGGAACGCGCCGCGCGCCATCAGGGTGGTGACGACGGGAATGCCGGTCAGCTCGGCGAGTTCCAGCAGCTCCGCGGACGCCTCGCCGCGGATGACGCCGCCACCGACGTACAGCACGGGCTTGCGCGACGCGGCGATCAGCTTGGCGGCCTCACGGATCTGGCGGCTGTGCGGCTTGGTGTTCGGCTTGTAGCCGGGCAGGTCGATGACCGGCGGCCAGCTGAAGGTGCACTGACCTTGCAGCACGTCCTTCGGGATGTCGACGAGGACGGCGCCGGGACGGCCGGAGGCGGCGATGTGGAACGCCTCGGCGATCACCTTCGCGATGTCGTCACCGTTGCGGACCAGGAAGTTGTGCTTCGTGATCGGCATGGTGATGCCGGAGATGTCGGCTTCCTGGAAGGCGTCGGTGCCGATCAGGCCGCGGCCGACCTGGCCGGTGATCGCGACGACCGGGATCGAGTCCATCTGGGCGTCGGCCAGCGGCGTGACCAGGTTGGTGGCGCCCGGGCCCGAGGTGGCCATCATCACGCCGACCTTGCCGGTGGCATGCGCATAGCCCGACGCGGCGTGGCCGGCGCCCTGCTCGTGCCGCACCAGGACGTGGCGCACCTTCTTCGAGTCGAACAGCGGGTCGTAGACCGGCAGCACGGCACCGCCGGGAATGCCGAAGATGGTGTCGACGTCGAGTTCCTCGAGCGACCGGACGACGGCCTGGGCACCGGTCATCTGTTGCGGGGCAACGGCTTTGGAAGAACCGTTCACAGTGCCGCCGAGGCCGCCGGCGCCGTTGGCCTGCTGCGTCGACTCTGGCGGTCGCGTGGTGGGTGCGCTCACTCTTGTCCTCTTGATCGTGTTGCGGTTTTGGCGTTCCCGGGCAAACAAAAAACCCCCGTCAGCGTCTGCTGCTGTACGAGGGTTGCGCGTCGATGCTTGTAGTCGGCTTAGTCAGCCTGGTCACGCACCAACGCGCCCAGTTACTACAAGCAATGCCGAGGTCTGCATAACGGTGACGGTAGTCCTCGCGGTGCACGCAGGTCAAATCAGTTCCTTGCCGGACACACCCGGCAACCGTCCGACCCGCCGCCTGGGAAGATGAGAGGTGTGAGCCGCCGAACCGCCTCGACCGCACCCCGACCCGTCGTGATCAAGATCCCGGGGGTCGCCCATCTGGCGGTGGGGTTCTTCGCCATCGGCCTGCTGGCCCTGGTGTTCGCCGGGCCGGCCTGGTGCGCGGTGCTGCTCGTCATCCCGATCCTGTTGTCGGCGATGGTGATTCGCTACCGCACGGTGGCCGACAAGAAGGGCGTCACGGCACGGTCGCTGCTCGGCAGCCGGACGGTGACGTGGCAGGACATCAAGGGGCTGCGTTTCGACCGCTCCAAATGGGCCAAGGCCGAACTGACCGACGGCACCGAATTGCGCCTGCCGGGTGTGACGTTCGCGTCACTGCCGGTGCTGACGGCCGCCAGCGGCGGCGTCGTGCCCAATCCGTACAACGAGTGAGCCGGCCCCGCGGCCGATCACACGTCGATCCAGCTCAGTGCAGCGGGTTCGACCCGTTCAGCAGCAGCCAGACGCCGACGCCCGCGCCGATCCCGAGCAGCAGGCACAGGATCGACCCGATGAAGGGCCGGCGGGCCCAACCACGTCCGGCGTCGAAGCCGTAGAGCCCCGGCCCGGTCAGGGTCAGCGCCGCGGCCAGCACGATCAGCGTCACGAGGTACTCGTGACCCTCGGGCAGGAAGTACGGGAAGTAGCCGTGCACCGGCTGTGCGGCCACCTCCACGGCGAGTGCGTTGACCAGGTAGCCCAGCGCGACAGCGGCGGCCACCGGCGTGAACAGCCCCAGGACCAACAGGACACCGGCGCCGATCTGCGCCCCGGTGGCGAGATAGGTCAGGATCCCGGCGTGCTGGAAGCCGGCGGCGGCCAGCGCGTGCTCGTACCCGTTCAGGCCCTGCCCGCCCCACCAGCCGAACGCCTTCTGCAGGCCGTGTACCACCAGCCAGGCGCCCAGGCCGACGCGCAGCACCATGAGTCCGAGGTCCTGGGTGCCGCGGCGCTTGGCGACCCGCACCCGGGCGTCGGTCTCGGGGTCGGGTTCGATCTCGGCGGGGCCCAATGCCTGGGACGCCTGCTCCGCATGCCTCTCCCGGGGTTGCACGTACGGCAGCGGCTCGGGTTCGTGCATCAGGTCGAACGCCATCGAGGACGGCGACGGAGACGACGCTGAGGTCACCTCGGTGACGTCTTCCGATGATGCGGTGTCGAACCGTGGGATGGCGGTGGTCGCCGCCGCCTCACCGCCATCCGCACCGCCACTACCGCGGTAGGTCGTGATGGGCAGGTCGTCTTCGGGATCGACCAGGCGTGCCGACGCGGGCCTGGCGGCCGACTCATCGGGCCGTTGCCATGCACGCGGGTCATGGGAAGTACTGGTCATGATTGCCAGGGTAAGTGCAGTTGCACCGCTGACCGTGGATTTAAAGGGTGGTTTGACCGGCTTGTTCACCGGATTTGCCGCGCCCGGCGCACGGCCCCACCGTGGCGAGCACTGCCGAACAGTCCGTAACCTGGCGGGCATGACATTGCGGCGGTCGACGCAGACTGCGCTGACGAAGCCCCGACGCCGGCCTGAGCGCCCCAGCTCCGCACCCGCTCGACGGGTCCTGGCGCTGTGCGCCATCGCTTTGCTGGCGCTCCCGGGCTGCGCCCGTTTCGATTCGGCCGCCTCCGAGCCGTTCACCATCGAGCCCGACCTCGGTGGTGCCCCGAGCTCGACGCCGCCGCCACCGCCGCCGCTGCCGCCGAACCCGTTCCCGAAGGCATGCCCGGCACCGGCTGTCCTGCAGGGCTGTCTCGAGAGCACCAGCGGCCTGATCATGGGCGGCGACAGCAAGTCGGCCATCGTCGCCGAGCGTGTCACCGGCGCCGTCAAGAACATCGCCACCAACGCGGAACCCAAGGTCAAGACCGTGATTCCGGTCGACGCATCCGGTGACGGCGGCCTGATGGACATCGTCCTGTCGCCGAGCTACCAGCAGGACCGGCTGATGTACGCGTACATCACCACCCCCACCGACAACCGGGTGGTCCGGATCGCCGACGGCGACGTCCCCAAGCCCATCCTCACCGGCATCCCCAAGGGCCCCACAGGCAACACCGGAGCACTGATCTTCACCAGCCCGACGACCCTCATGGTGCTCACCGGGGACGCCGGAAACCCTGCCGCCGCGGCCGATCCGGCTTCGCTGGCGGGCAAGCTGCTGCGCATCGAGCAGCCGACGACCGTGGGCCAGGCGCCGCCGACCACCGCGTTGTCGGGCATGGGCGCCGGCGGCGCCCTGTGCATCGACGGCGCCAGCGGGGCGCTGTATGTCACCGACCGCACGCCGACGGCCGATCGGCTGCAGAAGATCACCAAGGACTCGAAGGTGTCCACGGTGTGGAGCTGGCCCGACCGGCCCGGTGTCGCCGGCTGCGTGGCGACCGACAACACCGTCATGGTCAACCTCGTCAACACCAAGAAGACGGTGGCGCTGCGGTTGGCGAAGGACACCGGCGCAGTGACAGGTGATCCCGAGGCGCTGCGCACCGACACCCACGGCCACGTCTTCGCGCTGAAGCTCTCCCCCGACGGCAACATCTGGGGCGCCACGGTGAACAAGACGGCCGGCGACGTCGAGAAGTTCGACGACGTCGTGTTCCCGCTGTTCCCGCAGGGCGGATTCCCGCGTAGCACGGACGACAAGACGTAATTGGCGCCCGACATGAGGGTCGCTCGATGATGCGCGCCTGCCCGGCCGACTTCGCTCGGCTGGCCGGCTACCTGGGCTTTTCCTGCGACGACGATTCCTGGGTCAAGGTGCGCAACCCCCTGACCCTTGCCCACTGGACCATGCCGGTCGTCGAGCTGCTGATGCTGGTCGGCGCGGCACTGGCCCTGGCCTACGCGCTGCGGCGCGTCCGGCGGGACCCGACCGGCATCGCCATCTGGCTGGCGTCGGTGGTCTATGCGCTGGTGACCGAACTCCCCCGGCATCCACCGGACATCTTCGCCGGCACCCGACTCGGGGTCATGTTGGTGCACAACGTGTTCAGCGTCGATTTCGTCGACGGGCGGCTACCGCTGTACATCGTGGCGCTGTACCCGGCGACCATCACGCTCGCCTATGACATCGTCCGCGCCACCGGGGTCTTCGAACGGCGCGGCGCGGTCATCGGCGCCATCTGCGTCGGCTTCGTGCACGGCTGCGTCTACGGCGTGTTCGACCACCTCGGCCCGCAGCTGCGCTGGTGGGTGTGGAACACCGCGAATCCCCTGAATCACCCGACGCTCGGCTGCGTGCCGGTCAGCAGCTGGGTCAGCCTCGCGGTGGTCGGGCCCGCGGCGGTCGCGTTCCTGGTGCATGTCCTGGTCGGGCGCCAGGTGGCCGCGGGCACACCACCGGGTGCGGTGTCGATGGCCTGGCGCATCCCGGTCATCAGCGTGCTGGCACCGGTGATCATGGGACTACTCAGCCTGCCGACGTTGCTCTCCGCCCAGCACAGCGCGACGCAGTACGCGGTCCTCGGGGTAGAGGTGGCGGTGTTCTTCTTCGTGACGGTGCCCGTCCTGATTCAGGACTGGCGGATCACGCGCCGCGTCGGCACGCAGCACCCGAGTCCGTACGTGCGGGTGTTCGGGGTGCTGTACCTGCTCACGTTCACGGTGCTCTGGCTGGCCGCGCTGCCCGACTTCGCCGGCGCCATCGACGGCGTCACCGGTGCGGGCACGCCGACCGGCAATCTGCCCTGCGCTGCGGTGTGTTTCGTGATCGCGGGCTACTGCGTCGCGGGCGTCTCGTCATTGCGTCCGCAGGCCACGCCCGCGCCGCAGCCGGCGCTGCGCTAGCTGCAGGCCGCGATCACGAGTTCGCGCACGCGCGCGGCGTCGGCCTGTCCCTTGGTGGCCTTCATAACCGCGCCGACGATCGCACCCGCGGCCTGGACCTTGCCGCCGCGAATCTTGTCGGCGATGTCGGGCTGGGCTGCCAGCGCCTCGTCGATCGCGGCCTGGATGAGCGAATCGTCGCGCACCACAACGAGACCGCGGTCGTTCATGACCTGCTCGGGCTCACCCTCGCCGGCCAGCACGCCCTCGACGACCTGGCGGGCCAGCTTGTTGGACAGCTTGCCGTCGTCGACCAGCTTGACCACCGCGGCGACCTGGGCCGGGGTGATGGCCAGCGCGTCCAGTTCGATGCCGGATTCATTGGCCTTCTGCACCAGGAAGTTGCCCCACCAGGCGCGGGCCGCCTCGCTGGACGCGCCGTGCTCGACGGTCGCGGCCACCAGCTCGACCGCGCCGGCGTTGACGAGGTCACGCATGACCTCGTCCGAGATGCCCCAGTCTTCCTGAATCCGCTTGCGCACCAACCACGGAAGTTCGGGGATGGTGCCGCGCAGCCGCTCCACCAGCTCGTCGGACGGCGCGATGGGCTCCAGGTCCGGCTCCGGGAAGTAGCGGTAGTCCTCGGCGGTTTCCTTGCTGCGGCCGGCCGTGGTGTGCCCGTCCTCGTGGAAGTGCCGGGTCTCCTGCGTGATGGTGCCGCCGGACTGCAGCACGGCGGCCTGCCGGCGCATCTCGTAGCGGACCGCCACCTCGACGCTCTTGAGCGAGTTGACGTTCTTGGTCTCGGTGCGGGTGCCGAACTCCGCGGCGCCCTTGAGCTTGAGCGAGACGTTGGAGTCGCAGCGCATCGAGCCCTGGTCCATGCGGACGTCGGAAACGTCCAAGCCGCGCAACAGGTCCCGCAGCGCGGTGACGTACGCGCGGGCGATCTCCGGGGCGCGCTCGCCGGCGCCCTCGATGGGCTTGGTGACGATCTCCACCAACGGCACGCCGGCCCGGTTGAAGTCGGCCAGCGACGTCGTGGCCCCGGAGATGCGGCCGGTGTCGCTGCCCAGGTGGGTCAGCTTGCCGGTGTCCTCCTCCATGTGAGCGCGCTCGATCTCGACGCGCCAGGTGCTGCCGTCCTCCAGCGGGACGTCGAGGTAGCCGTTGACGGCGATGGGCTCGTCGTACTGACTGATCTGATAGTTCTTCGGCTGATCCGGGTAGAAGTAGTTCTTCCGGGCGAACCGGCCCCACGGCGCGATATCGCAGTTCAGCGCGAGCCCGATCCGGATCGCGGACTCCACGGCCGCCTCGTTGACGACCGGCAGCGCACCGGGCAGACCGAGGCACACCGGGCACACCAGTGTGTTCGGCTCGGCGCCGAACCGGTTCGCACAACCACAGAACATCTTGGTCTCGGTGGACAGCTCGACGTGGACTTCCATGCCCATGACGGGCTCGTACGTCGCGAGGACGTCGTCGTAGTCGAGAAGGTCTGCGTCAGCCATGCGCCTGATCCTAGTTGTCGTTCACCGGCCATTTCCCGGGGCCGGTTACCCTCCGCGGATGCTCGCACGCATCGGCGCCCTGCTGACCACCTTCGCGCTGACGGCCATGCCCGTCGCATCGGCCGATTCCGGCGACTTCGACCTGCAGGCGCACCGCGGCGGACGCGGCGAGACCACCGAGGAATCGCTGCGCGCGTTCACCAAGGCCATCGAGCTGGGTGTCACGACGCTGGAACTCGACATCGTCCTCGCCAAGGACGGTGCACCGATGGTGTGGCACGACCCGGCCATCCAGCCCGAGAAGTGCACCGACACCGGCCCAGCCTTCCCCGGCGACCCGCAATACCCGTACGTCGGCAAGCTCGTCCACGACCTCACGCGGGCCCAGCTGCACACGCTGAACTGCGGCAAGCTGCTCGACGGATTCCCGGCCGCCGAAGTGGTGACCGGCAACAAGATCGCCACCCTCGATCAGGTTTTCGCGCTCGCGGACGCGCACCACGCGGGCGTCCGGTACAACATCGAAACCAAGATCGAAGCCGACAAGCCTGAAAGTTCGGCCACGCCACAGCAATTCGTCGACGTCATCCTCGCCACGGTGCGGGCTGCCGGCAAGGTCGACAAGGTGGAGATCCAGAGTTTCGACTGGCGCACACTGCCGCTCGTCCGCCAGCACGAACCCGGTATCCCCTTGGTGGCGCTCTGGGACGAGACGACCTGGGTGCCGAACTCGGCGTGGACGGCAGACGTGAACCCCGCCGTCGTCACCGATCCGATTGCGGGGGCGGCGTCGGTCGGCGCGAACATCCTGTCGCCCGGCTACTCGGTGCCCTACGGCCTGACGCCGAAGGATCCGGATTTCGCCCTGGTCGCCGACAGCGCATTCATCGATCGCGCACATGCCCGCGGGCTCAAGGTGATTCCGTGGACGATCAACGACGCCGACACCATGAAGGCACAGATCGCGGCCGGCGCCGACGGCATCATCACCGACTATCCGAGCCGGCTGCGCGCGGTGGAATCCGAATTCGGCATGCCACTACCGAAGGCCTACCGCTAGCCGAAGAACTCGGCCGCGTCGTCGTAACGGCTCTGCGGCACGAGCTTGAGTTGCCGGACCGCGTCGGCCAACGGCACCCGGCCGATCTCCTGGCCCTGCAACGACACCATCATCCCGTACTCCCCCGCGTGCGCGGCGTCGGCGGCGTTGATCCCGAACCGGGTCGCCAGCACCCGGTCATGGGGCGTCGGCGTGCCGCCGCGCTGCACGTGACCGAGCACCGTGGTGCGGACTTCCTTGCGGATCCGCTTCTCGATCTCGATGGCCAACTGCTGGGCGACCCCGGTGAATCGCACATGCCCGAATTCGTCAATTCCGCCGTCGCGCAACTGCATTGACCCCTCGGCCGGCCGCGCGCCTTCGGCGACGACGCAGATGAAATGCGAATCTCCGCGTACGAAGCGCTGTTTCACCAGTCGGCACACCTCTTCGACGTCGAACGGCTGCTCCGGGATCAGGGTCATGTGCGCGCCGGCGGCCATGCCGGCGCCGAGCGCGATCCAGCCCGCATGGCGCCCCATCACCTCGACGAGCATCACCCGCTGATGCGACTCGGCCGTGCTGTGCAGCCGGTCGATGGCCTCGGTGGCGATCATCAGCGCGGTGTCGTGGCCGAAAGTGACGTCGGTGCAATCGATGTCGTTGTCGATGGTCTTGGGCACACCCACGACGGGGACGTTCTCTTCGGCCAGCCAGTGCGCCGCCGTCAGCGTGCCTTCGCCGCCGATCGGGATCAGCACGTCGATGCCGTTGTCCTCGAGCGTCTGCTTGATCTGGTCCAGCCCGGCCCGCAGCTTGTCGGGGTTGACGCGCGCCGTGCCCAGCATGGTGCCGCCCTTGGCCAGCAGCCGGTCGTTGCGGTCGTCGTTCTTGAGCTGCTCGCGGCGGTTCTCCAGCAGGCCACGCCAGCCGTCCCGGAACCCGACGACCGTCGAGCCGTACCGGGCATCGCAGGTGCGAACCACCGCCCGGATCACCGCATTCAGGCCAGGACAGTCACCACCACCGGTCAGCACACCTATCCGCATGACCCCATACTGCCCGCTCGCGGGTTCTCGTTCTCGCCGAATGTGCGGCGGGGTCGCCTCTAGAGTGCGGTGGGCAGGGCGCCGCGGGCGGCTTCGTAGGCCGCGCCGACGCGGTACAGCCGGTCGTCGGCCAGGGCCGGTGCCATGATCTGCAGCCCGACCGGCAGGTTGTCGTCCGGCGATAGGCCCGACGGCACCGACATGCCGCAGTGGCCGGCCAGGTTCAGCGGCAGCGTGCACAGGTCGAACAGGTACATCGCCAGCGGGTCGTCGACCTTCTCGCCCAGCCCGAACGCGGTGGTCGGGGTGGTCGGGGTGACCAGCACGTCGACCTTCTCGTAGGCGCGATCGAGGTCGCGCGCGATCAGGGTGCGCACCTTCTGAGCCTGGTTGTAGTAGGCGTCGTAGTACCCCGACGACAGCGCGTAGGTGCCGATCATGATGCGGCGCTTGACTTCTGGCCCGAATCCGGCGGCACGCGTCAGCGCCATGACCTCTTCGGCGCTGTGGGTGCCGTCGTCGCCGACCCGCAGGCCGTAGCGCATCGCGTCGAAGCGCGCGAGGTTCGACGACACCTCGGACGGCAGGATCAGGTAGTAGGCCGCCAGCGAGTAGTCGAAGTTCGGGCAGTCGACCTCGGTGATCTCGGCGCCGAGCTCGGTCAGCTGGTCCACCGCGGTGTTGAACGACGACAGCACGCCGGGCTGGTAACCCTCGCCGGTGTGCAGCTGCTTCACGACACCGATCCGGACGCCCTTGAGGTCGCCCGCGGCGCCGGCCCGGGCCGCCGCGACCACATCGGGCACGGGCGCGTCGACCGAGGTGGAGTCGCGCGGGTCGTGGCCGGCGATCACCTGGTGCAGCAGCGCGGTGTCGAGCACCGTGCGGGCGCACGGGCCGCCCTGATCCAGCGACGACGCGCAGGCGATCAAGCCGTACCGCGAGACGGTGCCGTAGGTGGGTTTGACGCCGACGGTCGCGGTCAGCGCGGCAGGCTGACGGATCGACCCACCGGTGTCGGTGCCGATCGCCAGCGGCGCCTGGAACGCGGCGAGCGCCGCGGCGCTACCGCCACCGGAACCACCCGGCACGCGGTTGACGTCCCACGGATTGCGGGTCGGGCCGTAGGCCGAGTTCTCGGTGGACGACCCCATGGCGAACTCGTCCATGTTGGTCTTGCCGAGGATCGGGATTCCGGCCGCGCGCAGCTTCGCGGTCACGGTCGCGTCGTACGGCGACCGCCAGCCCTCGAGAATCTTCGAGCCGGCCGTGGTCGGCGCGTCGGTGGTGGTGAAAACGTCCTTGAGCGCCAACGGAACACCGGCGAGCGGCGATGCCAGCGGCTCGCCGGCAGCCACCTGCTTGTCGACCGCGGCGGCAGCGGCGAGTGCCTCCTGGGCACCCACATGCAGGAACGCGTGGTAGGTCTCGTCGGTGGCGGCGATCTGGTCCAGGTGCGCCTGGGTGACCTCGGTGGCCGACACGTCGCCGGCGGCGATCTTCTCGCCGAGCGTGGCGGCGTCGAAACGGATCAGGTCGCTCACTCTGCTTCTCCCAAGATGCGGGGCACGGCGAACCGGCCGTCCTCGGCCCGCGGGGCCTGCGCCAGCGCCTGGTCCTGCGTCAGGCTGGCCACCTCGGCGTCGGGCCGGGTGATGTTGACCTCTTTGAGCGGATTGCCGGTCGCCTCGATACCGGTGACGTCGACGGCCTGAATCTTGCCGACGTGCGCCAGGATGGCATCGAGCTGGCCTGCGAAACTGTCCAGCTCACCATCGGTCAGGGCGAGCCGGGCCAGATTCGCCAGATGGGCGACATCGTCCCGGGAAATCTTCGACACGTCGAAACAGCCTAGTGGGGAGCCCGATGGGCGCCGCGACGGGGAACGTATCCGTGACACGCGCCGCACCGGCACGTCCTGCCATCGCCACGACGCTGTGCAACAGTTGTCGCGTGTCCTCCTATCTGCTGCGGGTGCAGCTCGAAGACCGCCCCGGTAGCCTCGGCTCGCTGGCGGTGGCTCTCGGCTCGGTGGGCGCCGACATCCTGTCGCTCGACGTCGTCGAGCGCGGTCCGGGCTACGCGATCGACGATCTGGTGGTCGAACTGCCGCTCGGGTCCATGCCCGACGCCCTGATCACCGCCGCGGAGGCCCTCAAGGGCGTGTACGTGGACAGCATTCGGCCCCACACCGGGTTGCTCGAGGCCCATCGCGAGCTGGAACTCATCGACCACGTGGCGGCCGCCAAAGGCAAGGCCGCGCGCCTCCAGACGCTGGCCGACGAGGCACCGCGCGTGTTGCGGGTCGGGTGGTGTGTCGTGGTGGCCGGCGGCAAGGACGGCGTGGCGCCCCATCGCATCACCGGCAGTCCGGGCGCGCCCGAGACGCTCGCCAGCTCAGCGCCGTGGCTGCCGCTCGAGCACGCCGCCGCACTGGACGCCACCGGCGACTGGGTGCCGCAGTTCTGGCAGGACATCGACACCACCCTGGCCGCCGCGCCGTTGGGTGACCCCCACACGGCGATCATGCTGGGCCGCCCGGGTGGGCCGGCCTTCCGTCCGTCTGAGGTCGCGCGGCTGGGGTATCTCGCCGGCATCGTCGCGACCATCGTGCGATAGCGGTCAGCGGTAGCGCACCGAGGCGACGAGCACCGCGGTCAGCGCCGCGCTGACCGCCGGCCGAGCAAGGCCGAGCCCACCGGCCTGACTTGCGTTGGTCAGCAGGAAGGCGACCGCCGCGCCCAACGGACGAGTCAGGACAAAACAACCCCAGAAGCCCGCCGTCGACATGCCACCGGACAAGCGGCATGTCACCGCCACACCGGCGATCAGCACTGCCCACAGCACGAGCTGAAGAACCGGGTCGGGCAAGATGCGAGTCGGCGTCATGTGGGTCAGCGCAGTCCCGATTCCGAACGCCGCCAGAGCGGTTGCCCAGAACCAGCATTCGGCTCGCCGGGTGCGGACAGCGATCAACTCCGTCATTCCGACGTGCGCATGCCCGAGCGCCAGCAGTCCCACGACGCCGGCGCAACAAACGACAGCGATCACCAGGTACCGCAGACCGAACGCGACGTGCAACCCGTTCGCGATCTCCGTGCCCACCGCACTGGTCGCCAGCATCGCGAGCCAGAATGCCCACGGCCGCAAGCGGTCTGCGCGCAGTTGAACCAACAGCGCTACGGCGCATGCCGCCACCAGCAGCGTTGTCGCGATCCAGCGGCCCAGGTGGTCGTAGAGGTGGTCCGGCCAGAACACCGATGCGGCGGTGATCAACGTCTTGCTCACCCAGAATCGCGTGGTGATTGCCGGGATTCTGCGGGACATCGGCGCCGCCATCGAGCTCAGAGCGCGTCCGGCCCCTCTTCCAACAACCGCCGGAAGCCGTCTTCGTCGAGAATCGGCACGCCGAGTTCGACAGCCTTGTCGTACTTGGATCCCGGCGCGTCGCCGGCCACCACGTAGGCGGTCTTCTTCGACACCGAACCCGCCGCCTTGCCGCCGCGCACCAGGATCGCCTCTTTGGCCTCGTCCCGCGAGAACCCGGTCAGCGAGCCGGTCACCACGATCGACAGGCCTTCCAGCGTGCGCTCGATGCTCGCGTCGCGTTCGTCGGCCATGCGCACGCCCGCCGCGCGCCACTTGTCGACGATGGCACGGTGCCAGTCGACGGTGAACCAGTCGATCACGGCGGCGGCGATGGTGGGGCCGACGCCCTCGACAGCGGCCAGCCGCTCCTCGGAGGCTTCGGTGATCGCTTGCAGGTCACCGAATTCCGCGGCCAGCGCCCGAGCGGCCGTCGGACCGACGTGCCGGATGGACAGCGCCACCAGCACCCGCCACAACGGCTGTTGCTTGGCCTTGCCGAGGTTGGCCAGCAGCCTGGCTCCGTTGGCCGAGAGCTCGCCCTTCTGGGTCTTGAACAGGCTGGTGCGCAACAGGTCGTCTTGCGTGAGGTTGAAGACGTCGCCCTCATCGGTGATGACGCCGGCTGCCAGCAGTGCGGTGGCCGCCTCGTAGCCGAGGCCCTCGATGTCGAAGGCGCCGCGGCCCGCGACGTGGAAAACCCGCTCACGCAGCTGCGCGGGGCAGGATCGGGTGTTGGGGCAGCGGATGTCGGCGTCACCCTCCTTCGACGGCGCCAGCGTGCTACCGCATTCGGGACACGTTGCGGGCATGACGAATTCACGTTCAGTACCGTCACGCAGATCGACGACCGGGCCGAGCACCTCGGGGATGACGTCGCCGGCCTTGCGGATCACCACGGTGTCGCCGATCAGCACGCCCTTGCGCTTCACCTCGGTGGCGTTGTGCAACGTCGCGAGCCCGACCGTTGAACCTGCGACGGTGACGGGCTCCATGTACGCGAACGGCGTGACGCGGCCGGTACGGCCCACACTCACCCGGATGTCGAGCAGCTTGGTGGTGACCTCCTCGGGCGGGTACTTGTACGCGATGGCCCACCGCGGCGCCCGGCTGGTGGCGCCGAGGCGGCGCTGCAGCGTGCGGTCGTCCAATTTGACCACCAGACCGTCGATTTCGTGATCGACGTCATGACGGTGCTCGCCCCAGTACGCGACGCGTTCGGCCACCGCCGCGATGCCGGTGACGCGGGTTGTGTGGTCCGACACCGGCAGCCCCCATGCCTGCAGCGCACGGTACGCGTCGTGCAGCGATGCCGGCTCGAAGCCTTCGGTGTAGCCCAGACCGTGGCAGATCATGTGCAGCCGGCGACGTGCGGTGACGGCAGGATTCTTCTGTCGCAGCGACCCGGCGGCACTGTTGCGCGGATTGGCGAACGGCGCCTTGCCCTCCTCGATGAGGCTGACGTTGAGCGCGGCGAAATCCTCCACACGGAAGTACACCTCACCGCGGACTTCCAGCACCGCCGGCACCGGGAATTCGTCGGTGCCGGTCAGCTGCTCCGGTACGTCGGTGATGGTGCGGGCGTTGAGCGTGACATCCTCGCCCGTGCGGCCGTCGCCGCGCGTGGCGCCCCGGACCAGCTTGCCGTCGCGGTAGACCAGTGCCAGCGCGACGCCGTCGACCTTGAGCTCGCAGAGGTACTCGAGTTCGCGGCCCAGCTCGTTGGTGAGCCGCGCGGCCCACGCCGTCAGCTCATCGGTGTTGAAGGCATTGTCTAGCGACAGCATCCGCTCCAGGTGCTGTGCCTCGCCGAACTCGGTCGCGAACCCGGCGCCGCCGACCAGCTGCGTCGGCGAATCCGGCGTCCGCAGCTCGGGGTACCGCTCTTCGATCTCCTGCAATTCACCGAGCAGCTTGTCGAACTCACCGTCGGAGATGATCGGTGCATCTTTGACGTAGTAGCGGAACTGGTGACCGCGGACTTCTTCGGCCAGTTCCTGCCATTGCCGGCGCACGTCGGGATCGGGTGAGCTCACCCGGTAAGGCTAGCGAAGGGCTGTGACATCAAGCCGCGATGATCCCCGCCGACGTGCCGCATGCCACGAGGACCGTGCAAGCAGCTGCCGGGGCCGGGTCCTCGGTACCGACCAGCGGCGGCAGCGGCGGGATGAAGATCGGCACGAGGCTGGCCCCGGTGACTCCGGTCAGCCTGGCGACGACCTGCGCGACGACGTTCGTCGCGGCGTACGTCAGGCTGCCGACCAGCTGCACGGGCACGGTCATCGCCTGTGCCAGCGGGCTGATGACGAAGATGTTCTTCTCGGCGATCGACCGCAACTGCGCCGTCACCTGCTGGAACGCCTGGTTGAGGAAGTAGGGCACGGACGCGGCGACGGTGCGCACGCCGAGCGTCAGGTCGGTGCCGATGTTGGGGTACCCGTACTTGCCGATGACGTCCAGCACGGCGGCCCGCAGTGCCGCGTCGTCGTCGATCGGCGTGACGGTGCTGCCGCCGAGGCCCGTGATGGAGACGCCGTCGGACTTGGGCGCCGGCGTGCCGCCGAACAACGTCACGACCGTCGGGGTGACGTCGACGATCTGGTATTTCAGGTTGACGCCACCGGCGGTGAACAGATCGGGATTGTTGGCGATGACGAAAGTCGATGTCTCATTGGGTGATTGGAACCCATGGCCGAAGCCCTTGCTGTCCTGGTGACCGTGGTCGGTGACGACGATGACGGTCCACTGCTCGCCGGTCGCCGCTTCCCAGTCGTTGACCGACTGCATGATCTCGCCGATGTTGCGGTCGACGTTCCGCACCGCCTCGGCGTATGCCGTGGACGCGCCGCCGTAGTTGTGCCCGTTCTCGTCGACGCCGACGAAGTAGCTGAACACGAAGTTCGGCTTGTTCGGGTCGGCGGCGGCGATCGCGGCCTCGGTCGCGTCGCCGACGGCGTCGTCGGTGAGCGACCAGTTGGAGTCACCCGCGATGTGCGAGATGTTGACGACGTGGTCGGCGCCGACCGAACCCGACACGGCGATGGCCGAGATGACGTCCCAGTTCGCGATCGCCGTGGTCTGGATGCCGGGATTGAACGTCTCCAGTTGGTTGAACACCGTCGGGAACCGGTTGTAGACCGCTGGATTGAAGATGTTGTTGATGACGCCGGTCCTCTCACCCCAGACGCCGGTGAGGATGGCGGTCCATGACGGATTGCTGATCGTGGTGTGCCCGACGATGCTCGCCGGTGCCGTGGTGCCGCCCTGCATGAGCTGGAAGAAGTTGGCGTTGGCCGGGTCGGCCAGCACCCGGCTCAGATTGGTGCCGTCGACGCCGATCACCAGCACATTGGGTGTGGTGTCGGCGAGCGTCGAAACCGACTGCGGCGCAACGGCACTGGTTGGCTTGAGGGTCTTGCGTTCCAGTTCGTCGCGCACCGCGGCGAGGGCCACCAGCACCGATGTCGAGCTGAGCGGAGACACCGGCGCCTGCAGCGACCGCAGGGCCCTGGTGAGTTTGGCGATGGGATCTGCCGACACCGCGGCCACCTTGACCGTGGGCTGTGCGGAGCTCGCTTGCGTCGAGATCGCGGCGGTGACTGTCGGCGTGCCGGCAGTCTTGGCCGCGGCCGTCGGGTGCTCTTCGCGGTTGAGGCCGGCGACGCGCGGCGGGGCTGTCCGCGGCGCGGGCTTCGTGCGCTCGGCGGCCTTCATCTGGTTGGCGGCGGGCTGGTCAGCGGCGGGCTTGTCGGCGGTGGGCTTGTCGCGCTTCTTGTCCGGCTTTCCGGCCTGTTCCTCGTTGGCGGGCTTCGACTTCGACTTGGCGGGCTTGCGCTGCTTTTTCGGCTTCTTGGCAGGAGCGGCTGCCGCCTGGGATGCCTGCGAGGTCGAGGAGGTCTGGGATGTCGATCCCGCCCCGGCTCCCGATCCTGTGGCGTCAGCCCAGGCCGGGCAGTCGCTCCACCCCGCGAGCGCGGTTCCGATCCCCAGGGCGACCGCCAGTCCCCCGACCCGGCCAATGCATCTTCCCGCTGTCATCCGGAATGTATAACGCGCGACAATTATCGGCCGCACAGGAATCGCGAACCTGACGCACAGTCATCTCGAAGGTTGGGCACCCTCCGCCCCGCCGCGGGTTACCGTGGCAACGTGCCGCATCCGATCATGTTCGACGATGACGACCCCGGCCTGGCAGAGCTGCGCGCGGTCGCGCTGAGCTTTCCCGAGGCCTTCGAGAAGGTGTCGTGGGGCCGGCCGGTGTTCTGCGCGCCCAAGATGTTCGCGATGTACGGCGGCAATTCGAAGACGACGGGCGAGATGGTCGCCTACCCGCATTCCCTGCTGGTCAAGGTCGACGAGTCCGACCGCGCAGCACTGGAACAGGATTCGCGCTTCTACTACCCCGCCTACATGGGTCCGTCAGGCTGGCTCGGGCTGGATTTCACCGCGGCGAAGGTCGACTGGGACGAGGTCCGAGAACTGCTCGACGCATCGTTCCGGCTCGTCGCGACCAAGCGATTGATCAAGCTGCTCGACGCGCAATGAGGTAGGCCTGCGGCGTGGATTCGGCCGCGTCTTCGTCGGGTTGCCGGACCGTTTCCGCATAGACGCGAAACCCGCTGTCCGACAACACGTCTGCGACGAGCTCGGGCCGCCGGCGGATGAACGTCAAGTGCACCGACTCGCCGTCGAAGTCCGTCAGCACCCGCGGCTCATCACCGACCTGAAATGCCAACAGCAACACCCCGCCCGGCGACAGGACCCGGTGGAACTCGGCGAAGACTCGCGACAGGTACTCATCCGGAACATGGATGATCGAGTACCAGGCACAGAGCCCGCCGACGCTGCCCTCGGCCACGTCGAGGTCGAGCATCGACCCGACGCGGAACTCCAGAGCCGGATTGTGCTGCCGCGCCTGCGCGATCATGTTGGGAGACAGATCGATTCCGGTGACGTCGAGGCCGGCCGCTGCCAGTGCCGCAGTGGCCACACCGGTGCCGCAGCCCACGTCCAGCACGCTGGCCCCGCGGTCCACCAGTTCGGCGAACGCGCCGATCATGGCCCGGTCCACCGGCCGGTCGTCGAGATGGTCTTGGAACCGAGCGACGTAGTGCGCGGCCGCACGGTCGTAGCCGTCGCGGGTCGCGGCCAGGAAACCGGGCATCGGCCAACGGTACGCGGGAATGCCGACACGGTCGACCGGACGCGCAGCTACCGCAGCGCGACCTGGTCTCGTGCTGCCGGGGGTCATCGCGCGTCGATCGGCGCTGAATCACTCTGCAGGACTGTCGCTTTCACCATCATTAGCGTCGCCCTCGGCTGGATACAGTGTCGGACGGTGGTAGTGGTTGGTTCGTGGTTGGCCGACGTCCAGTAGTGGTGGTGGGGTCCAGTGGGTGCGGCCGTGGGGGCCCATGGTGGTGGTCCAGCCGCCGGTGTCGGCCAGGCGGTTGTCGCGGCCGCAGGCCAGGGTCATGGTGTCGATGTTGGTCAGTCCGTCGTCGCGCCAGTTGGTGATGTGATGAGCCTGCGAGCAGGAGGCGGGGGCGGTGCAGTTGGGTCGGGTGCAGCCGTGGTCGCGGGCGAACAACGCCA
>NZ_JBJIAL010000042.1:0-47704 GCF_045310895.1 Mycobacterium sp. SMC-18
CCGGAAGCTAAGCCTGCCAGCGCCGATGATACTGCCCTGCACGGGCGGAAAAGTAGGACACCGCCGAACACAAATTACCTCAGCCCCCCGATGAAAATCGGGGGGCTGAGGCATTTTTGCGTTCAGGACGTTTTTGCATTTCGGCGCCGCGGCAATACGTGGCGCCGAAATGGCATTCATCAGTCGAACAGCGTCGGCTCTTCTGCTCCTGATCGGCTCTTTTCCAGATCGAGCAGCAGCCTCTTACGGTCCAGTCCGCCGCCATATCCGGTCAGGCTGCCATTTGCCCCGATAACGCGATGGCAGGGCACGATGATGCCGACGGGATTGTGTCCATTCGCCAATCCGACGGCTCGTGAAGCACCCGGTGATCCGACCTGTAAAGCGATTTCGCCATATGAACGCGTTTCGCCGTACGAGATGGTCAACAATGCACCCCAGACCCGTCGCTGGAATTCCGTGCCGACGAGGTCGAGTTCCAGATCGAACTCCTGGAGTTCGCCGGCGAAGTACGCGGTGAGTTGCTCGACGGCCTCTGGAAATGCCGACTCATCGGGCTCCCAGCCCTCATGGCTGGGCTCATATGTCTGATCGTCCATCCGCAGGTGCCGGATGCGTCCGTCGCGACCGGCGATCGTGATGGTTCCGACCGGGCTCTGCATCGTCCTGGTCTGCAACGTGGCGGTCATGCCTGCTCCTGTTGTGGTGATTGCGGTGGGTTGGCGGTCAGGGGCGGCCACTGGTTGACCGCGTGATCCAGGGAGGTCCACAGGTATTGGGTGGCGTAGGCGCGCCATGGGCGCCAGTGCGCACTGTGCTCGATCAGCCGGCGTGAATTGTCCGGCAGCCCAGCTTGTTTGGCTGCAGCCTGAACGCCGAGGTCGCTGGCCGGAAACGCATCCGGATCGCCGAGTCCCCGCATTGCGATCACCTCGGCGGTCCATGGTCCGATACCGGGCAGTTCGGCCAACTGAGTTCTCGCCTGCAGCCAGTCCGATCCGGCGTCGAGCTCGAGGGTGCCGGCCGCGAGTGCATCGATCAGCGCCACGAGCGTGCGCCGGCGGGATTCGGGGAAGGCCAGGTGGCTCGGATCGATCTCGGCCAGTTGCGTGACGGACGGGAAGACATGGGTCAGGGTGCCCACCGGGTCGTTGATCGTCGTGCCGTACGCCAGTGCCAGCCGACGCGTGTGTGTCGCAGCGGCCTTCATGGACACCTGCTGACCGATCACCACCCGTAGTGCCAACTCGTTCTCGTCGACCGTGCGGGGGATGCGCTGCCCGGGCGCCTTGGCGACGATAGGGGCAAGGTGCCGGTCGGCATTGAGGACATCGATGACGGCCTCAGGATCGGCGTCGAGGTCCAGGAGTCGCCGGCAGCGGGCGATGGCGGTGGCCAGATCCCGGAAGTCGTCGAGGATCAGCGTGCACTGCACGTGGTCCACGCGTGGCGACAACCCGACTATGCCGGTGCCGTTGGGGAGCCGCAGGGTGCGCCGGAACGCGCCGTCGTGCACCTCTTCGACGCCGGGCACCGCACCGGCCGCCAGGTGGCCGAACACTCCCTCGTAGGCGAAGGGTGTCCGCACCGGTAGCCGGACGGAAAGTGTTCCCGTGCCGGGGGTTTCGTTGGGTTCGAAGCGCGCTTGGGCCCGTTGCCGGAGTTCGGTCGGCGTCAGTGCGCAGACTTCGCGAATGGTGTCGTTGAACTGGCGGATGCTGGAGAATCCCGCGGCGAACGCGACGTCACCGAAGGGCAGTTTCGTGGTCTCGATGAGTACCCGCGCGGTCTGGCTCCGTTGGGCGCGGGCGAGCGCCAACGGGTTCGCGCCGACCTCGGCCTGGAGCAGGCGCTCGAGTTGTCGAGTGGTGTAGCCGAGTCTGGCGGCCAGTCCGGTGACGCCCTCGCGATCGACGGTGCCGTCGGTGATCAGTCGCATGGCGCGGGCGACGACGTCGGTGCGGATGTTCCACTCCGGTGACCCCGGTGATGCGTCGGGTCGACAGCGCTTGCAGGCCCGGAAGCCGGCCCGCTGCGCTGCCGCGGCGGTCGGGTAGAAGCGGACGTTGCGGGCGAACGGCGGCCGGACAGGGCAACTGGGGCGGCAATAGATACCCGTGGTGAGGACGGCCGTGACGAACCAACCGTCGAACCGCGCGTCCTTGGATTGGACTGCCCGGTAGCAGCGGTCGAAGTCGTCGTACATGTCTTCGACAATGTCATGCGGCAGACTCGAGTACTAGCGGAAAATCGACATCAACGTGGCTGGCGAGACATATTTAATCATTTGTCTCGTAAATGGCTGACGTGCGAGTTCCGCCCTGTTATAACTGGAACGCGTTCTAGTCGGGGTCTCGGGGTTCAGGGGAGTTGCATGTCGATCAACAGTCGTGATGAGTTGTCAACTGGCGCAGCCAGATTCGTGGGCCGCGTTGGCGCCTTGGCGGTCGCCCTGGGGATCGGCGCGGCAGTGGCGAGCAGCCCTGGCATCGCCTTCGCCGCTCCGAGTGACGCCGCGGGGGCGCCGTCGGACACTCATGCCAAGAGCGAGAGTCCGGCCAAGAGCGACGGAGACAAGACCGACACGAGCAAGCCGAAGAAGGACAAGGGCACCAAGCGTCCTGGCATCGTGAATCCGGGTAAGAAGTCGTCGAAGCGGCCCGCGGCGCAGGCGGATGTGGAAAAGCCGTCGGCTGCGAAGGATGCGACCGACACCGGCAAGACATCTGAGCCCGACGCGAAACCCGCGACCAAAAAGGTCACCAGGACGCCGGTCGTGACCTCGGCTCAGAAGCCGACGAAGCCGCAGGTGGCCGCGACGGCCAAGGCGGACGCGCCCGTGAGCTCTGTGCCGCGCCTGCACGCGGTCGCGCCGGTGGCGGCACTGGGTGCGCCCGTCGCAGCGGCGAGAGCGGCGGTGTCGCACGCGCTCTCGGCCGTGGGCCTCAACGGGGCGGCGAACGCGTCCGGGAACCCCGTCGCGCCACTGCAGAACGCCGCGTTGTCCGCGCTGCTCGGCGTCACCCGCCGCGAGACGGCATCCACCTCCGCGACAACGGCATTGGCGGCCGCGCCGTCGTCGCTGCAGAGCGTGCCCACGGTGCTCGGCACGTCGCAGCAGTTGGCCGCCGAGCGGAAAGCCACCGCCATCGTGAAGACGGTGCCGATGCAGATCATGAAGGCGATCATCAAGTTTGCGTTCCAGCTGAACGCCAAGCAGCAGTACTCCCAAGTGGGCGGACCGGACCAGGAGAACCTGGACCAGCTGAACCAGGCGGTGGACGAATACGCCCAGCAGGCCGCCATGGAGTACCAGCTGCTCAACCCGATGCGGCCGACGGTGCTGGAAATGGTTATGCCGCCGCATGATTGGTTCGGCCAGGCGATCACCGGCACGCGTATCCTGTACGACAACCCGGACACCATCTACCGGATGATGGCGGTCAATTCGACGTCCACGTACGTGATCAGCGGGAAGTTCGGCCCGGGGGGGCGCCCGGCGGAGACGACCTTCAGCGTGCTGACGGGCCTCGGCGGCAAGACGGCCGCGGTACTCAACGCCAAGGACATGCAGATCAACCCGGACGGTAGCTTCACCGTGACGGTGAGTTCGCGTCCGGCCGAGCCGGGCCAGACCAACCATCTGCAGATTCCGACCGACACGACCTTGATCGTCGCGCGGAACACCCTGTCGGACTGGAACACCCAGGATCCGATGAGCTTGTCCATCGAACGGGTCAGCGGCCCGCGCAACAGTCTGTTCGCGCAGATCGGCGGCTTCGACATTCCCGGTCTGGGCCCGGCTGTCTCCGGCAACCCGTTCCTGACCAACCTGGTCTCGCTGGTCCCGCCGCTTCCGGTGATGCCGCGGTTCCTGCAGGGTTTGGAGGCGTCGGTGATCCTGGCGCTCGGGTTGCGGATGGAACCGCAGTACATGGATGTGGCGACGAAGGATTCGTCGGGAAAGACGAAGCCGCCCAACGTCTTCACCGATCCCGAGAGCAACGCGACGTTCCTGTCGACCCAGGTGCAGAGCCCGGGATACTTCCAACTGGCCGACGACCAGGCGCTGGTGCTGACCATCAAGCCCGGCGACGCCGGCTACTTCGTGGTCCCGGTGACCAACGACTGGACCATCACCAAGAACTACTGGGATCAGCAGACCAGCCTGAACATCGCGCAGTCGGTGGCCAATGCGGACGGCAGCTACACCATCGTGGTGTCGCCGACCGATCCCGGTGTGGCGAACTGGGTGTCCACCGGTGGCCTCAACCAGGGGACCATCTCGATCCGCTTTCAGGACATCGACACCACGGGTACCAACCTGCCGAAGGTGAGTTCGCAGGTGGTGGCGCTCAGTGATCTCGGTAGCGTGCTGCCGGCCGGGACGGTGTATGTCACTGCGGCGCAACGGCAAGCGGCACTGGATGAGCGGAAGGCCGGCTACGACAAGCGCTTCGCGCCTTACCCGCAGGTGTGATTCACCACTCGTGGTTCGGGCACTGCACGTCGACGTAGACGGTCGCGGCCACCGGGCCGCCCGGCTTGAAGTTGCCCGGGTTGTTCACGCCGGTGACCCAGCAGATGTTGAGCGGTTTGACGTCGAAACCGTTGGTCCAGTTGATCTGTACGAGGTAGCCCTCGGCCTGGAGGTTGTTGATGACGTCGGCCGCCGAGCCCCCGGTGTCGAGGGTGGGATCGGCCGCCGCCTGCGGAGCGAGCGCGAACGCCACGGCGAGCGCACCGACAGCTGCAGCCATGACGGGATATCGCTTCATGCTCACCATGATCCTCCGGATCTGTGTGAAGCAGATGTGAATTTCAGGCCAGGATCGCCAACTGCGTCGGTTCGGACAGGCCACGCAGCGTCACGGTGTCGCCCAATGCCCAGTGCGCTCTTTCGGATTCGCTGACCGCGTCGAGCATGTCCGCGGCGGCCGCCAGCTGCCCCGGTACCGACTTGGCGAGCTCGCACAGGCGGGCCGCCTCGTTGACCGGTTCACCGATGACCGTGTACTCGAACCGCTCCTTGGCCCCGACGTTGCCGGCCACCACGGTGCCGGCCGCGACCCCGAGGCCGGCCTGCAGTTCGGGCACTTCGTCGCGCAGGCGTGACGCGATGGCCCGGGCGGCGGCGAGCGCGTCACCCTCGGTGCACTGCAGCGATACCGGCGCGCCGAACACCGCCAGCACCGCGTCGCCCTCGAACTTGTTGACGAACCCGTGGTGCCGGTCCACCTCGTCGACGATGACGGCGAAGAAGCGGTTCAGGAGGTCGACGACCTCGACGGCCGGGCGGCTGGTCACCAGCTGGGTGGAGCCGATGACGTCGACGAAGATCACCGCGGCGTGCCGCTCTTCGCCGCCGAGTTGCGGCTTCTCCTGTTCGGCGAGCGCCGCGACCTCACGTCCGACGTGCCGGCCGAACAGGTCGCGTACGCGTTCGCGTTCGCGGAGCCCGTGCACCATCGAGTTGAATCCGCGTTGCAGCTGGCCCAGTTCGGTGCCGTCGAAGACGACCAGATCCGTGGTCAGGTCGCCCTGCTCGACTCGGCTGAGTGCCTGTCGCACAATGCGGATCGGGCTGGCCGTCAGCCAGGCCACGATCCACATCAGCAAGGCGCCGAAGACCAACGCGAACACCGCGAGCACCAGGACGGCGAACGCGAATTGGGTTGGCGTGAGCGTGCTTTGGGTCAAGGCGAACACCGCGGCCAGCAGCACGCCCAGCATCGGCACGCCGGAACCGAACGCCCAGACGACCATGGTCCGGCCCATGATGCCCGGTGACAGCCGCGACGGCGGCCGGCCGGCCTGCAGGGCGTCGGCGGCAACGGGGCGCAGCGCGAACTCGGTGTACAGGTTGCAGCTGGTGGATACGACGATGCCGGGGAACGTGACGCCCAGCAGCAGTTTGGGGATGAACTGGGTGTCATGCATCGCGTAGAGCGTCGTCAGCAGTACGGCGCCGGCGCCCCACAGGGAGAGCAGCACGCGCGTCAGCTGGCCCGGGGCGCGGAAGGTGTTGCGCTGGTCCTCGACCGTCGGCGTGCGTTCTTCGATGGCCCAGCGCACGCTCTGGATCACCCTGTTGGTCGCCCACACCACGCCCACGAGGAAGGCGAACACGATGTACGCGGGCGCCACGATGGTGGTGATCCACCAGACATCGGCCCGGAAGACGTTGGGGGTCGGGAACAGCACCGTCTCGATGAGGATCGAGACGCCGACGCCGATCATGTTCGCGACGATCACGAAGGTGGTCAGGATGAGTTGGATGCGGATGCGTCGCCGGCGCTGGGTCTCGGAAACGCGGCCCAGAATCCACGATCCGTATTCGGGTGTGGCCTGCAGGCTGCTACGCGGGGTGATGGCTTCCCGTATCCGTGCCAGGCGCGTCGTCCCGGTCTGGTCCGCAGTCATTGGCCGTCAGCCTAGTTCGTGGGGCGGGTCCGGACCGGGATTCAATACCCCTAAGGTGGTTCGGGTGCGTCTCGTGATCGCCCAGTGCACCGTTGACTACGTCGGACGTTTGACCGCACATCTGCCGTCGGCCCGTCGCCTCCTGTTGTTCAAGGCGGACGGATCGGTGAGCGTGCACGCCGACGACCGCGCCTACAAGCCGCTGAACTGGATGACGCCGCCGTGCTGGACCGTCGAGGAGGCGCCGGTGGACGGCGTTTCGGCTCTGGTCTGGGTCGTCGAGAACAAGGCCGGTGAGCAGCTACGGATCACGGTCGAGGACATCGAGCACGACTCCAGCCATGAGCTCGGGGTCGATCCCGGCCTGGTGAAGGACGGTGTGGAGGCGCACCTGCAGGAGCTGCTCGCCGAGCATGTCGAGCTGCTGGGTGTCGGCTACACGTTGGTGCGCCGCGAATATCCGACGCCGATCGGTCCGGTCGACCTGTTGTGCCGCGACGAGACCGGTGCGTCGGTCGCGGTGGAGATCAAACGGCGTGGTGAGATCGACGGCGTCGAGCAGCTGACGCGGTACCTGGATCTGCTCAACCGGGACAGCGTGCTGGCGCCGGTGGCCGGGGTGTTCGCCGCTCAGCAGATCAAGCCGCAGGCGCGCACACTCGCCACGGACCGTGGAATCCGTTGCGTCACTTTGGACTACGACAAGATGCGCGGCATGGACAACGACGAGTTCCGGTTGTTCTGATGCCTCGGCGACGTCCGGAGCGGCCTCGGCGCGATCCGCCGCCACTGCTCGGGCTGTCGTCGCGCCGGGTGGAGACCGGGCCCGACGGGTATGACTACGAGGTGCGGGCCGTCGCCGGTTCCCGCGCGGTCAAGACCTATCGGTGCCCGGGATGCGATCACGAAATCCGCCCGGGCACAGCGCATGTGGTCGTGCTGCGGGTCGACGACGCCGAAGACCGCCGGCATTGGCACACGCCGTGCTGGGCGAACCGGGGCAACCGGGGACCGACGCGAAGGTGGTCCTAGCTCGAGCTCAGTGCTCGGCATCCTTGGCCGGCTCGACCAGTTCGATCAGCACGCCGCCGGCATCCTTCGGGTGGATGAAGTTGATGCGCGAGTCGGCGGTGCCGCGGCGCGGGGCTTCGTACAGCAGGCGGACGCCGTCGGCGCGCAGACGCTCGGACAGGGCGTCGATGTCGCTGGTCCGGTAGGCCAGCTGCTGCAGGCCGGGGCCGCGGGTGTCGATGAACTTGGCGATGGTCGACTTCTCGTCGAGCGGGGCCAGCAGCTGAATCTGTGCGCTGCCGACGGGCGCGCCACGGACGGAGAGCATGGCCTCACGGACGCCCTGGTCCTCGTTGACCTCTTCGTGCAGGACGATCATGCCGAGGTGGTCGTGGTACCACCGGATGGCGACGTCCAGATCCGGCACGGCGATCCCGACGTGATCAATAGCGGTCACGAGGGCGCTGGCCAGCGCCGGACGGGCATCGACGTGTTCGGTGGTCATAACGTAAAGGTAACCTGATACGACCGAATTTGCGCCTGTGGGATCGGCCACATTAGCCGTTACAGATTTGTTGGAGGATGGAAATGACGACCTCGGTAATTGTTGCTGGAGCCCGCACTCCAGTTGGCAAACTGATGGGTTCGCTGAAGGACTTCTCGGGTAGCGACCTGGGTGCCATCGCGATCAAGGGCGCGCTCGAGAAGGCCGGCGTCGACGCCTCGCTGGTCGATTACGTGATCATGGGCCAGGTCCTGACCGCCGGTGCCGGGCAGATGCCGGCCCGCCAGGCGGCCGTCGGCGGCGGCATCCCGTGGGACGTGCCGTCGCTGTCCATCAACAAGATGTGCCTGTCGGGCATCGATGCGATCGCGCTCGCTGACCAGCTGATTCGCGCCGGGGAGTTCGAGGTCGTGGTGGCCGGTGGCCAGGAGTCCATGAGCCAGGCCCCGCACCTGCTGCCGAAGAGCCGTGAGGGCTACAAGTACGGCAACGTCACCGCGCTGGATCACCTGGCGTACGACGGCCTGCACGACGTGTTCACCGACCAGCCGATGGGCGCCCTGACCGAGCAGCGCAACGATCAGGACAAGTTCACCCGTGCCGAGCAGGACGAGTTCGCCGCGCAGTCGCACCAGAAGGCCGCGGCCGCGTGGAAGGACGGCGTCTTTGCCGACGAGGTGGTTCCGGTGTCGATTCCGCAGCGCAAGGGCGACCCGATCGAGTTCGCCGAGGACGAGGGCATCCGCGGCAACACCACCGCCGAGTCGCTCGGTGGCCTGAAGCCGGCGTTCCGCAAGGACGGCACCATCACCGCGGGCTCGTCGTCGCAGATCTCCGACGGCGCCTGCGCCGTCGTGGTCATGAGCAAGGAGAAGGCCGAGTCGCTCGGCCTGACCTGGCTGTGTGAGATCGGCGCGCACGGCGTCGTCGCCGGCCCGGACTCGACGCTGCAGAGCCAGCCGGCCAACGCCATCAAGAAGGCCGTCGAGCGCGAGGGCATCACCGTCGACCAGCTCGACGTCATCGAGATCAACGAGGCCTTCGCGGCGGTGTCGCTGGCCTCGACCAAGGAGCTGGGCGTCGACGGCGCCAAGGTCAACGTCAACGGTGGCGCCATCGCCATCGGTCACCCGATCGGCATGTCCGGTGCCCGTATCACGCTGCACGCGGCGCTGGAGCTGGCCCGCAAGGGTTCGGGCTACGCCGTCGCCGCGCTGTGCGGCGCCGGTGGCCAGGGTGACGCCCTGATCCTGCGTCGTCCGTAGTTTCCCGCGAGGTGTGAACTACGCCTCGTAGTAGTCAGCCCGTCACTCGGGCACAATGGCGCCATGAACGCTGTTGTGCCCCGGGTGGCGGGCTGGTTTCGTTTGATCGCTCTGGCCGAGGCCGTCAGCTGGGTCGGGCTGCTGACCGGCATGTACTTCAAGTACCTCGGTACGCCACGCACCGAGATCGGCGTGCAGATCTTCGGCATGGTCCACGGCGTGGTGTTCCTGGCGTTCGTGGCCACCGGGCTGGTGGTCGGCTGGGCCGCGCGCTGGTCGCTCGTGACGTGGGTGGCTGCGGCGGTGTCCAGCATCGTGCCGCTGGCCAGTGTGGTCTTCCTGCGCTGGGCCGAGCGCAACGGGGCGTTGGCAGTCGGTGCCGCTGCCGCAGAGGCCGAACCGGAGACGTCGGCCGTCGCGTGACAAACTGGAGAGCGTGACTCGTCCGCGTCCTATCGGTCCCGCGCTGGCTGGCGCGGTGGACCTCTCCGCGCTCAAAAACCGTCCCGCTGAAGGTGCTGCCGGTGCCGGTGGCGCACCCGGTGGTATCGAGATCACCGAGGCCAATCTCGAAGCCGAGGTGCTGATCCGCTCCGGTGAGGTACCGGTCGTCGTGCTGCTGTGGTCGCCGCGCAGCGACTCGAGCGTCCAGCTGGGGCAGACCCTGTCCGCGCTGGCCGCCGAGGATGGCGGCAAGTGGTCGTTCGGCACCGTGAACGTCGACACCTCTCCGCGCATTGCCCAGATGTTCGGCATCCAGGGCGTCCCGACGGTCGTCGCGCTCGCCGGCGGCCAGCCGATCACGAGCTTCGAGGGTGGCCAGCCGGCCGACCAGCTGCGGCGCTGGGTGGACTCGCTGCTGCAGGCGACGGCCGGCAAGCTCGGTGGCGGCGGCGAGGGCGAGGACGAGCAGGTCGACCCCGCACTCGCACAGGCCCGCGAGTTCCTCGACAGCGGCGATTTCGACGGCGCCCTGGCTGCGTACCAGGCGATCCTCGATGCCGACCCGAACCACGTCGAGGCCAAGGGCGCCGTGCAGCAGATCGCCTTCCTGCAGCGTGCGTCCGCGCAGCGGCCGGAGGCCGTGCGTCTCGCCGATGCCTCGCCCGACGACATCGACCTGGCTTTCGCCGCCGCCGACGTGCAGCTCTTCCAGCGTGACGTCGACGGCGCGTTCAATCGGCTCATCGCACTCATCAAGAAGACCTCGGGCGACGACCGCACCCGCGTGCGGACCCGGCTCATCGAGTTGTTCGACCTGTTCGACCCGGCCGACCCCGAGGTCATCGCGGGCCGGCGCAATCTCGCCAACGCGCTCTACTAGGCATCACTGAGCCGGCACAGAGGCCCAGAAGTCGGTGACGGCTTGAGCGATCAGGTCGGTGTCGACCAACAGCGGGCCGACGTGTCCGGCGCCGGTGAGTGCGACGACGCGTGCGTCGGGCATGGTGGCGGCCGTGGCGCGGGCGTGGGCGGGGCTCCAGTGCTGGTCGCCGAGATCGCCGGTCATCAGCAGCGTCGGGACGGTGACGGCGGTGATCTGCTCGGTCAGCGCATGCCAGCTGTGCATGTATTGGATTGTGCGCCTTACTGATTCGCGGTCCATTGCGCGGAACGCGGCTTCGAGCTCGGCCGCCTGATCGGTGCGCGTGGTGTCGGCGCCACCGAGAAGCACGTCGAACAGAATCCTGGTCAGCAGGGGATCGGGTCCGAGCAGCCGGTAGGCGACGGCGAGCGGGTACGTCTGGGTCCAGCGCTGACGTCGGCTGACGGGCCGCAGCGGGGCGGCGATGGTGGTCAGGCTGCGCAGCCGGTGCGGTTGGGTCGCGGCCAGCGTGATGCCGACGTGTCCGCCCCAGGCGTTGCCGATCCAGTCGACGGTATCGAAACCGAGTGCGTCGATCACTTCGCCTGCGGCACTTGCACATTCGTCGAGGGTGAAATCCCGGCGGATGGGGCTGCTCGTGCCGTATCCGGGTCCGTCGATGGTCACCACCTGTCGCTGGGCGGCGAGGGTGTCGACGAGCGGACCCCAGCTGCGTGAGTCCACCCAGAGGCTGTGCCACAAGACGGCGGCAGGCCCTGTCCCGGTGCGATGTACGTGCAGATCTCCGAGGCTGGTCGGGACTTGGGTGTCGAGTGTCGTCATCGCGACCTCCATACAGGTTGTATGCTGCTACCATACAACCTGTATGGTCACCGTCAAGGGGGATTCGCGGGAGCGGCTCGTCGCAGTCGCGACCGAGTTGTTCGGCGAACAGGGCTACCACCAGACCGGTACCGAGGAGATCGTCCGCCGTAGCGGCGTCACCCGTGGCTCGCTCTATCACCATTTCGCGGACAAGGAAGCGCTCTTCGAAGAGGTCTTCGACCGTGCCGATCAGGTGGTGAGCGGGCGGGTTCGGGCCGCTGCCGCGGCGGCGGCCGACCGCGGCGAGGACGCGTGGTCGGTGTTCCTCGCCGGCTGGGATGCCGTGCTGGACACCGCGGTCGATGCGCCGCTGCAGCGCATCCGCGTGGTCGACGCGCCCGCGGTGCTCGGCTGGCAGAAGTGGCAGGAGCGCAACGCGCGGTACACCCTGGCCAATATCGAGGCCGGTCTCGTCAGCCTGCTGGAACAGGGTGTGCTTGCGCCGCAGCCGATTTCACCGCTGGCCCTGCTGCTGATGGGACTCAGCAACCAGGCCGTGGCCGCGATCGCGGGCGCGCCTGATCCCGTTCGCGCGCGCCGCGACATCGGTGCCGCGGTGCGTCGCCTGCTTGACGGGCTGCGCACCTAGTCTCGCGAGCAGACGTAAAACTGTCGATTTCACCCACAAATCGACAGTTTTACGTCTCCTCACGGAGGGAACTCAGGCAGGTTTGAGCCAGAGCGCCGACAGTGGCGGGAGGACCAGGACGGCGGAGGCGGGACGGCCGTGCCAAGGTTCGTCGGTGGCCTCGACCGCGCCCATGTTGCCCGCGCCGGCGCCGTGATAGACGGTCGCGTCGGTGTTCAGCAGCTCCTGCCACGTCCCGGCGTGCGGCAGGCCCAGCCGGTACTGCGAGTGCTCGCTGCCGGAGAAGTTGAAGACGCAGGCGATCGCCGACCCGTCGTCACCGAACCGCAGGAAGCTCAGCACGTTGCTGTTGGAGTCGTTGGCATCGATCCAGGAGTAGCCCTCGGGGCTGCTGTCGCGGGACCACAGCGCGCGGTTGTCCCGGTAGATGCCGTTGATGTCCCGCACCAGCTGCTGCACGCCGGTGGAGAAGCTGTGCTCGCCGAGCTGGAACCAGTCGAGCCCGCGTTCCTCGGACCATTCGGCGCGCTGGCCGAATTCCTGTCCCATGAACAGCAATTGCTTGCCCGGGTGCGCCCACTGGTAGGCCAGCAGCTGACGGAGGCCGGCCGCCTTGGCGTGGTCGCCGCCGGGCATCCGGGTCCACAGTGTGCCCTTGCCGTGCACGACTTCGTCGTGGCTGACCGGTAGGACGTAGTGCTCGCTGTAGGCGTACAGCATCGAGAACGTCATCTCGTGGTGGTGGTAGCTGCGGTGCACCGGGTCGTGGCTGATGTAGTCCAGGGTGTCGTTCATCCACCCCATGTTCCACTTCATCGAGAAGCCAAGGCCGCCAAGGTTTGTCGGGCGGGTGACGCCGGGCCACGAGGTGGATTCCTCGGCGATGGTGACGATGCCGGGAACCAGCTTGTGGACGGTGGCGTTCATCTCCTGCAGGAACTGCACCGCCTCCAGGTTCTCCCGGCCGCCGTAGATGTTGGGAGTCCAACCACCTTCGGGGCGCGAGTAGTCCAGGTACAGCATGGAGGCGACGGCGTCGACGCGGAGACCGTCGACGTGGAACTCCTCGAGCCAGTACAGCGCGTTGGCGACCAGGAAGTTGCGGACTTCGTTGCGGCCGAAGTCGAAAACGTAGGTGCCCCAGTCGAGTTGCTCGCCACGGCGGGGGTCGGCGTGTTCGTACAGCGGCGTGCCGTCGAAACGGCCCAGCGCCCACGAGTCCTTGGGGAAGTGCGCCGGCACCCAGTCGACGATGACGCCGATGCCGGCCTGGTGCAGCGTGTCGACCAGATAGCGGAAGTCGTCGGGAGTGCCGAGCCGTGACGTCGGCGCGTAGTACGACGTCACCTGATATCCCCAGGACCCGCCGAACGGGTGCTCGGCCACGGGGAGCAGCTCGACGTGTGTGAAGCCCTGCGCCACCACGTATTCGGTGAGCTCGACGGCCAGTTCGCGGTAGCTCAGCCCCGGCCGCCAGGACATCAGGTGCACCTCGTAGGTGCTCATGGGCTCGAAGATCGGATTGAGCTCGGCCCGGGCGGCCATCCAGGCGTCGTCCTGCCAGACATGGGAGCTGACAAAGGTTTTCGATGCGGTGAGCGGCGGCACCTCGGTGCTGAAGGCCATCGGGTCGGCGCGATCACTGACGGCGCCGTTGCCGCCGTGGATCCGGAACTTGTAGAGGCTGCCGACTTCGAATCCGGGCCAGAACAGTTCCCACACCCCGGAGGAGCCGAGTGCCCGCATCGGGGCCTCGCTGCCGTCCCAATGATTGAAGTCGCCGATCAGGTTGACGCCCTTGGCGTTCGGCGCCCACACCGCGAACGAGAAGCCCTCCACCACGCCGTCGGGTGTCTTGAACGAACGAGGCTGTGCGCCAAGGATTTCCCACAGCCGCTCGTGCCGGCCCTCGGCCAGCAGGTGCAGGTCCATGTCGCCGAGCGTCGGCAGGAAGCGGTACGGGTCGGCCGTCGTGTGCACGACGTCGCCGGAGTACTCGACCTCGAACCGGTAGTCGGCCAGGTTGTCGAACGGCACTTCGACCGCGAACAGGCCGCCCTCGATGGCTTCCATCGGGTACCGCTTCTTGCCGATCAGCGCCGTGACCCCGAGAGCGTGCGGCCGCAGCGCCCGGATGACCGTGCTCTTGCCGTACTCGTGCGCGCCCAGGATGGAATGCGGATCGTGGTGCTCGCCGGCCAGCAGCCGGGCCACGTCGGCGGCGGGTGGTCGGAGCTGGCTCGTCACGGTTGTCTCCGCAGGAGAGTCAGCCGCTTGTCGTACGGGATTTGCGGCATGTTCAGTATGTGCGCTACCGCTTTGCTCGGGTCTAGTCGCACGTAATTTGCTGCGCCCCATTGATATTCCTCACCGGTGATCTCGTCTCGTACCCAGAACCGGTCGTGGTCCTCCATGCCGAGGGCACCCATGTCCAGCCAGAGCGTTGCCTGCTCCGGGCCGAATGGGTTCAGCGTCAGCACAACGAGGACGGTGTCGCCGGTAACGGGGTCGAACTTGCTGTATGCCAACAACGCATCGTTGTCGACGTGATGGAACTTGATGGTCCGTAATTGGCTCAGTGCCGGATGCACGCGCCGAATCTCGTTGAGCCGCGTCAGCAGCGGCTCCAGGGACCGACCGCCGGCGAGCGCCGCCTCGAAGTCCCGTGGCCGCAGCTGGTACTTCTCGGAGTCCAGGTACTCCTCGCTGCCCTCGCGCACGGCCTGGTGCTCGAACAGTTCGTAGCCGGAGTAGACGCCCCACGACGAACTCAGCGTGGCCGCCAGCACCGCGCGGATCGCGAACATCCCCGGGCCGCCATGCTGCAGGCTGGCATGCAGGATGTCGGGGGTGTTGACGAACAGGTTGGGCCGGTAGAAGTCGGCGTACTTGGCGATCTCCTGGCCGAACTCGGTGATCTCCCACTTGGCGGTGCGCCATGTGAAGTACGTATACGACTGCGTGAAGCCCAGTTTCGCGAGTCCGTAGAGCCGCGCCGGGCGGGTGAATGCCTCCGACAGGAACAGTACGTCCGGATCGATGTTCTTGGCCTGGCCGATGAGCCAGGCCCAGAAGTTCGCGGGCTTGGTGTGCGGGTTGTCGACCCGGAAGATCTTGACGCCGTGCGACATCCAGAACTTGACGACGCGCAGCACCTCGTCATAGAGGCCCGCCGGGTCGTTGTCGAAGTTCAGCGGATAGATGTCCTGGTACTTCTTCGGCGGATTCTCGGCGTACGCGATGGTGCCGTCGGGCAACACGGTGAACCACTCGGGATGGTCCTTGGCCCACGGGTGATCCGGCGCGCATTGCAGCGCCAGGTCGAGCGCCACCTCGAGCCCGTTTTCGCGGGCCGCGGCGACCATGTCGTCGAACTCGTCGATGGTGCCAAGGTCCGGGTGCACCGCGTCGTGCCCGCCCTCGTCACTGCCGATGGCCCACGGGGAGCCGACGTCGCCGGGCGCGGCGGTCACGTTGTTGTTCGGGCCCTTGCGGTGCACCTTGCCGATCGGGTGGACCGGGGGCAGGTACAGGACGTCGAAACCCATTGCGGCAACGCGCGGGATGGCCTTCGCGGTTGTGGAGAACGTGCCGTGCACCGGCCTGCCGTCGGCATCCCAGCCGCCGGTGGACCGGGGGAAGAGCTCGTACCAGGCGCTGAACCGGGCCCGGGGCCTGTCGACCCAGATGCCGTATTGCTCTCCGCGCGTGACCAATTCGCGCAACGGGTACTTGCGCAGCAGGTCTGTCACGTCCGGCGCCAGCGCCGCGCCGGCACGGATGTACGGGTCGCCCGGTTCCCGGAGCCGCCGCGCGGCGGCGAGCAGCGGGGCGCGGTCGTCCTGGGGGACGGCCGTGGCGGCGCGCTCCAGCAGGCCCGCGCCGACCAACAGGTCGTTCGACAGCTCGGCCTCGCTCTGGCCGGCGTCGAGTTTGGCGGTGATGGCGTGCCGCCAGGTCGCGATGGGGTCGCCCCAGCCGTCGACGCGGTACGTCCACAGCCCGACGCTGTCCGGCGTGAACTGACCGTGGAAGACGTCGGGCGTGAAGCCCGGGGCCATGGGCAGCCGGGTCGGCTTGACCTTGGCCCGCGGCGGGGCGGGCGTCGGCGTCGCACCCGGCGGGGTCTCGGCGAGCTGCGGGTAGAGGGGGCCGTGGTAGCGCACCACCAGCGTTGCGGCGACAGCGTCGTGGCCTTCGCGCCACACGGTCGCGCTGATCGGAACCACTTCGCCGACCACGGCCTTGGCGGGGTATCGGCCTGCGGACACCACTGGTGCGACGTCGTCGATCTCGATCCGACCGGCCACCAAATCACTCCTTACCCGGGACTACGGGATTACCCATACCCACCGTAGTAGTCCGTGACACTTGAAGGGCAGTGACCAGTTGGATGGGCAGTTGGGCTGTCACCGAACTGACCCTGCACGTGGAAAAAATGTCAGTAAGGTTGGCTCGTGTGAAAGCCCTTCGCCGGTTCACCGTCCGTGCCCACCTGCCCGAACGTCTCGCCGCCCTGGAGCGCCTGTCCATCAACCTGCGCTGGTCCTGGCACACGCCGACTCAGGAGCTGTTCGCGGAGATCGATCCGGTGCTGTGGGAACAGGTCGGCGCCGACCCGGTGGCGTTGCTGGGGGCGGTCAGTCCCGCGCGTCTGGACGAACTGGCGGCAGACGACGACTTCGTCGGCCGGGTGAACCACCGGGCCGCGGATCTGGACAGCTATCTGACCCGGCCGCTGTGGTACCAGGAGCAGGCCGACCTCGCTGAGGACGGCGGCCCCGCGATGCCGAAGGGCATCGCGTACTTCTCCATGGAGTTCGGCGTGGCCGAGGTGCTGCCGAACTACTCGGGCGGTCTGGGCATCCTCGCCGGCGACCACCTCAAGTCGGCGTCGGATCTCGGCCTGCCGCTGATCGCGGTGGGGCTGTACTACCGGTCCGGTTACTTCAAGCAGTCACTGACGGCCGACGGCTGGCAGAACGAGAACTACCCGTCGTTCGATCCGCAGGGCCTGCCGCTGCGGCTGCTGACCGGGGCCGACGGCCAGCCGGTGCTGGTGTCGCTGAACCTGCCGGAATCACAGGTGCTGCGGGCCCGCGTGTGGGTCGCGCAGGTCGGGCGAGTTCCGTTGCTGCTGCTCGATTCCGACATCCCGGAGAACGAGCACGAGCTCCGTTCGGTGACCGACCGCCTGTACGGCGGCGACCAGGAACACCGGATCAAGCAGGAGCTGCTCGCCGGCATCGGCGGCATCCGCGCGATCCGGGCGTTCACCGAGATCGAGGGCATCGAGGCGCCCGAGGTCTACCACATGAACGAAGGCCACGCGGGTTTCCTTGGCGTGGAACGCATTCGGGAATACATCAGCGGGTCGGGGCTGGATTTCGAGACCGCGCTGGCGGTGGTCCGGTCGTCGACGGTGTTCACCACGCACACCCCGGTGCCGGCCGGTATCGACCGGTTCCCGGTGGAGATGGTCCGACGCTATTTCGACGACACCGTCGCTTCGCCGCTGCTGCCCGAGGTGCCGTTGTACCGGGTGGTCGCGTTCGGCGCCGAGGACGACCCGGACAAATTCAACATGGCGCACATGGGCTTACGGCTCGCCCAGCGGGCCAACGGGGTCTCGCTGCTGCACGGCCGGGTCAGCCGCGGCATGTTCAACGAACTGTGGCCCGGCTTTGACCAGGCCGAGGTACCGATCGGCTCCATCACCAACGGCGTGCACGCGCCCACCTGGGCCGCGCCGCAATGGCTCGAGCTGGGCCGCGAGTTGGTCGGCGTAGAGGGCATGACGGCCGTCGACCAGGCCGCCGGGGAGCCCCAGCTGTGGCAGCGGTTGCACGACGTCGATCCCGGTCACCTGTGGTGGATCCGGTCCCAGTTGCGCGAGTTGCTCATCGCCGATGTGCGGGCCCGGCTGCGGCGGTCATGGCTCGAACGCGGTGCCACCGAGGCCGAACTGGGCTGGATCGCAAAGGCTTTCGATCCTTCGGTCCTGACCATCGGCTTCGCCCGCCGGGTGCCGACCTACAAGCGGCTGACGTTGATGTTGCGTGATCCGGAGCGGCTGGAACAGCTGCTGCTCGATGAGCAGCGGCCGGTGCAGTTGATCGTCGCCGGTAAGTCGCATCCGGCCGACGACGGCGGCAAGGCGCTGATCCAGCAGGTGGTGAAGTTCGCGGACCGGCCCGAGGTGCGGCACCGGATCGCCTTCCTGCCCGACTACGACATGTCGATGGCACGGCTGCTGTACTGGGGTTGTGATGTGTGGCTCAACAACCCGCTGCGTCCGTTGGAGGCGTGTGGCACGTCGGGCATGAAGAGTGCGCTCAACGGCGGGCTGAACCTGTCGATTCGTGACGGCTGGTGGGATGAGTGGTATGACGGCGAAAACGGTTGGGAAATCCCGACTGCCGACGGCGTCACCGATGAGGCTCGTCGCGACGACCTGGAGGCCGCGGCGCTGTACGACCTGATGCAGAACTCGGTGGCGCCGAAGTTCTACGAGCGCAATGAGCACGGCGTCCCGACGCGGTGGGTCGAGATGGTGCGGCACACGCTGCAGTCGCTGGGACCGAAGGTGCTGGCGTCGCGCATGGTGCGCGACTACACCGAGAAGTACTACGGCCCTGCGGCACAGTCGTTCCGGCGAACCGTAGAGCCGATCGACGGTGTGCCGTTCGGCGCGGCCCGCTCGCTGGCGGCCTATCGCCAGCGGGTGACCGAGGCCTGGCCGAAGATTCAGATCACCGAGGTGGACAGCTACGGTCTGCCGGATACGCCTCTGCTGGGTTCCGAGTTGTCGTTGACCGCCACCGTCCAGTTGGCCGGGTTGCGCACCGATGAGGTTGTGGTGCAAGCGGTTCTGGGCCGTGTCGACGCCGGTGACCAGTTGGTGGAGCCGGTGACCGTGCCGATGGCGCACACGGGTTCCGGTGAGGGCGGCGTCGAGGTGTTCTCGGCGACCATCCCGCTGCCGGTGGCCGGCCCCGTCGGATACACCGTTCGAGTGTTGCCGCACAACGCATTACTGGCCGCCGACAACGAGCTCGGGCTGGTCACGCTGGCGTGAGCGCACTGACTGTTGCGGTCGATGGCGGACCGTACGGGCTGGCGGCCGGCCCGGATGGCGCGATGTGGGTGACGTTGGTGTCAGCGGGTGCGGTGGCCCGGATCGATGCCGGGGGCGAGGTGCGGCGGTTCGACGTCGGTACCGACAGCCGGCCGATGCAGATCTGCGCGGGACCCGACGGAGCCGTGTGGTTCACGTGCTCGGGCACTGACCGGCTGGGCCGGATCGCCGGTGACGGTGCTCTGTCGTTCGTCGAATTGGACACGGGCAGTGCACCGTTCGGCATCACCGTCGGGCCCGACGATGCGGTGTGGTTCACCGCGATGGACGCGGGGACCGTCGGCCGGGTGGACGCCGCCGGCACGGTCGAGCTGGTAGCCGCGCCCGGCGGGATGCCGTCGATGATCACTGCAGGTGGTGACGGCGCGCTGTGGTTCACGTTGAATCAGAAATCCGCGATCGGCCGAGTGACGGTTGCCGGCAAGCTCTCGACACGGCCGACGCCGACACCGTCGGCAGGGCCCGTCGGCATCTGCGCGACCCACGATGATGCGGTGTGGTTCACCGCAATCGGAGCGGACAAGCTGGGCCGCATCCCGCTGAACGACGCCATCCAGGAGCTGGATCTGCCGGGCAAGCCGCACGCGGTGGTCGCCGATGTCGCCGACGGGGTGTGGGCGAGCCTGTGGGGCGCGGACGCGATCGCGCGGGTCAGTGCCGACGGCGAGGTCGCCACGTTCGACCTGCCGCCCGGCAGCGAGCCGCACGGGTTGGCCGTCGATCGTGATGGCGCGCTGTGGGTGGCGCTGGAGTCCGGTTTCGTGGTGCGGTTGCCCGTCTAGGCGGGTGCTCGCGCGATGGTCCTGTCGAACTCGATGTGGTGGCCCTGAAGCCACATCATCGAGCGGCCACCGTCTTTCGCCGCCTGCTGGAACATCACCGGCAGGATCAGGTCACGTAGGAACCGCCCCACCGGGCCCGCGGCCTTGCTGTTGGCCGAGCGGTGCCCGTGACGGACGATCTTCTCGACCCGGCGCCGGCGCAGCGACTCGAACGTCGTGAATGCCGTTGGGATATCAGGGCAATCGCGCAGGCACTGCGCGAGAATCACGGCGTCCTCGACGGACATCGACGCGCCCTGCCCGGCCGATGGTGCGGTGGCGTGGGCGGCGTCGCCGATGATGATCTGGTTGCGGTGGTTGTGCCAGCGTTTCACCACCGGCAGGTCGTACGTGGCCCACCCCACCATCGGCCCGGGCGCGGCGTCGACGATGTCGTGCGCCGGCCCGACATCGCCGGACATCAACTGGTGCAGCCAGTTTCGCCAGTCGGCGTCGGTCATGTCGGACAGTGCGCCGCGTTCCGGCTCGCGGGCCATCGGCGGATTGGCGAACCAGACGGTGCCGCCGTCCGGGGTGGGAAACCAGGCGAAGAAGCAGCGCGTGCCGAACTGCATCCGGAATTCTCGCGGCGGGACGTCGACGGTGAAGCCTGGGATGTAGCCGCCGACATTGAGCACCGGCACGTAGCGCGGCGCCCGCGCCGCCGGATCGATCACGCGGCGCACCGCGGAGTGGATGCCGTCGCATCCGATGAGCAGATCACCGGTGGCGCTGCTGCCGTCGGCGAAGCGAGCCTCGACGCGGCCGTCGGAAACCGTTGTCGCGGAGACGAACTCCTTGCCGTAGCTGTATCGGGCGCCGCGTGCCGCGGCCAGGGTGTTGAGTTCGCGGTACAGGTCGGCGCGGCGCATCATGACCGACAGTTGCCCGTCCGGGCGCTGGGCGGCCATCGGGATGCGGCCCAGTTGCTTGCCGGTGCCGGTGAGGAAGCTGATGGTGTCGTTCGGGTAGCCCAGGTTCTCGAGCGGGCCGGCCGCATCGACGGCACGCAGCGCGTCCATGCCATTGGCCTGAAAGTTCAGCCAGGCACCGCGCAGGTCGGCGCCGGAGGGGGAGCGTTCGTAGACGTGGGCGTCGATGCCCACCCGTTGCAGTGCGATGGCCAGCACCGGCCCGGCGACTCCGGCGCCGATGATGAGTGCTTCGGTCATGCGTCTTCCTCGGTTGGTGCCCAGATGTCTTGACAATCAGATAGCTTGATTGTCAAGCAATAGAATGAAAGGTGGATCGCTCGATTGTCAAGCGAAAATCCGGTGGCCGACCGGTTGGGCGCGGCGGTGCAGGGCTACCAGGCCGCGGTCGACGACTTCGACCGCGAGGTCGCGCGCCTGCTCGGTGTCAACGCAACAGACGCGCGGTGCCTGGAGATTCTGATCCAGGAAGCCGCTGGTGTCACCCCGCGCGAGCTGGCCGACCGGTTGGGCCTCACGACCGGCAGCGCCACGACGATGCTCGACCGCCTGGAGAAGGTCGGCTACGTCACGCGCTCCGCGCACCCCAGTGACCGGCGCAAGCTCCTGGTCCACGCCACTGCCACCGCGCGGGCGCGGGCCTTCGAGCTGATCGACCCGCTCGTGGACGACGGCCGGCGGATTCTGCTGAGCCGCTACAGTGGCGCGCAGCTCGAGTTGATCACCGAATTCCTCACGCGGGCAGCGGAATTGCAGCGCGAGCACGTCATGCGGTTGCGGGGGATGTGAGGCTGGGCGCCGGGCTACGAGCTCGGGCGTGTCGGCGCTGTCTGGGACATGTCGCGCCTGGACCCGTCAGCATGTGCTGACAGTGTCACCACATGCTGACGATGTCAGCCATTGCTGACAGGTCCAGGCGCGACATGGTGAGGAGAGAGGTCCCGCGGGCGGAAGTGGTTCGACAGTAAGCCGGGGCTCGTTGACCGTGTTCGCGTCAGCCGCGGCTCGACGCCAGCGTCGGACGGGAACCCCGTCAGCTCGACGCAGCCAACCGCTCCAGAGCGCTGCGTACCCGGACGGGGTCGGTGGTCGACCAGTACGGCGGCAGCGACGACTGCAGGAACCCGCCGTAGCGGGCCGTCGCCATGCGGGAGTCCAGGATGGCGATGACGCCGCGGTCGTTGACGCTACGTAGCAACCGCCCGGCACCCTGCGCCAACAGCAGCGCCGCGTGCGATGCCGCCACGGCCATGAAGCCATTGCCGCCGCGGGCCGCGATGGCCCGCTGCCGCGCCGTCAGCAGCGGATCGTCGGGGCGGGGGAACGGAATTCGGTCGATGATCACCAGAGACAGTGACGGTCCCGGCACGTCGACGCCCTGCCACAACGACAGCGTGCCGAACAACGAGGTCTCGGCGTCGTCGGTGAAGCGGCGCACCAGGGTTGACGTCGAGTCGTCGCCCTGGCAGAGCACGGGGGTGTCGAGGCGCTCGCGCATGATCTCGGCGGCGGCCTTGGCGGCCCGCATCGACGAGAACAGTCCGAGGGTGCGGCCGCCGGCGGCGGTGATCAGTTCGTAGATCTCGTCGAGCTGTTCCTGTGGAGCGGCGTCGCGGCCCGGCGGCGGCAGGTGCTTGGCGACGTAGAGAATGCCCGACTTGGCATGGGAGAAGGGCGATCCCACGTCCATGCCCTTCCACTTCGGTGGCGTCGCGGTACTGTCCTCGGGCACCGACAGGCCCCACGCCCGGGCCATCGACTCGAAGCGTCCACCGATGGTGAGCGTCGCGGACGTCAGCACCGCGGTCACTTCACCGAACAACCGGCCGCGCAGCAGCCCCGCCACCGACAACGGAGCCACGCGCAGGATGTATCGCACTGAGCCCCTGGACTCGTCGCGATCCAGCCACACCACGTCGTAGCGGTCGGGTATGGCCGGCACGAACGAGTCGATGATGCGCGACGCGGTGTCGCTCAGATCGGTCAGTGCGGTGACGGCCTCGCTGCGCGCGGCCGCCGCGGTGGGATCGGACGGCGCGGTGTCGATCGCCATCTTCACTTTGTCGGTCGCATCGCGGACCACCGTCAGGTACGTGGCCAGCTCGTCGTCGAGCACGTCGATGCGGCCCGGTTCCATGTCGTGGATGGCCGAACCCAAGGTGGCGATGGCGGCCTCGAGGCGTTCTGCCAGTTCGGGTTCCACCAACCGGGCGGCCCGCCGGTGCGCCACCGCCATGGACGTGGCGGACAGCTCGCCGGTGGCCACGCTGGTCACGCGGTCCACCAGTTCGTGGGCCTCGTCGACCACCAGCAGCTGGTGCTCGGGCAGGACGTTGACCTCGGAGATGGCGTCGATGGCCAGCAGTGCGTGGTTGGTGACGATGACGTCGACCGCCCCGGCCTTCGCACGGGCCTTCTCGGCGAAACAGTCTGTGCCGTAAGGGCACCGGGTGGCGCCGATGCATTCGCGCGCGCCGACGCTGACCTGTGACCAGGCCCGGTCCAGCACGCCCGGCATCACCTCGTCGCGGTCACCGCTCTCGGTGTCCGACGACCACTCGATGAGCCGCTTGACGTCGCGGCCCAATGCCGAGGCGGCGACGGGGTTGAACAGTTCCTCCTGGGGGAGCTCCTCCTCGACGGAGGCACCGCTGTGAACCTTGTTGAGGCATAGGTAATTTCCGCGGCCTTTGAGCAACGCGAACTCGGGACGGCGGGGCAGGTGCGGCGCCAGGGCATCGGCCAGGCGGGGCAGGTCGCGGTCCACCAACTGGCGTTGCAGCGCTATGGTCGCCGTCGACACCACCACCGGCTGATTCGATGCCACGGCGTGCGCGATCGACGGGACCAGGTACGCCAACGACTTTCCGGTACCGGTCCCGGCCTGGACGGCGAGGTGCTCGCCCTTGTCGAAGGCGTTGCCCACGGCCTTGGCCATCTCGATCTGGCCGCTGCGTTCGGCGCCGCCGAGGGCGGATACCGCGATGGACAGCAGCGCGGCAACGTCGGTCGTCACGCGCCCACCAGTCGGGTGGGGATGGCGGGCTCGCCGGCGGACAGCTTGAGTCCGTCCCAGGGCAGGCTGTGCAGGCCGGCCGCGACGCGCGCGCGGGCGTCGTCCAGCGACGAGTCGTACACGACCGAACCCGAACGGACCAGCGGCACCGTCAGCACCCGGCCGTCCTCCGAGGGAACCGCGTCGGCGGGGTGCACCACTTCCTCGACGATGGTTCCGGACTCCTTCGCCAGCCGCAGGGCCGCCTTGCGGCCGCCGTGAGATTCCTTGTGGCTGCTGCGTTTTGCCACGGGCATGCCGTCGACCTCGACCAGTTTGTAGACCATCGATGCGGTCGGCGCGCCGGAGCCGGTGACCACGGACGTACCCACGCCGTAGACGTCGACGGGTGCGGCGGCCAGGCCGGCGATCGAGTACTCGTCGAGGTCGCCGGACACCACGATGCGGGTCTTGGTCGCGCCCAAGCCGTCGAGCTGGTCGCGCACCTGGCGGGCCATGACGCCCAGGTCGCCGGAGTCGATGCGCACCGCGCCGAGCTCGGGCCCGGCCACGGCGACGGCGTTGGCCACACCCTGGGTGATGTCGTAGGTGTCCACCAGCAGCGTGGTCCCGACGCCCAGCGCGTCGACCTGGGCGCGGAACGCGGCAACCTCGTCGGGGCCGCTCGTCGCGGTGTGCACGAGGGTGAAGGCGTGCGCGCTGGTGCCCCGCGCGGGGACACCGTAGGTCCGCTGTGCCTCCAGGTTCGACGACGCGAAGAACCCGGAGATGTACGCGGCCCGCGCGGCCGCGACGGCCGCCTGCTCGTGCGTGCGCCGCGAGCCCATCTCGATGAGCGGCCGGCCGCTGGAGGCACTGACCATGCGGGCCGCGGCCGAGGCGATCGCGGTGTCGTGATTGAAGATCGACAGCACCAGGGTCTCGAGGATCACGCACTCGGCGAACGTGCCGTGGATCGACAGCACGGGAGAATCGGGAAAGTACAGCTCACCTTCGGGGTAGCCGTCGATGTCGCCGCGGAACTCATAGTCGGCCAGCCAGCGCAGCGTCTCGGCATCCAGGAAGTCCAGTGACGCCAGCGCGGCGTCGTCGAACCGGAAGTCGGCGAGGGCCGAGAGGAACCGCGCGGTCCCGGCGACCACGCCGTAACGGCGCCCGAAGGGCAGCCGCCTGGCAAACACTTCGAACGACGCGCGGCGATGCGCGGTGCCGTCGCGCAGGGCGGCAGCGAGCATGGTGAGCTCGTATTTGTCGGTCAGCAACGCGGCGGTCACAGACCTCACCGTACTGGTTCTGCGAGCGGCAACCACCCGGCTATTCTGGGCTCATGGTTCTCGGTGCCAGCTCGTCGACGGTAGTCGCGCGGACGAGCCCGGCGACTGATGTCGAAGAGGTGGCCGGCCTGGACAGTCCGTGGGTGACCATCGTCTGGGACGACCCGGTGAATTTGATGACCTACGTGACGTACGTCTTCCAGAAGCTGTTCGGTTACAGCGAGGTGCGTGCCACCGAGTTGATGATGCAGGTGCACACCGAGGGCAAGGCCGTCGTCTCGGCGGGCAGCCGGGAGTCGATGGAGGTCGACGTCACCAAACTGCACGCAGCCGGACTGTGGGCAACCATGCAGCAGGACCACTGAGCGGTGCGCAAGTGGAAGCGGGTCAACACGTCGTCGGGCGTGCGAATCAAGTCTGGTCTGGAAGCTCACGAGGTCACGATGTTGCGCAACCTGGTCGGCTCGCTGATCGAGATGCTCGACGATCGCGAATCCTCCTCACCGCGTGACGAACTCGCCGAGCTGACGGGCATGAAGATCGGGCCGTCGCAGGCGCCCGACGACGACACCATGCGCCGGCTGCTGCCGGACTTCTACCACGATCCCGCCAAGCACCCGGACGGCCGCGCTGCCGGTGAGAGCCTCAACGGTGCACTGCGCAGCCTGCACGAGCCCACCATCGTCGACGCCAAACGGCAAGCTGCCCAACGGCTTCTGGATTCCCTGCCGGACCCAGCCGGAAAATTCGAGCTCACCGAGGAGCAGGCCGAGGCCTGGGCGGCCGCGATCAACGATGTCCGTCTGGCTCTCGGCGCCATGCTGGACATCGGACCCGATGGGCCACAACGGCTTTCGCCGGACCATCCGATGGCGGGGCATCTGGAGGTGTACCAGTGGCTGACGTATCTGCAGGAGTACCTGGTGCTGAGCCTGCTGGACGAGCGGTGACAGGCTCCATCACCGACGTCGTCGGCATCCTCGTCGGCAATCACGACCGCATCGAAGACGCCACCCTGGGCGGCGGCTGGGCCACCGGCACCACCGTCGTCCTCGCTCCGCCAGGGACCATCGGGGCGGTCGACGTGCGTGGGGGAGCGCCCGGCACCCGCGAGACCGACCTGCTCGACCCGTCCAACAGCGTGCAGCACGTCGACGCGATCGTCCTCACCGGCGGCAGCGCCTTCGGGCTCGCCGCCGCCGACGGCGTCATGACGTGGCTCGAGGAGCACGACCGCGGGGTGAAGATGCCCGGCGGTCGGGTGCCCATCGTGCCAGGGGCGGTGATCTTCGATCTGCCCGTCGGCGCGTGGGCGAAACGGCCGACGGCGGAGTTCGGCTACGCAGCCGTCGCCAACGCCGGCACCGACGTGCGCACCGGCAACGCGGGCGCGGGCGCGGGTGCACGGGCCGGGGCGCTCAAGGGTGGTCTCGGCACGGCGTCGGTGACGCTCGACAACGGCGTCACCGTCGGCGCGCTCGTCATCGTCAATGCGGCGGGCCACGTCGTCGACCCGCAGACCGGCCTGCCCTGGGCGGCCGACCAGATCGCGCGTTTCGGGCTACAGCCTCCGCCGTCCGACCAGATCGAGGCGTACCGCATCCGCGTGAAGGACCCGAAGCCGCTCAACACGACCATCGCCGTCGTCGCGACCGACGCCGCCCTCAGCCCGGCCGGATGCAAGAAGGTGGCCGTCGCCGCGCACAACGGCCTCGCCCACACCATCCGTCCGGCGCACACCGCCGTCGACGGTGACACCGTCTTCGCGCTCGCGACCGGGCGGGTCCGCATCGAGCCGGACCCCGCGACGCCGGAACAGATGAACCCGGAGACGCGACTCATCTCCGAGATCGGGGCGGCCGCCGCCGACGCGCTCGCGACCGCCGTGATGGTCGGCGTGCTGGCCGCCGAGTCGATCGCCGATATCCCGACCTACCGCGGCCTGCTGCCGGGAGCCTTCGGATAAGGCGCCGCGCCGGTAACCTGGCTCTATGACGCCAGCGAGTAGCGGAGCGGAGCGCGCATGACGTACGACCTGTCGCCCACGTCGTCGAAGCCGAAGCCGCCTGCGCCGTGGAAGGTCGGCGGCGTCACGATCATCAGCTTCGTCGCGCTGCTGTGGCTCATCGAGGGCTGGGACGCGCTGCACAACCAGGAGCTGAATCAGGACGGCATCCGGCCGCTGGAGACCGACGGGCTCTGGGGCATCTTGTGGGCGCCGCTGCTGCACGCCGACTGGGCGCACCTGATCGCGAACACCGGCCCGGCTCTGGTGCTCGGGTTCCTGGTGACGCTTGCGGGCATGGGCCGCTTCCTCGGGGCGACGCTGATCATCTGGATTCTCGGTGGCTTCGGCACCTGGCTGATCGGCAACATCGGTGCGCCGCGCGGTGTGGAGTCCGTCCACATCGGGGCGTCCGGGCTGATTTTCGGATGGCTGACGTTCCTCATCGTGTTCGGGTTCTTCACGCGGCACGCGTGGCAGATCGTCGTCGGCATCATCGTGTTGTTCGTGTACGGGGGTGTGCTGTGGGGCGCGCTGCCGGGGACATTCGGCGTGTCGTGGCAGGGCCATCTGTGCGGTGGCATCGCGGGCGTGTTCGCCGCGTATTTGCTGAGCAGTCCGGAAAGGGAAGCGCGCGAACGGCGTAAGGGTTCAGCTCTGCCGTCGATTCCGACGTAATTTGCTGAATTTCGAATTCGCCGCACGCGGTGTTGCCGGAAGCGTGACCGGTATCGCTTTCGGGACCAATCGAGAAACTGGCCGCCCAATGGTGCCGTCTTTTCGTCGCAGGACGTGTTGACGTGGCAAGCTAGGGGTGTGCGCCTCACCATTCTCGGTTGCTCCGGCAGCGTGGGTGGGCCGGATTCTCCGGCCTCGGGCTATCTGCTGACCGCTCCGGACACCACGCCGATGGTTATCGACTTCGGTGGGGGCGTACTCGGCGCACTGCAGCGTCATGCTGATCCGGGCGCCGTAAATATATTGCTGTCACATCTGCATGCCGACCATTGTCTGGACTTGCCGGGGCTGTTCGTCTGGCGTCGGTATCACCCGAATCCTCCGGTTGGCCGCGCGCTGATGTTCGGCCCGGCGGCCACCTGGCACCGGCTGGGTGCGGCGTCGTCGCCCGAGGGCGGCGAGATCGACGACATCACCGACATCTTCGACATTCAGGTCTGGGTCGACGGCCAGGACGTGGAGATCGGCTCGCTGACCGTGACGCCGCGACTGGTGTGCCACCCGACCGAGTCCTATGGCATGCGCTTCACCGATCCGTCCGGCGCGACGCTCGTCTACTCCGCCGACACTGGCTACTGCGACGCGTTGATCGACCTGGCCCGTGGCGCCGACGTGTTCCTGTGCGAGGCGTCGTGGACCGACTCGCCGGACCGTCCGCCGAAGCTGCACCTGTCCGGCACCGAGGCCGGGCGTGCGGCCCGCGAGGCCGGCGTCAAAGAGCTGCTGCTGACGCATATCCCGCCGTGGACGTCCCGCGAGGACGTCATCAGCGAGGCCAAAGCCGAGTTCGACGGACCCGTGCACGCCGTGGTGTGCAACGAGTCGTTCGACATCACCAGCCGGTAAGCCGCCGCCGCGCTGACGGCGGCCCGCTAGGGTTGTCGGGTGTCCAGACGAGAAGACGGTCGCCTTGACGACGAACTCCGCCCGGTAAAGATCACCCGAGGATTCACCAAGCACCCGGCAGGGTCGGTATTGGTGGAGTTCGGCGAGACGCGGGTCATGTGCACCGCTTCGGTATCCGAAGGTGTGCCGCGCTGGCGCAAGGGTTCCGGGCTGGGCTGGCTGACCGCCGAATACGCGATGCTGCCGGCCGCCACGCATGACCGCTCCGACCGCGAGTCGGTGAAGGGTCGCGTCGGCGGACGGACCCAGGAGATCAGCCGATTGATCGGCCGCTCGCTGCGCGCGTGCATCGACCTCAGCGCCCTCGGCGAGAACACCATCGCCATCGACTGCGACGTGCTGCAGGCCGACGGCGGTACCCGCACTGCAGCGATCACCGGCGCCTACGTGGCGCTGGCTGACGCCGTCACCTATCTGGCCGCCGCCGGACGACTGAAGGATCCGCGCCCGCTGTCGTGTGCCATCGCAGCCGTGTCGGTCGGCGTGGTCGACGGCCGGGTCCGCACGGACCTGCCCTACACGGAGGACTCGCGCGCCGAGGTCGACATGAACGTCGTCGCCACCGACACCGGAACCCTGGTCGAGGTGCAGGGCACCGGCGAAGGTGCGACGTTCCCGCGGTCGACGCTGGACAAGCTTCTCGATGCCGCGCTGGCGGCGTGCGACCAGTTGTTCGCGCTGCAGCGTGAGGCGCTGGAGTTGCCGTACCCGGGTGTGCTGCCGGAGTCGACAGCGCCGGCCAAGAAGGCGTTTGGTGCCTGAGCTCCTCGTCGCTTCGCGCAACGCGAAGAAGCTTGTGGAGTTGCGACGGGTGCTGGACGCCGCAGGCATCACGGGTCTGAACTTGTTGTCGTTGGACGATGTGCCGGCGTTCCCCGAGGCACCCGAAACCGGCGCGACGTTTGAAGAGAACGCGTTGGCTAAGGCTCGTGATGGCTTTGCGGCCACTGGAATCCCTTGTGTCGCAGACGATTCCGGGGTTTCGGTCGACGCGCTGAACGGCATGCCCGGGGTGTTGTCGGCCCGGTGGGCCGGGCGGCACGGGGATGACGCGGCGAACCTGACGCTGTTGTTGGGCCAGATTCAGGACGTGCCGGACGAGCGTCGCGGTGCCGCGTTTGTGTCGTGCTGCGCGCTGGTGTCGTCGTCGGGTTCTGTGGTGGTGCGGGGCGAATGGCCGGGCACCATCGCGCGTGAGCCGCGGGGTTCGGGTGGTTTCGGTTATGACCCGATCTTCGTGCCCGCCGGTGGTTCGGTGTCGGCGGCGGAGCTGACGCCGGCGGAGAAGGATGCGGCGTCACACCGCGGACGGGCGCTGGCGCAGCTGGTGCCGGCGCTGCGGGAGTTGGCTGGTTCCTGAGGGCGCGTTGTCGCACGAAGTCGCCGAGACCAACTGAATGGCGATTGGCGAGCCCGATTTCCGCCATCCGGTTGGTTTCGCCGGAGTTATCCACAGGCTCAGCTCGCTCGTAATGGCGAGAGCTGCGCGCGGCTGCGCACACTGCACCGGTGGGGGAGCCATTCATAGGGAGTGAGGCGTTGTCGGCAGGACGCCTGACCCGGCATCAGTTGCGGACGAACTTTGTCGCCGTGCACAAGGACGTCTACGTGCCGAGAGGCACGAGGCCGACCGCGATCATGCGCGCGAAAGCGGCGTGGCTGCGGTCGAAGCGCCGGGGTGTGCTCGGTGGCTACTCCGCTGCGGCTTTTCATGGCGCGCGGTTTATCGGCGCGGATTGCCCTGCGCACATTTTCGACCGGTATAGCCGCCCCGCGCGGGGCGTTGTGGTCTGGGAGGACGACCTCGACAATGGCGACATATGCCAGATCGGTGAGATGCGTCTGACGACCGCATCGCGCACCGCGGTCGATCTGGCGCGCAGACTTCCGGAGGATCCAGCTGTCGCGGCGATTGATTCCTTGGCGCGGGCCGCCAGGCTGTCGGTTGCCGCCATTGCGGCAGCAGCGGAGCGTCACAATGGCAAGCGGGGGATCGTGCAGGCGCGCAAAACCGTAGCGCTCGTTGACCCAAAGGCACAGTCGCCGCAAGAAACGTTGTTGCGGTTGTTGATCATTCGGGCCGGATTCCCGAAACCGGAGAGCCAGTATCCGGTGTGCAACGAGTACGGCTCCTTGATCGGCGTTGTCGACTTCGCATGGCCGGATTTGATGATCGCCGTCGAGTACGAGGGTAGGCATCACATGGATCCCGAGCAGGTTCGTAAGGACATCGCGCGGGTCGAGGAGATGGTCGAAATGGATTGGCTCGTCATCCGGGTGACGTCGCGCGACCCTGCGGGCGTGGTGCTGCGACGGATCGCCCGTGCACGTGCAGCGCGGGGAGTGGCGGACGACGACGTCGATCTGCGTTTCAATGGCGCGTTGTGGGGCCAGGCGTCGTGACGAAGTTGCCGAGACCAACTGCGCGGCGATCATCGAGGCCGTTTTCCGCCACTCAGTTGGTCTCGACGGTAGCCAGCGTCAGAGATTGCTCGGCTCGGTCAGATAGCCGTCGATGAAGCCATGCAGTGCGGGAGCGAGGTGCGCGACGCCGGAATCGTTGAGCTTCGCCAGCAGGATGATGCCCTGATACTGCGCGAGTAGTGCGTGCGCGAGCTGCTGCGGATCGGTGCCGGGGCGCAGCGCTCCTGCCGCTGCAGCCTCGGTGGCGATGACCGCCATGTGGTGTTCCATCGTCTTGAGGGTGTGGGCCAGATGCTCGCGCAGATCGTCGTCGGTGGTGGACAGCTCCGCGGCGAAGTTGCCGAAGGGGCAGCCCACGGCACGGCCGAATTGCGCTTCGAGGGCCGACTGGATGGCGCCGATGGCGTCCGGGATGGCATGCAACTTATCGGCGGGCGTCGCGGCGGGGGAGTCGGTCAGCTGGCGTTGAAATGCCTTGGCGTGTAAGTCGACAACGGCTTTGGCGAGCTCTGATTTCGACGGAAAGTAGTGATAGAAGCTGCCCTTTTTGATGTCGGTCGCGCGGCAGAGTTCGTCGACGCCGACGGCTTGGTAGCTGCGTTCGAGGAACAGCCGTGCGGCGGTGGCGACCAGGCGGTCGCGGGCGTCGGAACTTCGGGGCACCTGAGAATCGTATTTAATAGTTGACCGGTCGGTCAAGAAGTGGCAAGTTGACGACATGACTACCGCTGAGGTCTTCCGTACACCCGACGAACGCTTCGCGAATCTGCCGGGCTACGACTTCGCCCCCAACTACGTCGACGTCGACGGGTTGCGTCTGCACTATCTCGACGAGGGGCCGCGGGACGGCAAGCCCATCGTCTGTTTCCACGGCGAGCCGACGTGGGCGTACCTGTACCGCAAGATGATCGGCCCGTTCGTCGAGGCGGGCCACAGGGTGATCGTCCCTGACTACGCGGGCTTCGGCCGTTCGGACAAGCCCACCGACCGGCGGTGGTACAGCTACGACCGGCACGTGGAGTTGGTGACCCAGATGCTGGGCGGGCTGGGGCTGCAGGACGCCACCGTCGTCGTGCAGGACTGGGGCGGGCCGATCGGCTTGCGCTGGGCTGTAGAGAACGCGGATCAGGTTGGCGCACTGGCGATTTTCAACACCGGGCTGTTCACCGGCCGGGTGTCGAAAGGCTTCATAGCGTGGCGCGCGTTCGCGGAGGCCAATCCAGACCTGCCCGTCGGCTTCGTGATTCAGGGTGCGACGACGACCGACCTGTCACCCGAGGTTGTCGCTGCCTACGACGCGCCGTTCCCGACCGTGGAATCGAAGGCCGGTGCCGCACAGTTCCCGCTATTGGTGCCGATCGCGGAGGACGCCGCGGGTGCGACGGAGATGAAGGCCGTCACCGATGCGCTGTCGCGGTGGGAGAAGCCGGCGCTGGTGGCGTTCTCCGACCAGGACCCGGTGTTCCCATATCCGCGGGCAGGCGAGGCGTTCGTCGACCTGATCCCGACGGTCGACGAGCAGGTGCGGATCGAAGGGGCCTCGCACTTCCTGCAGGAGGACCGGGGCGAGCAGTTGGCAGTCGAGGTGCTCAAGTACCTGGGTTGAGGTGTGACTAGCGCGACCGTAACGCCAGTGCGGGTTTCGGTCTCGATTTCCGCCTTGGCGTTACGCTCGCGGCCGCCGTGGCTCGTTTATCCACAGGGCTACGCCGACAGGCCTTGGTCAGCGGCCGACGAGTGGGCACACTGCCAGCATGGGGGAGCCGTTCATCGGCAGTGAGGCGTTGGCGGCCGGGATGCTGACGCGTCATCAATTGCGAACGAATTTCGTTGCCGTGCACCAGGACGTGTACGTGCCACGGGGTACACGACCGAACGCGATCCTTCGCGCGAAAGCAGCATGGCTGCGTTCCCGACGCACGGGGGTGCTCGCAGGCTTCTCGGCAGCCGCGCTCCACGGGGCTCGGTACATCGATTCGGCGTTGCCGGCCAACATCATTCACAGTAATCGTCGGCCCGCGCGTGGCATTGTGGTGTGGGCGGACACTTTGGATGGTGACGAGGTGTGCACGATCGGCGAGATGCGACTGACCACTCCATTACGCACGGCCGTCGATCTGGCCCGCAGGTGCCGAGAAGACGTAGCGGTCGCCGCCATCGACGCGCTGGCACACGCGGCGCGCTTGACCGTCGCAGACATGCAGGCCGCGATCGAACGCCATCCTGGGCAGCGGGGACTGAAACAAGCCAGGGTGACGATTGGGCTGGTCGATCCCGGCGCCGATTCGCCAGGTGAGACGCGGTTGCGGCTATTGATCGTGAAAGCGGGCTTCCCTCGGCCAGTCAGCCAGCACCCCATCTACAACGAATTCGGCGTGCTGATCGGCGTGGTTGATCTCGCGTGGCCGGGCCTGAAGGTCGCGGCTGAGTACGAGGGGCGGCACCACATGGACCCCGATCAGGTTCGCAAGGACATTGCGCGGATCGAAGAGATGATCGAGATGGGTTGGCTTGTCATTCGAGTTACCTCCCGCGATCCCAGCGGCGTCGCGCTGCGCAGGATCGCGTCTGCGAGGGCATCGCGTGGTGCGGCCGATGACGTGACGATCCGTCTCTCGCGAGACCTGACAGACGCGGTATGGCCCGCTGGGCGGCAAGCATCGTGACGGTCGGTTCAGTGGGCCCGCGACCGTAACGCCAGGGCGGCCATCGGGCTCGATTTCCGCCCTGTGGTTACAGTCGCGGCGCGTCTCTGGCTTCAGAGGTCGAAACGCTTCTTCACGTCTTCGGTGCGGAAGTGCTCGACGATGATGCCGACGAGCGGGACGGTGCCGGCGAACAGGACGCCGATCGTCTGGCCGAGGGGCCAGCGGACCTTGACCGCCAGGTTGAACGTGCAGAGCAGGTAGGCGAAGTACACCCAGCCGTGGACGATGCCGATCCAGTTGAGACTGGCGTCGTTGAAGATGTAGTGCGCGACCAGCTCGTAGCAGAGCGCGATGAGCCAGAGACCGGTCGCCCAGGCCATCACGCGGTAGGCGGTCAGCGCCTTGCGGATGGTGTCTTTCGACAGGGTGGTCGGCTGCGACTCGGTCATGTGGTGGTCCTGTCCTGTTTGTCGTTCTCGGCCAGTTCGGCCAGGTAGGCGTTGTATTCGTTGAGGGTAGGGTCCGCGGTGTCTTTGGCGGCCTTGGGGCGCTCGGGGAGCAGGCCCTCGGGGATTTCGGTGGGCTCGTTCTTGGGCTGCTGCTCGGGTGGAGCTTCTTCGTAGCGCACGAACTTGTAGTAGCCGTAGAAGCAGAAGGCGCCGAACATCGGCCACTGCAGGGCGTAGCCCAGGTTCTGGAAGGTGCCGGCGCTCGACTGGAACCGCGACCATTGCCACCAGGCCAGGGCCATGCAGCCCAGGGCAGCGACGGTCACCAGCACGATGAGCGCCGGCCTCCTACGCCGTGTAGTGGACATATGGCAACGGTACCGCGCGGGGGTTTGGGTTTGCGATTCGTGCCTGCTAGGGCGCCGATCGGCGGGGTACGTGGTTACCTGTCGGCCGCCGCCACAACCTACGGCGGCCAGCCGCCAGGTTCAGGGTGCCGCGGCCGCGCTATCCTCGTCGTGTTGCGGGCGTGGCGGAACTGGCAGACGCCCGGGCTTTAGGTGCCCGTGTTCGAAAGAGCGTGTGGGTTCGAGTCCCACCGCCCGCACTCTTTCTGCGTTACTGCGCGCTCTTCAGCCGCACCATCCGCGTCGTCGAGCTCTCGTCCAACTCGACGACGTCGGTGCGCGAGCGCAAGAAGTCACTGAAAGACTTGAATCCCAAAGCCTTTTCGCTGAATGACGGATCCATGCGCTTCATCTGCGCCTTGACCGCCGAGTTGTGCAGCCAGTCGACGTCGTCCTTCTCCAGCCCGATATGTAGCGCGCGAGTCAGCAGGGCGGTGGCGGCAGCCTGGGGGTCGTGCTCGGTCTTGGTGCTGCGGCGTGTGCGTTTGGCCGGTTCTGGAGAAGGCTCGCGGACGGGCACGCCGGGCAGGGCGTCGTAGGTGACGAACTCGTCGCAGGCCGCGGCGAGCGCGCGGCTCGAGGAGCCGGCCACGCCGATGCCGACCACGTACCGGCCGAGCCGCTTGCAGCGCTGGGCCAGCGGAATGTAGTCCGAGTCGCCGGCGGCGATCACCACGTGGGTGAGGTCGGGCAGTCGGAACATGTCTTCGACGGCGTCGACGGCGAGCCGGATGTCGGCGCCGTTCTTGCCGTAGGCGGCTGCCGGGAACAGCTGAACGAGGTCGACGGCCCGGCCGACGAGCTGCTGCTGGTAGCCCGCGTTGACGTCAGCGGACCAGTCGGCGTACGCGCGAGTGAGCACCAGCGTGCCGAAGGATGACGCGAAGTCGAGGACCGCGCCGACGTCGACGGTGGCTTGGGTCAGTTTGTCGGGATCGAGTCCCTTGGCCTTGTCTTTCTGAAATGAGTTGCGGCCGTGGACCTGGTCGTAGCGGGAGATGACGATGTTGTCGAAGTCGAGGTAGACCGCGACGCGGGTGGCGGCGGTGTCCGTCATGAACCCAGTGTGGTGCATCGGGGGAGCGCTGTGGCGCGAAACCTCGCAGGCGCATCGTCCGTCGGCTGGTTAACCTGTCGGAATGCTCACGGAACTGGCTGCGCTCCCCGGCGGGTCGTACCGCATGGGTTCACAGGATTTCTACCCCGAGGAAGCGCCGGTGCACGAGGTGACCGTCGCGCCGTTCTCGATCGAACGGCACCCGGTCACCATCGGTCAGTTCGCCGAATTCGTCGCGGACACCGGGTATGTCACCGTCGCCGAGCAGGAGCTGGACCCAGCCGCCTTTCCTGGCGTTCCCGCTGATGAGCTCGTTCCCGGGGCGTTGGTGTTCCACCCCACGGCGGGCCCGGTCGATCTGCGTAATTGGCGGCAATGGTGGGCGTGGGTGCCCGGGGCAAGTTGGCAGCATCCGTTCGGGCCGGAGTCGTCGATCGCCGACCGCCTCGATCATCCGGTGGTGCAGGTCGCCTACCCGGACGCTGCAGCGTACGCGGCCTGGGCAGGCCGGCGGCTGCCCACCGAAGAGCAGTGGGAGTACGCCGCGCGCGCGGGTGCGACCACGGCCTACGCCTGGGGTGACGAAGTGCGGCCGGACGGCCAGCTGATGGCCAACACGTGGCAGGGCCGATTCCCGTACCGCAACACGGGAGCACGAGGCTGGGTCGGCACGTCTCCGGTTGGCACGTTCCCGCCCAACGATTTTGGGTTGTTCGACATGATCGGCAATGTGTGGGAATGGACCACCACCCGGTACACGCCACGGCACAGCGCCGCTCCTGAAGTGTCCGGCTGCTGTCCGCCGCCCGGCGGTGACCCGTCGGTGATGCAGACCCTCAAGGGCGGCTCGCACCTGTGCGCGCCGGAATACTGCCACCGTTACCGGCCCGCGGCGCGGTCGTCGCAGTCGCAGGACAGCGCGACGTCGCACATCGGCTTCCGCTGCATCGCCGACTGAGGTGGCGAAAGCGGCGCCCAAACGCCGCCGCATAGTCCCTGGCCTAGGGCTTTACGTGAGATCAGGTGGCGTAACACTGTACGTATCGCCACCCGTGGTCATCGGTGGCACAGTGAGGTCATGACCCGCCGCCCGCACATCCCGCCGAAGGACTTTCCCCGTCCTGCGGCCCGGGAGTATGCGGGCACCCGCGCCGACGCGGCCCGGTGGGCGCGTGATGTGTTGCGCGGCCAGATCCTCGACGGTGTGTACGGAGGCTTGGCCGCGGCGCGGCCGATGCTGCCGCCGGAGAACGAGCTGGCCGCCGAATTGGGCGTGAGTCGCAACGCAATTCGTGAGGCGCTGGAGCTGCTGCGCGGTGAGGGGCTGATCACCCGGGTGCAGGGCGCCGGGACGTTCGTCACCGGCGCGAAGCTCAGCCAGCGGATCGACCGACTGGAAGGCCTCGCCGAATCGCTTGCCGGGCATCAACTTCCGGTGGAGAACACCGTGATGTCGGCGCGTGAGTCGGTCGCCTCGCCGTTCGTCGCGGCGAAACTCCAAGTGCCCGAGGGTGCGCCGATTCTCTTCATCGAGCGCCTGCGGTCGGTCGGCGGCGTACCACTGTCCCTGGACACCACGTCGTTGCGGATCGGGGCCATCCCCGTCGACGCCAATCTGGCCGACCAGGACGTCTTCGCGCTGATCGAGACCGAACTCGGGATGCGCCTGGGGTGGGCCGAGATCACCGTGGAATCGGTCTCGGCCGACGCCGACACCGCCAAGCTCCTGCAAATCCGTCCTGGCGCACCGCTTCTGCTGCTACACCGGCTGACCCACCTCGAAGACGGCACACCCTTCGACCTCGAGACCGTGCGGTACCGCGGCGACCGCTGTTCGTTGATCACCACCGCCGCAAGAGATTCCGCGCCGCCGCCACCGTAGTCGGCACCTCTGCAATCAATCACCCGAACCCCTTACCGATTAACGCAATCGATAGAGAGGTAGTACAGCCATGCCCGAACAACCCAACATCGTCTATTTTCACGTCGACAATCTCGGCATGGGAGAGCTCGGCTGCTACGGCGGCGGCATTCTGCGCGGCGCCGACACGGCCCGAATGGACGCCTTCGCCGCCGAATCGCTGAAACTGTCGCACTTCGTCGTCGAACCGCAGTGCACGCCAACGCGATCGGCGTTGATGACGGGCCGGTACCCGATCCGGTCCGGCAACCACACCATCGCCCTCGGCGGCAACGGCGGCGGCATCGTCGCGTGGGAACGCACCATGGGCGACATCCTGTCCGAAGCCGGTTATGCCACCGCATGTTTCGGCAAGTGGCACATCGGCGCCGAGGACGGCCGCTGGCCGACCGATCACGGCTTCGACGAGTGGTACGGCCCGGCCCGCACCTACGACGAATGCCTGTGGCCCGACGACCCCTGGTACAAAGCCGAACGCGACGGCTACTCCTACATGTACGACGGCACCAAGGAAGGCGGCGTCAAGGACACCGACCAACAGCTCACGGTCAAACTCAAGGGTGAGGTGGACGGCGAATACGACCGCCGGGCAAAGGCTTTCATGAAGCGCAGCGTCGACGCTGGAAAGCCCTTCTACCTGTACCACAACCACTCGCTGATGCACTTCCCGATGGAGGTCCGTCCCGAGTTCAAGGGCAAGAGCACCAACGGCAACTGGGGCGACTCACTGCTGATGCTCGACCACGACTTCGGCAGCATCCTGGACTACCTGGCCGAGCTGGGCATCGAGGACAACACCATCGTGATCATGGCCGGCGACAACGGCGCCGAGGACCATCTGGCCGGCCGGGGTACCGCGGGCTTCTTCGACGGCTCCTACTTCAGCTCTGCTGAGGGCGGCATCCGGACGCCGTGCCTGATCCGCTGGCCCGGTCACGTGCCGGTGCGCGAGAGCAACGAGATGGTGCACGTCACCGACATGTTCCCGACCCTGCTGCGCTGGGTGGGCTGCGACGTGCCCGACGACCGCATCATCGACGGCATCGACCAACGCGAATTCTTCGGCGGTGCAGAGGAATCCAAGCGCGACGGCTGCATGGTCTGGCTCAACGAGGAGCTGCACGCGGTGAAGTGGTCGCAGTTCAAGATCAACTTCAAACGGCAGCAGCACTTCCACGACCCCGAAATCCCGCTGGGCTTCGCCCGCATCACCAACCTCCTCGAGGACCCGAAGGAACGCGAGGCCGTCAACCAGACCTGGGTGCGGTGGTGGGTGATGCAACACGCCTACCGGTTCATCCAGGAATTCGAGGCCAGCGTCGAAACCGAACAACTCATCCCGGCCGGAGCGCCCATCGATTTCGTCCCTGCCCGCAACCAATAGCACCAGCCCAGCACGGCCCCCGCACGTCGGGGGCCGTGCCCGACTGTCGAAGGAGTGCAGCCGTGTCCAGCTATGGCGCCCAATCGATCACGATCCTCGAAGGGCTCGACGTCGTCCGGAAACGCCCGGGCATGTACATCGGGTCGACCAGCGAGCGCGGCCTGCACCACATGGTGTGGGAGGTGGTCGACAACGGCGTCGACGAGGCCATGGCCGGCCACGCCAGCCGTGTCGATGTCACGCTGCTCGCCGACGGCGGCGTCGAGGTCAGCGACGACGGCCGCGGTATCCCGGTCGCCATGCACGCCACCGGTATTCCCACCGTCGACGTCGTGATGACCCAACTGCATGCCGGCGGCAAGTTCGACGGCGACTCCTACCAGGTGTCCGGTGGCCTGCACGGCGTCGGCGTCTCGGTGGTGAACGCGTTGTCGACGCGGCTCGAGGTGTGTATCCACCGGGACGGGTACGAATGGTCCCAGCACTACGACCGCTCGGTGCCCGGCACCCTGCAGCAGGGCACGCCGTCGACCCGCACCGGCACCACGGTCCGATTTTGGTCGGACCCAGAGATTTTCGAGACCACCGAGTACAGCGCCGAGACCATTGCGCGCCGCCTGCAGGAGATGGCATTCCTCAACAAGGGGCTGGTGCTGTCGCTGACCGACCGGCGCCGCGATGACGCCGACACCCGCGTCTTCCACCACCCCGGCGGGCTGATCGACTACGTCCAGCACCTCAACCGCGTGAAAGAGCCCATCCAGCCGAGCATCATCGCGTTCGACGGCGCGGGAGACGGACATCAGGTCGAGGTCGCGATGCAGTGGAACGCCGGCTACTCGGAGTCGGTGCATACCTTCGCGAACACCATCAACACGCACGAGGGTGGTACCCACGAAGAAGGTTTCCGCGCGGCGCTGACCTCAGTGGTGAACAAGTACGCCAAAGACAAGAAACTGCTGAAAGACAAAGACCCGAACCTCACCGGTGACGACATCCGGGAGGGACTGGCCGCCATCGTCTCCGTGAAAGTGGCTGAGCCGCAGTTCGAAGGGCAGACCAAGACCAAGCTCGGGAATGCCGCGATCCGGTCCTTTGTGCAGAAGGTCTGTCATGAGGAGCTGACGCACTGGTTTGAGGCGAATCCAGCGGAGGCAAAGGTCATCGTCACCAAGGTGGCGTCGTCGGCGCAGGCCCGTGTCGCCGCGCGGAAGGCGCGGGAGCTGGTGCGGCGCAAGAGCGCGACCGACATCGGGGGTCTGCCCGGCAAGCTGGCCGACTGCCGCTCCACCGACCCGACGAAGTCGGAACTGTATGTGGTGGAGGGCGATTCGGCCGGTGGTTCGGCCAAGAGCGGCCGGGACTCGATGTTCCAGGCGATTCTGCCGCTGCGCGGCAAGATCATCAACGTCGAGAAGGCGCGCATCGACCGCGTGCTGAAGAACAACGAGGTCCAGGCCATCATCACGGCCCTGGGCACCGGTATTCACGACGAGTTCGACATCTCCAAGCTGCGGTATCACAAGATCGTGCTGATGGCCGACGCCGACGTCGACGGTCAGCACATCTCGACGCTGCTGCTGACGCTGCTGTTCCGCTTCATGAGACCCCTCATCGAGTATCGCCACGTGTTTCTGGCGCAGCCGCCGCTGTACAAGCTGAAATGGCAACGCGGTGAACCGGAATTCGCGTATTCCGACCGGCACCGTGATGCACTCCTGGACGCGGGGCTCACAGCGGGGAAGAAGATCAACACCGACGACGGTATCCAGCGCTACAAGGGTCTGGGTGAGATGGACGCCAAGGAGCTGTGGGAGACCACCATGGATCCGTCCATCCGCGTCCTGCGTCAGGTGACACTCGACGACGCCGCGGCCGCCGACGAACTGTTCTCGATCCTGATGGGTGAGGACGTCGAAGCGCGCCGAAGCTTTATCGTGCGTAACGCCAAGGACATTCGTTTCCTCGACGTGTGAGGGACCAGCGTTTATCTCACAAAGACAAACCCTTGTGTCCAGTTCCACATGTGCCAAAGGGGTACCGGTCTGTGTTGGTCGACATCACTTCGCGTTGATTGGCCCGCACGTCGTCTCTCCCTGCGGCATGTGCGGTCTGGACCCGTCAACGTGCGCTGACGATGTCAACACAGGCTGACCTTGTCAGCCTCAGCTGACAGCTCCGGATGCGACATGATGAGCACAGAGGTCCGGCCGGCTCATCAGGTGGACGCAGCGGCATCGGTCAGGTCAGCGACTCGTCAGACTGGCGACACCATCGAGGAGGAGCGACGGCGCCAAATCGAGACGCCCTAGCCAAGCGGCATGAGGTACATCAGCACCAGCATGCCCTCGGCGATCACTGCGAGACCGACCGCCGGCAGGTACCGCATCGCAGAATAGTGTCCGCGGGCCAACTGCCGGCGCCGGCTCGCGCCGAAGCCGCACACCACGGCGGCGAGCACCGCGACAGCGGCCACGAGGACGATGCGCGTCGCGTCGTGACCGCCGTGGAACGTATCGGCGTTGCGCAGCAACACCAGAACACCCGAGGTCGCGATCGCCAGCCCCGTGCGATTCCACGCCAGCGCCGTGCGTTCGGACTGCAGGCCGCGATCCGGGGCCAGCGTCATCGCACCGTGGCGCTGATCGCCAGGACGATGGTGATCAGTCCGATCAGCGCCAGTCCGGTGGTCAGGAACGTGGGGGCGGAGGCCGGCGGCAGGGGCTCGTCGTTGCGGATGGCCCGGTCCACCTGGGTCCAGCGCCGCAGTCCCGTGACCGCCGTCAGCACCGCCATGGCGCCGACGCCGACGCCCAGCACGTGCCGTAAGCCCGGTATCGCCAGCTCCGGCATGAACTGGACGACGGCCACCGCGGCGGCCATCAGCCCGAGCGATGTGCGTTGCCAGGCCAGGAACGTACGCTCATTGGCGAGGGTGAACCGGTAGTCGGGCTCGATCGGGGTACGCGTGGACGTCACGCTCGAAATGTCCATGGCTACAAGACTTTCCGATAACTCTGTGTCACGCCAGGGCGCTCGAGGTGGCGTAACAGAGTGTTAATTCACGGTATCGGCGGCGCGGCGCAATCGGCGCGAATGGGTGCCTGACCTGCGGTTTCGGCCCTCGTAGATGGCGTAACTACCGCGCAACCTCAGATGACAGCGAGGTAACAGAAGCGGTTGACCCTTGTGGACATGGACAAGCAACAGCGAACTGGCAGCCCGTGGCAGGCCCGCTCGGTTGCTCTGCTGACCGCACTCACGGTTGGTGGGGCCCAACTGCTGACGGGGTGCGGCATGCTGTCGGAACCGACCGTCGTCGTCAACGTCGGTTACCAATCCAAGACCATCAACACCGTCAACGCCGGCACGCTGCTGCGCGATCGCGGTGACTTCGAGAACCAGCTCAAGCAACTGGGCGCGGCGACCAACACGAAATATCGCGTGGTGTGGCAGGACTTCGCGTCCGGTGCGCCGCTGACGGCGCAGATGATCGCCACACATGTCGACATCGGATCGATGGGCGACTACCCGCTGCTCACCAACGGCTCCAAGACGCGCAAATACGATGACGCGGCAACGGAATTGGTCGCGACCACCGGTTACAACCTGCGTGGTTCGCTCAATCAGGTCGTGGTGCGGTCGGACTCGTCGGCGCGCACGCTCGCCGACCTGACCGGTAAGAAGGTGTCCACCAGCCTCGGCTCGGCCGGCGACGGCATGCTATCCACCGCGGTGAAAACCGTTGGCATCAACAAGGACTCGCTGCACATCGTCAATCAGGATCCGTCGGTCGGAGCGTCGTCGATCGACGGCGGTCAGGTCGACGCCCTCGCGCAGTTCGTGCCGTGGCCACAACTGGTGATCTACCGCAATCAGGGGCGTCTGCTCTACGACGGCGGCGACAACAATGTGCCCACCTTCCACGGTGTCGTCGCGCGCCGGCAGTTCGTCGACGGCCATCCCGAGGTGATGGCGGCGTTCCTGCGGGCGATGAAGAGCACCACCGACGAGATCGTCGCCCATCCGCTCAAGTCGGCCCTGCGGGTCAGTGCGCTGACCGGGATCGAGCCCGAAGTGATCTACCTCTACAACGGTCCCAACGGCTTCGTGAGCTTCGACATGACGCTCAAGGACCAGGTGCTGGCGGCGTTCAAGCCGATCAAGGCCTACCTGGTGGGGCGCGGCGCGGTGACAAAGGACTTCGACGTTCCCAAGTTTGTCAACGACGGATACCTGCGGCAGCTGTTCGGACCCGACTACGCTCAGCGGCAGGCCAGTGTCGCCAATCCGATGACGCTCACCGGATTCGACGAGGTGTGCGGACTGCCGGTCAACGACACGGCCCAGGCCTCCGAAGTGTGGACGTCCGGAACCGCCACCGCCGTCTCCGCCACCCCGAGCTGTCTGCTGCGCCGCCTGGCCGCGACACCGCACGTCCGGGCCTCCTATGTACCCGACACGTTGACCGGACTGCGGATCTTCGCCGATCACGCTGTCTGGCTTGCTGATCCGGCCGTGCCGCCGACCCAGCGGTACAAGCCCTTCGCCACCGCCGCAGGCGCCGATACCTACCGGACCAATCACCCACAAGCAGTCTCCGTCGGCTACGCCGCTGCCATCGGGCAGTCCCGCACCGCCGGCTGATCACACCATCAGGAGAGAAAGGAAACGCATGACCGAGCTCATGACCAGACCCACGTTGGCCGTCCCTCGACTGTGGTCACCGGCGAACCGCACCGGAAAGTCTTTGCGGCACAAAATGGCCGACCTGCTGTCGACGTCCGCCGCACGGCGGGTCCCGGCACTGCTGCTGCCACTCATCCCAATTGCCGTCTTTCTGACGCTGTGGCATCTGCTGACGGCCCACAACGTCGTCGCATGGTTGCGCTTCAACCGGATGCCGGCGCCGGAGGCTGTGTTCCACACGCTGATGGCGCGGGCCAGCTCGAGCGGCTTCTATGACGACCTGCTGGCGAGCCTGCAGCGCATTCTGCTGGGCTTCGGTCTGGCGGCGGTGATCGGCATCGGGTTGGGTGTGTTGATCGGCCGCTCGGAGATCGCTCGAATGACGTTGCGGCCGTTCATCGAACTGATTCGGCCCATCCCGGCGATCGCGCTGGTGCCGCTTACCATCCTGCTGTTCCCATCCAGCGAGCAGGGGATCGTGTTCATCACGTTCTTCGCCGCGTTCTTCCCGGTGGTGGTCAGCACCATCCACGCCATGGACTCGATGCCGAAGGTGTGGGAGGAAGCCGCACGGACCATGGGCGCCGGCCGAATGTCGTTGTTGCTCCACGTGATCATCCCGGGAGCGCTGCCGGGCATCTTCGCCGGACTCTCGGTCGCGATGGGTGTGGCGTGGATCTGCGTGGTCAGCGCCGAGATGATCTCGGGCCAGTACGGCATCGGCTACTACACGTGGCAGGCCTACGGGTTGCTCGACTACGCCGGTGTCGTGGTCGGCATGATCTCCATCGGTGCGCTGGGACTCGGTACCGCGTGGTTGGTGGAGCGGGTCGGACGGCGGGTCAACCGCTGGCTGCCGAGGGCCGCCCGATGAGCGCCGGCGCCGTCGATCTGCAGCAGCTGCAACTGGGCTTCAATGGTGTGGTCGCCGCCAACATCAGCCTGGCCATCGAGGGTGGCGAAGTGGTCGTCTTCCTCGGGCCGTCCGGCTGCGGCAAGTCGACCATCTTGCGGGCGCTGGCCGGGCTGCTCAAGCCCATGGGCGGCACCGCCACGGTGGACGGGGCACCCGTCACCGGCAATGCGGCCCAGTGCGCCATGGTGTTTCAGGAGGACGCGCTGTTTCCGTGGCGCAGTGCGCTCAAGAACGTCGAGTTTCCGCTCAAGCTCCGTGGCGTGCGCGGCAAGGAGCTCAAGGAGACGGCGACGGCACGGCTCGAGCAGGTCGGACTCGGTGCCTACCTCGATCACCTGCCGAGCCAGCTCTCAGGCGGTATGCGCCAGCGGGTGCAGCTGGCCCGCACTCTGGCCTGCAAGCCGCGGGTGATGCTGATGGATGAGCCGTTCGGCGCGCTGGACGCGCAGACCCGGCTGGAGATGCAGCAGCTGCTGATGTCGGTGTGGGAGCAACACAAGATGACGCTGCTGTTCGTCACCCACGACGTCGACGAGGCGCTGCTGCTGGCTGACCGGGTTGTGCTGCTCAGCCACCGGCCCGCCACTGTCGCCGATGTCATCACCATCGAGCAACCCCGCACGCCCGAGGCGCAATTCGAGGAGTCCTACCAGCGGCGCCGCCGCGACATCCTGGACTTCCTCGGCCATCGCCCGGCTGCCTGACCAAACTGGCTTTCCGCCAAGGAGATTCGATGAGCATCACCCTGCTCGGGTTCCGCGCGTCCACATCCCGTGCCGACCGGCCGTCCCTGCGCTCACCCGCCGTGCTGCGCACTGAGGTGCTGGCCGGTCTGGTCGTCGGGCTGGCGCTGATCCCGGAGGCCATCGCCTTCTCCGTCATTGCGGGCGTCGACCCCCGCGTTGGGCTGTTCTCGTCGGTGACCATGGCGATCACCATCGCGTTCGCCGGGGGACGCCCGGCCATGGTGTCGGCCGCGACGGCGGCGGTGGCACTGGTCGTCGCGCCGGTGGCTCACGAACACGGCGTCGGGCATCTGGTGGCCACCATCGCGTTGGCCGGGGTGATCCAGATGCTGCTGGCGTTTCTCGGGGTCGCCAAGTTGATGCGGTTCATTCCGCGCAGCGTGATGGTCGGCTTCGTCAACGCACTCGCGATCCTGGTATTTGTCGCCCAGCTTCGGCACCTGATCGACGTGCCGTGGCTGGTATATCCGCTCACCGCGGCGGGCATCGCGATCATGGTGCTGCTGCCCAAGCTGACCACCGCGGTGCCGCCACCACTGGTCGTGGTGCTGGTGCTGACCGTGGCGGTCGTGGCCTTCGGGTGGCACGTCCCGAACGTGGGAGATCAAGGGGCCCTGCCGGATTCGCTGCCGATGCCCCGTATACCGCACGTGCCGGTCGATCTGCAGACGCTGCAGATCATCGCGCCGTACGCGGTGGGGGCAGCACTGGTCGGGCTGCTGGAATCGCTGATGACGGCCAAACTCGTCGACGACATCACCGATACGCCGTCGAACAAGACCCGGGAGGCGTGCGGGCAGGGCATCGCCAACGTGGTGACCGCGCTGTTCGGCGGCATGGGTGGTTGCGCAGTGGTGGGGCAGACGATGATGAACGTCAAGATCGCCGGCGCCCGGACGCGGCTCTCGACGCTACTCACCGGGGTGTTCGTCCTGATCCTGGTGCTGGCCCTCGGGGACCTGGTCGGCCGGATCCCGATGGCGGCCCTGGTCGCGGTGATGATCGTGGTCTCGGTGGCCACCTTCGACTGGCACAGCGTGGCGCCGCGGACGCTGAAAGTGTTGCCGCGCAGCGAAACTCTTGTGATGGTCATCACGGTGTGCGCGACCGTCGCCACCGGGAACCTGGCGATCGGCGTCGCGCTCGGTGTGCTGGCCGCGATGGTCGCTTTCGCGCGCCGGGTCGCGCATTTCACCTCGGTGTCGTTGATGGAGCCGGGGACGTACCGGGTGAGCGGCGACCTGTTCTTCGTATCGAGCAACGATCTGGTTCATCAGTTCGACTACGCGGGTGACCCCGCCGACGTCGTCGTGGACTTGTCGGGCACCGCGGTGTGGGATGCCTCGTCTGTCGCGACGCTGGATGCGATCCGGATGAAGTACGCGTCGCGCGGAAAGACGGTGCAGTTCGTTGGTCTCGACGACGCGAGCTCGGACCGGCTGAATCGGTTGTCGGGACGTCTCGGAATTTAGCGGCCAGCGGCCGCGCCGTTGCGCCAGAATGGAGGCGTGAACGTGAACTGGCGAGGTGTCCTCGGTGTCGTTGTCGGGCTGCTGATCGGGCTGCTCATGGGCGGACCGATCGCCGGCCAGGCGCACGCCGCCGCGGCCGCGCCCGCCGGGGACGTCATCTCCATCGGTGACCCGCACGCGCTCGGGCAGATCGACCTCTACCTGGATCCCATCTGCCCGTTCAGCGGCAAGTTGATCCGGTCCGACGGCGAGGAGCTGGGGCGGCGCATCGACAGCGGCGCGCTGCGGGTGAACGTCCGCTTGGTGAACTTCCTCGAAAAGTACTCGGCCAGTGGCACATACGACCGGCGCGCGATCTACGCAGCCTTCGTCGCGGCCGGCGAATCGAAGTCGAGTGAGGTCGCGTGGCGCTTCATCCAGCAGATCTTCTCGAAGGAGAACCAGCCACGCGAAGGCGGCGACACGGACCTGAGCAACGACCAGTTGGCCGAGCTGGCTGGTCGGGCGGGTGCGCCGCAGTCGGCGCAGGACCTGATCCGGCTCGGCCTGCCCGTCGGCTACGACGCCAAAGTCATCGCCGCCAACAACCTCAAGCTTCTGCATGAGTTTCCGGAGCCGGGGGTGCCGCTCGTCGTCATCGATGGGCAGGTCGTCAACGACGAGGAGTGGCTGAGTCGGCTGCCGGCCTGACCAGGACCACGCCTAGGAGCCTGCTGAATAAGGCGGTTTTGGGGCGGGGTGCCTCAAGGCGCTCTGTGGCGCGTGTGTGTTGTGAGT
>NZ_JBJIAL010000043.1:0-46156 GCF_045310895.1 Mycobacterium sp. SMC-18
GGACTCGGCACCGACCGAATCAACTGGAACGGAGGTCGCCTGAAACAAGCCGATCCACAGGTATTGACAATTCCTCCTCGGCACGTTCCTCGCGGGGCAACTTCAAGTGGCACGAGCCGAATTCCTTGATGCAGTAGACATCCCAGCTCTCGTAACCAAGTGCCTTGTAGGCACGACCATTCCAAGCCTGCACAACGAGTTCCCAGGTCTGGTTGAGGCTTGTTCTGATACTGGCGGTTAGTGCTTGGGCATCGGCCCGGCTTAGTGAGGCCTCGCCGCTGGCCGTCTCTGGTTGTTGTTCTGTACTCATCGACTTTCCTTTCATGGCGCATCACAAAGCAACGCGAAAGCACTCGCCTTCGCGCACCACGCCATGAACCGGAACCGCAGCCGAAATGACTGCTCCGTGAGAAGGACCCGATTGGCCCGCCATGTACATCGCCCTCGGTACTGCAGGGACGCCTGCCGCAAGTGTAGGCCGGTGCCGTCGGCGCGGCTAGGCAGTGCGCGAGATGCACCAGGAGGCAAGGCGATCCATCTGGCTCTGGGTAAGCACCAAACCGGCGCGCTAGGCCATCCACAAACTGTCCCCAGGGCTGGGGACTGCTTGCGCACAACGCCGATGGCGTCGGGCCGAACACCTCAGATTTGGCAGGGCCGCCGATTACCCTCGGCGCGTGCGCAACTTCCTGGAGAGCATGGCAACCGACCTTCGTCATCGCTGGCCGCTCGTCGCCGTTCTTGCGGTCGGTGTCTTCATGATTTTCTGGGCTGGCTACGGCGTAGGAGCAGAATGGGGTGCGTCCCAATGGGGTCCGCTCTCCGGATGGTTCGCCGGGACGGCAACGGTGGGCGCTATCTCGGTCGCATTGCGCGAGTCTGCGCGCAGTCAGCGCGCCCGCGAGGTGGATTACGAATTGGGTCGCCGTCGTGAATGCCTGAAAGCGCTGGGCGAAGTCTGGGCAGCCCTGATGCAGGTGTCCATGGACTTTGTGGTGTTCCGTGAATATCTGGATGAGCTCCCGGCGTTTTTCAATGCGGAGATGCCACGCTCCGGACGAAGCCCTGCGGCTCCGCCCGGCGAGTCGCTTGGCGACGAAATCTATGGCCGTCTCCAGGCTTTCCTTACCCGGTGGACTCAGGTGGTCGAGCCGCCGCTCTTCACCGCGCGAACCCTGCTTGAGGGAACGCCGATGCAAAAAGACATGGAAGCCATCAGCATCGACATGGCCCGAATCAACAACGAAGTCTTGCCCGAGATCAGAGATGTGGCCATCTCCAACACTGGTCGGCGCCCAGATACAACGGTGTTGTCGGAAACGTGGAAGACCATGTACGGGCGGAGAAGGGCGCAACTCGAACTAGCGACCGAGCATTTCAAGTTGGACCGCAGTGCCATCGAGTTGGCCGTTCGGGAGAAGCGCCGAGCCGAGTAGGCCCACCCGCTCCGCTGTTCCACCTCTGCGCGCCAGTTACACATATTGGCGCGGTTGCGGTGTTGGCCCACTTGGGATTTCACGGCTTTAGTACGCCGCATATGCGAACAAAATGAACATATGCGTGACGTGCCTCACGTTCTGGACAAACATCCTTGCAGAAGTTTTCGACAACGAGGCCGGAGGACTGCCCGACATGACTGATCAAGCGCCCCGTCGCGACCGCACCCATTGGCTGTACATCGCCGTGCTCGTCGCCGTCGTCGGCGGTGTGGCCGTCGGCCTGATCGCACCCGGGGTGGGCAAGGACATCGCGGTCCTCGGCACCCTGTTCGTCAACCTGATCAAGATGATGATCACCCCGGTCATCTTCTGCACGATCGTGCTGGGCATCGGGTCGGTGCGCAAAGCCGCGACGGTCGGCAAGATCGGCGGCCTCTCGCTCGGCTACTTCCTCGCCATGTCGACGGTGGCGCTGGCGATCGGCCTGGTCGTCGGCAACCTGCTGAGCCCGGGATCGGGCCTGCACCTGTCGGCACAGGCGACCGGTCAGGGCGCGAAACTGGCCCAGAAGGCGCACGAGGCCGGCGGTCTCATGGACTTCGTCTCGCACATCATCCCGGAGACCCTGCTGTCGGCACTGACCAGCGGAAACGTGTTGCAGGCCCTGTTCATCGCCCTGCTCGTCGGCTTCGCGGTCCAGGCCATGGGTACGGCCGGCGAACCCATCCTGCGGGGCGTCCAGCACCTGCAGAAGCTGGTGTTCCGCGTGCTGATCATGATCCTGTGGCTGGCGCCGATCGGCGCGTTCGGTGCCATGGCCGGCGTCGTGGGCCAGACCGGGTGGCGCGCCGTCACCCAGCTGCTGACCCTGATGCTCGGGTTCTACGTGACCTGCGTCGTCTTCGTCTTCGGTGTGCTCGGGGTGCTGCTGTGGTCGGTGACCCGGATGTCGATCTTCCGGCTGGTCCGCTACCTGGCCCGCGAGTACCTGCTGATCTTCTCGACCTCGTCGTCGGAGTCGGCGCTGCCTCGGCTGATCGCCAAGATGGAGCACCTGGGCGTGGATCGCAGCACCGTCGGCGTCGTGGTGCCGACCGGCTACTCGTTCAATCTCGACGGGACCGCGATCTACCTGACCATGGCGGCGCTGTTCATCGCCGACGCCATGGGGCGGCCGATGGCGATCGGGGAGCAGTTGGCGCTGCTGGCCTTCATGATCGTCGCCTCCAAGGGTGCTGCCGGCGTCACGGGCGCGGGTCTGGCGACGCTGGCGGGCGGCCTGCAGAGCCACCGGCCGGACCTGCTGGACGGTGTCGGGCTGATCGTCGGCATCGACCGGTTCATGTCGGAGGCGCGGGCCGTCACCAACTTCTCGGGTAACGCCGTCGCCACGGTGCTGATCGGATCGTGGACCGGGACACTCGACCGGGCAAAGGCCGCGGCCGTGTTGCACGGCGCCGATCCGTTCGACGAACTGACGATGCTCGACTCGAGTGTCGAGCACCCGTCCGGCAACGCGGGTGTGACCGCCCTCACATCATGAACAAAATGTGAATTCGTCGATAACAGCGAATCTCGAGGCCCGCTCAGGCGGGCCTCGACGCTGTTGCGATCTCGATGAACAGAAGTGGAACCTGGGTTCTATCGTGCGGGTGAGGCGGATGAGATTCTATGCGTTCGTGTCGCGGTGTGATGTTTCGCTCACTTTGCCAGGGAATGCCGGGAAACCCTGCTTGGAAACCCTCAGGAATGAGGCGGACCTATGTTTGCTCAATTTGAATTCAGGCGTTGTTTACGCAGGTCGGAGCATCGATCGCCATTGGTAACAAGTGCATAACAATTCACAACATAAGTAACTCCTAAGAGCTTCTGATCAATTCGTGACGAGGCGTCGCTGAAGCCGTCCGGAATGTCGGTGGGGATCACTACACTTCTTGAAAGCAGCGCTCATCCGGGCGCACCCGGACGGGCAATCGACTACCGGCGCGTTGCCGCGCTGGCGGAGGTACCGAAGATCGTGGCAAATAATAACGCTCGTGCAAAAGCGAAGCGGGCAGGCGCCCAGGCGCTGCGCGGAACCATGGACATCGCGCAGGTTGGCCGCGGCACCATCGCCGACATCGCCGAGAGCGCGGGGCAGTTGGTCGCTACCAGCTACGCCGACAACATGGTGTCGCTGATCGAGCCGCGCACCCGCAGCATCCGCGACATCGCCGTCGACGGTGAGCCGTTCGCGGTCGTCGCCACCGCTGACCGGGCGTACGTCGCCGTGTCCGGTGCCGAGTTCGACGGCGTCGCCGTCATCGACGTCGCCACCGGCGCCGAGCTGGCCGCCTACCCGCTGGCCTCGGGCGTGAGCGCCCTCGCCGTCAGCCCCGACGGCAAGCGCGTGTTCGCGGGCCGCGCCGGCGACACCTACATCGACGTCGCCGTCATCGACATCACCGCCGACCGCGTCGGCACCATCGAGATCGCCACCGGCGCCGCCATCAGCATCGACGCCCTCGCGGTCGACCACACCGGTCGCCGGCTGTACGTCGCCACCACCGACGAGATGGGCAGCCAGCTGGTCGTCGTCGACACCGAGACCGCGCGCATCCGGAACACCATCGTCATCGGTGCCCCGATCCGCAGCCTGGCGCTGGGCCCCGACAACACCGCCTACGTGCTGACCTCGGACCTGACCGCGCGCGGTGAGGTGCACGTAGTCGACCTGGCCGCCGGCCGCGTGACCGGTCGCTTCCCCGTCGGCGACGCCCCGACCCAGCTGGTGCTCGGCGCCGACGGCACCCGCGCTTACGTCGTCGACTACGATCGCGTCTCGGTGTTCTGCACCCAGACCAACGCGGTGGTCGACACCATCGCGGCCGATGTCCAGCCGTCCTGCGTCACCGTCAGCCGTGACGGCTCGCGCCTGTACGTGGCGGATGTCGTCGGTGACGTCACCGCGGTCGCCGTCGAGGCCCCCAAGCCGCTGCTCTACTCGCAGTTCATGGCGACCAAGTCCGTCACGATGAACGAGGTGCGCGCGCTGGAGCCCGCGACCGTCTAGTCAGTCCAAAGAAAACGCCCCCGCCGGCCGGCGGGGGCGTTTTGGCATCCGGGGACCTAGTGCGTACCCGTGCAGTCGAGCGACACCGAAATGGTCCGGCTGGTTTGTGGCAGCAGGATGGAATTGCTGTTGCGGCCCAGGCCGGGGCCGACCCACGGCACCAACTGCGTCGTCTGCTGCGGGTTGCGCACACTGGTCACCGTGCACTCGGACACCGGCGCCGTCCCGAGCTTGTCGATCGTCACCACATAGCCCTCGGATTGCAGCCGGTTGATCGTGTCTTGCGCCGATTCGGCCGCGGCCAATCCGGCCGGCGCCAGCATCGTGGCCACCCCGCCGACTGTCGCCGCGGCGAGCGTCCAATTCCTGCGCATGATTTTCTCCTGTCGTACCAACGCTAATCATCCTCCTACCTCGCAGGGTCGGCTAGCATCTCGACATCCCAGCGGCAGCAACCCAGAGGCGAAATTCACGATGCTCAGTACGATGCAGGACGCCCCGCTCACCATCGCCACGATCATGCGGCACGCGACTGGCCAGAATTATCGCCGAACCGTCACCACGGCGCTCGGCGGCGGCCAGTACCGCACCATGACCTATGGCGAAGTCGGCCGGCAATCCGCGCAGCTGGCCAATGCGCTGCGCGGGCTCGGCATCACCGGAGACCAGCGGGTGGCCACGTTCATGTGGAACAACGCCGAACACACGGTGGCCTACCTGGCCATTCCGTCCATGGGCGCGGTGCTGCACACCCTCAACATCCGGTTGTCCCCGGAGCAGATCGCCTACATCGCCAATGAGGCCGAGGACTCCGTCGTCATCGCGGATCTCTCGTTGACCGCACAATTGGCACCGGTGCTGCCGCAGATGAAGACGGTGCACACGGTGATCGCCATCGGCGCAGGAGATTTGGCGCCGCTGGAGGGCGCCGGCAAGACCGTGCTGCGGTACGACGAACTGCTGGCCGCCCAGCCCGACAACTTCGACTGGCCGGAGATCGATGAGCGGTCCGCGGCCGCGATGTGTTACACGAGCGGCACCACCGGAAATCCGAAAGGTGTTGTCTACAGCCACCGTTCGAGCTTCCTGCACGCCATGGCGACGTGCACCAGCAATGCGCTGGACGTCGGCAGCGAGGACGTGACGCTGCCTATCGTGCCGATGTTCCACGCCAACGCCTGGGGGCTGCCGTACGCCGCGCTGATGGCCGGTGCCGACCTGGTGATGCCGGACCGGTTCCTCGATGGCGCATCGCTGATCGACCTCATCGAGACGCATCGCCCGACCATCGCCGGCGCGGTTCCGACCATCTGGAACGACGTGATGAACTGCCTGGAAAAGAATCCGGGACACGACATTTCGTCGTTGCGGATCGTGGGCTGCGGCGGCTCGGCCGTGCCGTTGTCGATGATGCGCATCTTCCAGGAGCGGTACGGCGTCCACATCCGCCAGGCCTGGGGGATGACCGAAACCTCGCCGCTGGCCACGACCGCCAAGCCATTCCCGGGCGCGTCCGAGGATGAGTACTGGAAGAGTCGGGCGACCGCCGGGCGGGCGTTGTGCGGTGTCGAGATCCGGATCGTCGACGACGCCGGCGCCCCGCTGCCTCACGACGGGGAAGCGGTGGGGGAGATCGAGATTCGCGGACCGTGGATCACCGGCAGCTACTACCTGGGCTATGACTCGAGCAAGTTCGACAGCGGCTGGCTGCGCACGGGCGACGTCGGGCGCATCGACGACTGCGGGTTCGTCACCCTCACCGACCGGGCCAAGGACGTCATCAAGTCCGGTGGTGAATGGATTTCGTCGGTCGAGTTGGAGAACCACCTGATCGCGCACCCCGCGGTGCTGGAAGCCGCCGTCGTCGCGGTGCCCGACGAGCGCTGGCAGGAACGCCCGCTGGTCGCCGTCGTGCTGCACGAGGGCGCTTCGGCGACACCTGATGAACTTCGAGAGTTCCTGTCGGACAAGGTGGTTCGCTGGTGGCTGCCGGAGCGGTGGACGTTCGTCGACCAGGTGCCCCGCACCAGCGTCGGCAAGTACGACAAGAAGACCATCCGCGCCCGGTACGCCGACGGCGCCTACGACGTCGTCACCATCTAGTTCTCGCGAGCTAGGCGCGCACCGCGACGGTCGACATCAGGTCGGCGAGGCGGTCCGGGCGGTCGAGCATCGAGAATGTCTTTGCGCCGTCGATGATTTCGAGGCGGGCGTTCGGGATGATCTGCGCCAGCTTCTCGCCGTCGCCGATCTCGAACAACTCGTCGTCAGCCGACCAGGCGATGAGCGCCGGCTTGTCGAATTCGTGCAGCCGCGCTGCGACTCCGGTGGTGACCTCGGTGCGCAGGGAGCTGGTGAACACGCGGAGATCCTCGGCGACAGCCGGTTTGGACTGCGTGTTGTGTACCCACTCCCGGGTCAGGGCGTCGAAGTCCGCGTATGCCAGCCCGGCGTACGCGCGCCTGCGGACCAACGGGACCCGGAACACCTGCGAGCCCGCCCGGAACAGCGCCTTGGAACGCGACGCCAGGATCAGCGGCTCGAGGATCGGTGGCGGGAAGTGTTCGAACGCATCGCAACTCGTCAGCACCATGGCGCCGATGCGTTCCGGGTGGTGGACGGCGACCAGCTGCGTGACCACACCGCCGGTGTCGTTGCCGACGATGACGACGTCGTCGAGGTCCAATGCGGCCAGGGTGTCGGCGACGATGCGCGCGACGCCGTGGATGCTCCGGTCGGCGCCTGGGCGCAGCGCTTCGGGATGCGCGCCGAGCGGCCAGGTGGGGGCTATGCACCGCAGGCCGCGTTCGGCCAGGCGCGCGGCGACCCCGCGCCACAATTGGCCACCCATCATGTATCCGTGCACGAAGACGACGGGCCTGCCGTCCTTTGGCCCGAATTCCTCGAAATGGATGGTTCCGGCGTTAATCTCGATGATCGACATGGATGACTCCTAGCTCGATACTCATTTACAAACAGGCTGTCCGCAACTTACCAACAGGGTGTATGGAAAACAAGAGGCGTACTCAGGAGGAGCGCTCCGCGGCTACCCGCGAAGCGTTGATCGTTGCCGCGCGGCGACTGTGGGGCGAGCGTGGTTATGCCGAGGTGGGCACGCCGGAGATCGCGACGACCGCGGGCGTGACCCGGGGCGCGATGTATCACCAATTCGCCGACAAGGCAGCGCTTTTCCTCGCTGTGGTGGAGGTGGTGGAACAGGACGTGATGGCCCGGATGGGGGCGATGGTGGCGGCATCGGGGGCGACGTCACCGGCCGATGCCGTTCGCGCCGCGGTCGATGCCTGGCTGGAAGTCTCCGGCGACCCGGAGGTGCGCCAGCTGGTGTTGCTCGACGCCCCGAGTGTCCTGGGTTGGGCGGGCTTCCGGGACGTCGCCCAGCGCTACAGCCTGGGCATGACGGAGCAGCTGCTCAGCGAGGCCATGAAGGCCGGCCAGCTGGCCCGTCAGCCGGTGCGGGCGTTGGCGCATGTGCTGATCGGTGCCCTCGACGAGGCGGCCATGCTCATCGCCACCGCGGACGACCCGAAGAAGGCGCGCCGCGAGACCCGTCAGGTACTGCGCCGCCTCGTCGATGCCATGTTCGACGGCTAGCTGGCTCGGCGAGCAGACGTAAAACTGTCGTTTTCGAAGCGAAAACGACAGTTTTACGTCTGCTCGCAAGTTGGAGGTACCCCCGGCTCGGCAGAAGGGGTACCCCCAGCTCGCGGGGGAGGTGACTAGCGCTCGGCGCGCTGGTAGGCCGTCACGACGGCGGCGCCGCCGAGGCCGATGTTGTGCTGCAAGGCCGCGGTGACACCGTCGACCTGACGCTTGTCGGCGGTGCCGCGCAGCTGCCACGTCAGCTCGGAGCACTGGGCCAGGCCCGTCGCACCCAGCGGGTGACCCTTGGAGATCAGGCCGCCCGACGGGTTGACCACCCAGCGGCCGCCGTACGTGGTGTCGTTGTTGTCGATCAGGCGCGGCGCCTCACCCTCGCCGCAGAGGCCCAGGGCTTCGTACAACAGCAGCTCGTTGGCGGAGAAGCAGTCGTGCAGCTCGATGACCTGGAAGTCCTCGGGGCCCAGGCCCGCCTGGTCGTAAACCTTCTGGGCGGCTTGGACATTCATGTCGTAGCCGATGATGTTGGCGGCGCTGCCGTCGAACGTCGAGGCGAAGTCGGTGGTCATGGCCTGGCCGACGATCTCGACGGCCTGCGACGCCAGCCCGTGCTTGTCGACGAACGCCTCGCTGGCGAGAATCGCCGCGCCCGACCCGTCGGAGGTGGGCGAGCACTGCAGCTTGGTCAGCGGGTCGGAGATCATCTTGGCGGCCAGGATGTCGTCGAGCGTGTACTCGTCCTGGAACTGCGCATACGGGTTGTTGACCGAATGCTTGTGGTTCTTGTAGCCGATTTTTGCAAAATGTTCTGCAGTGCTTCCATATTTCTTCATGTGCTCACGGCCGGCCGCGCCGAACATCCACGGCGCCACGGGGAAGGCGAACTCGTCGATCTCGGCCAGGGCCTTGACGTGCCGCCCCAGCGGCGATTCGCGGTCCTGCGCACCTGCCTGAAGCGAACCCGGCTGCATCTTCTCGAAGCCCAGCGCGATGGTGCAGTCGGCGAGGCCGCCGCGGATCGCCTGTGCGGCAAGGTAAAGCGCCGTCGAACCCGTCGAACAGTTGTTGTTGACGTTGACGATCGGGATGCCTGTCATGCCCAGCTCGTACAGGGCGCGCTGGCCCGAGGTCGAGTCGCCGGAGCAGTAGCCGACGTAACCCTGCTCCACCTGGTCATACGAGATGCCGGCGTCGGCCAGGGCCTTGTTGCCGGACTCGTTGGCCATCTGCGGGTAGTCCCAGCCCTCGCGGCTGCCGGGCTTCTCGAATTTGGTCATGCCGACACCGACGACGAACACGCGATTCTTGGCCATGGGTTTCCTTTCGTTACTACCTGTAGTTCAGTCACGCCCGGCGGTTTTAGTCAAGACCCCAAAGGTCTGGTCTCCGGCGCCGGGCCGGTGGTATACAACCTAGAACGTGTTCTAGTTCGGGCGGTGCTCGGGAGGTTTCATGGCGTTGCGGGTCGTGCAGTGGGCAACCGGCGGAGTCGGCGTCGCCGCGATCAAGGGCGTGCTGGAACACCCGGACCTGGAACTGGTCGGTTGTTGGGTGCATTCGGAAGCCAAGAACGGCAAGGATGTTGGCGAGATCATCGGCGCCGAGCCGCTGGGTGTCACTGCGACCAACAACATCGACGACATCCTGGCGCTCGAGGCCGACGCCGTCATCTACGCCCCGCTGATGGCCAACCCCGACGAGGTGGCGGCCCTGCTGCGGTCCGGCAAGAACGTGGTGACGCCCGTCGGGTGGGTGTATCCGAGCGAGAAGCAGGGCGCGCCGATGCGGGAAGCCGCGCTGGCAGGTGGGGCCACGCTGCACGGCACCGGCATCGCACCCGGCGGCATCAGTGAGAAGTTCCCGCTGCTGTTCTCGGTGATGTCCACTGGCGTGACTTTCGTTCGGGCCGAGGAATTTTCGGATCTGCGCACCTATGAGGCGCCCGACGTGCTGCGGCACGTCATGGGGTTCGGTGAGACCCCGGACAAGGCGCTGACCGGTCCGATGCAGAAGCTGCTCGACAGTGGCTTCATCCAGGCCGTGCGGATGTGCGTCGACGAGTTCGGCTTCAATGCCGATCCGAAGATCGTTGCGCGCCAAGAGGTTGCGGTGGCGACCGCGCCGATCGACTCACCGCTGGGGCCCATCCAGCCCGGCCAGGTGGCCGCCCGCAAGTTCCACTGGGAGGCGGTCGTCGGCGACGAGGTTGTCGTGCGCGTCACCGTCAACTGGTTCATGGGTGAGGAAAACCTCGACCCGGCATGGGATTTCGGCCCCGAAGGTCAACGCTATGAGATGGAGGTCAAGGGAAATCCGGACTTCACCGTGTCGATCAAGGGCTTTCAGGGACTGGTCGGAGAGGACGGCCCCGAACCCGGCGTCGTCGGCACCGCCGCCCACTGCGTCAACTCCGTGCCGGCGGTGTGTGCCGCGGAACCGGGCATCGCCACCTATCTGGACCTGCCGCTCTTCAGTGCGAAAGCGGCACCTCGGCTGAGGTGAGCGCGACGTTTTTGCACGCCTGCGGCAGCGTGTCGGCGTACAAACACGGCCGCTCGCGGTAATCAGGGTTGCACGAGTATCCGGATCGGATTGCCTTCGGCCCGATCGAGTTTCGCGATGCCTTCGGCGACGTCCTCGAGCGGGACGATCTCGCTGATCGACCGGGTGAGGTCCAGACGGCCGCGGGACACCAGCGTGGCCAGCGTGCCGATGTCGGCGTTCTGGTAGCCCAGGTGCCCGCGCACCTGCTTCTTGGTCAGGTTGAAGAACGACGTCGGGCCGATCGACGGGGCATCGGCGCTCATCCCGACGCCGACGAACCGTCCGCCCACGGTCAGCGCCGCCAGCGCCTGGTCGAACGTCGACCCCTTGCCGACCGCGTCGAACGCGACGTCGAGCATCCGGCCGCCGGTGGCCGCACCGATCTGGGCCAACAACTCCGGGTCGCGGGCGTCAAACGCGTAGTCGGCGCCGACCTCCAGCGCGCGCTCCAGTACTGCCGGGTTGACGTCGACCGCGACGATCGGGGCTGCCCCGACCAACCGTGCCAGCTGCGCGATGTGCGTGCCGAGCCCGCCGACGCCCCACACGCCGACGGATTCACCGATACCCACCTGGCCCGTCCGCACGACGGCGCCGAACGGCGTCGACACCGCGTCGGCCAGGATCGCCGCCTGCTCGAGCGGCACGTTGTCGGGCACCCGCGTCAGGCCGAAGGCCTGCGCGACGGTGTATTCGGCCCAACCCCCGTCGTACGCGAACGCCATGAGCCGGATTCGCAGACAGTTCGACATGTCGCCGCGAAGACAGTTCACGCAGTCCATGCACGGCTTGCCGGCGGCGACGACGACGCGGTCGCCCTCGGCCCAGCCGGTGACGCCCGGTCCCAGCTTGGCGATGGTGCCCGACGTTTCGTGGCCCTGCGTCACCACCGGGAGCTGCGACGGGAACGTGCCGTTGATCAGGCTGAGGTCGGAGTGGCAGATGCCGCAGTAGGCGACCTTGACCAGCACCTCGCCCGGGCCCGGCTCCGGAATCGGAACATCTTCCACCACAACCTTTTTGGTGTCGGCGTAGAACCGTTGGGCCCGCATCGTCGAGGTCATGGCACTCCAGTGGTCAGCATCGATGGTTACGATCGCCATCATGGCGCAGGCATTGGTGGTCGAGCAATCACGAATAGTCCCCGTCGCGGTGGCCGACGCGTTCAGCGGCACCGCACCGATCCCGCTCAATGAGCTGTTCTGTCGCTGGTACGGGCCGATCCCGCCGATCAAGGCCGTGCGGAACCAGACCGGCATCTGGGATGCGGTGGGGCAGACCCGCACCATCCTGCTGACCGGTGGCGGCAGCATGGCCGAGACCCTGACCTCGTACGACGAGCCGCACTCGTTCGGCTACACGCTGTCCGACATCAACGGCCCGCTGGCGCCGCTGGTGGGCGGCGTGCAAGGGATGTGGCTGTTCCAGGATGTCTCCGCTGGGCAGAGCCGCCGCACCAAGATCACCTGGCGGTGGACCCTGCACCCGCGCAGCTCGCTGACCGCTCCGCTGCTGCCGGTGTTCGGCAAGCTGTGGAAGGGCTACGCCGGCCGGTCGCTGGAGCATCTTTCTGACCTCCTGGTGGGATGACGGTCCCACGGCGCACGCCGAATCCGGTTAGATGAACTAATGACTAAGCGTGCACTCGTTCTGGCTGGTGGCGGCATCGCCGGCATCGCGTGGGAGACCGGCATCCTGCAGGGCATCGCCGACGAGGCCCCCGAGATCGCCGCGGCGGTGCGGAATTCCGATGTGGTGTTGGGCACGTCGGCGGGTTCGGCGGTCGGTGCGCAGCTGGGCAGCGCCCTGAGCATCGGAGAGTTGTTCGAGCGCCAGGTCGCCGCCGAATCGGCAGAGATCAGCCCGGGCATCGACATCGAGGCCGTCCTGACCACGTTCATCGACGCGATGTCGGCGGACCACGGCAGCCGGGCCGAGCAGTTGCAGCGCCTGGGCAAGGCGGCGGCGGCCGCCGACACCGTCAGTCCGGCCGTGCGCCGCAACGTCATCGAACGCCGGTTGCCGTCGCACGAGTGGCCCGACCATGACCTGCGCATCACCGGCGTCGACATCGACACCGGCGAGTTGGTGGTGTTCACCCGCGAATCCGGGGTGTCCCTTGTCGACGCCGTCGAGGCCAGCTGCGCGGTGCCGGCCGCTTGGCCGGTGGTGACCATCGGTGGCCGCCGCTACATGGACGGCGGCATGGGCAGCAGCGTCAACATGATCGCGGTCAGGGATTGTGATGCCGCCGTCGTGCTGGTTCCGGCTCCGTCGGACTCGCCGTCGCCGTTCGGGGCGGGCCCCGGCGCGGACGTCAGGAGCTTTGCGGGCCGGGCCTGCGGCATCTTCGCCGACGCTGAGTCCCTCGCCGCCTTCGGCGTCGACCCGCTCGATCCGGCCTGTCGTATCCCGTCGGCGCAGGCCGGCCGGGTGCAGGGCAGAAAGGTCGCGGCAGAGGTCGCCGCGTTCCTGTCCTAGTCGGCGTGGTCGAGAGAATCGAGTGCGGCGCAAGCCAATTCGTGCCCGATCTCGATGACCTCGGAGGCTCGGTAGAACTCGAGGCTGCGGCACACCGTGCGCGGCACCTCGATCAACAGGTCGGGCGGATAGGCCGCCAGGGTGTGTCGCATCAACGCGGCCTGCGAGATTTCGATGGTGCGGTTCATGACCTCGAATCCGCCGAGCCGCGGCACGTGCGTGTCTTCCTCGGTCTCGACCTCGGACTCGGGGACGGCGTCGATGCCGTCGACCGCGTTGCTGAAGCGGCTCAGGACCGATCGTGCGGTGGGGCCGTCGAGCAGGGTGCTCGCCGCGGCCCGGTCGATCAGTGACGTCGTGCTGCGCCGCATGCGGTTCAACAGCTCGGCGGTGGGGCGCGGGGATTCCGGGGCGGGATTGGGGTCGCTGGCGTTGAGGCTGACCGCGATGGTCAGGTCGGCGTTGACGGCGGCGAGCGGTGCCATGGGCAGAGGGTCGAGGATGCCGCCGTCGGCCAGGAGCCGGCCGTCGAGCAGATAGGGCGCGATGACGCCGGGGATGGCGATGGAGGCGCGGATGGCCGCGTCGATCGGGCCGCGCTGCAGCCAGACCGATTTTCCGGCGATCAGGTCGGTCGAGACGGCGGTGTAGGGGATCGGCAGGCTCTCGATGGTCCGCGGGCCGATGATCTCGCGTACGGCGGCCAGGATTTTCTCGGCGCGAAGCACACCGGCGGCGGTGAGGGATGGATCGAGCAGGCGAAGCACCGCGCTCTGCGTGAGAGCACTGGCCCAGGAGGAGAATTCGTCGAGTTTGTCGGCGGCCTGCAGTGCACCGACGAGTGCGCCCATGGATGAACCGGAGATGCCGACGACATCGAAGCCGCGCTCGCGGAGCGCGTCGATGACGCCGATGTGTGCGTAACCCCGGGCGCCACCGCTGCCAAGGACCAGTGCGACCCGCATGGCCCTATTTTGGCGTGCGGATCAGGCGGCGGCGAGACGAGGCCGCGTCAGCAGCGGATGCGTGAGAAGAACGCCGCCGAGACGAGCCCGATGATGAGGGCCACCTGCGGCTGTCCGCTGCTCATGGCGAAGAGGATGCCGCTGACCGCGGCGACCGCGATGAGCAGCAGGAGGATGCCCATGAAGAGCACCCGGCGCCCGTTGACCGCGCCACTGTGGGCCCGAGCGACCGGTACGTGCTGAGGAGCAACCATTGAGCTCATCCCTTCGACAATGAGTGAGACACCCCATAGTGTGCACCATTGTGTGAGTCAAAGCACAATTACTGACCAGTAGTTGGGAAATTCGTCGTATTCGTTAGCTGATCTCATTGCTTTCGCGACGTTTTGCCTGGTCGGCGGGCAAATTTGTTAGATGTGCTTTGTGTTCTGGGAATGGCGTCGCGGCTCATTTTTCGCGCTTCGATGGGCGGCGAATTTAATTCGTTGAACTAATCTAATTAATTTGCGCCGGCAGCTGGTGGCGTCTGCATCGCGAGTGTGCGTGCAGATCGCGGAACCGGCCGGATCGACGGTCTGTGCGCACACTGGCGGCACGGAAAAGCGGGCGCGCGTCAGTTGACGCAGGGCAGCCCGTCGTTGGCACGCACCGGCGGCCCGGCTTCCGGGGTCGGCAACGTGGTGTCGTAATTGGACGACTTGGCCGCGGCCAGGGAGACGCTGTCGAGCGTGTCGGGCACCTGATAGCCCGGCCCCAGCGTCACGTGGATGCGGCCGGCGGGCACCGACGGGTCGGCGCGGACCGCGTCGATGCCCAAGAGTTCTGCCAGGTGCTTGGCTTCGGCGTCGGTACCGGCGCCGAAGTCGACGGCCGTCGAACTGAGCTCGCCGTCCTGCGAGCTCCGGGTCTGGCCCATGGAGTATTCGAGATCGCCCAGGATCTCGGACATCTGCCGGCCCAGGCCCATCACGTCGGAACCGTTGATGACGTCGATGACGGCGGTCTTGGCGTTCTTCGACGTCGTACCGGTGCTGTCGGCGGCCTTGTCCAGCGTCGACGGCTCGGTCGACGTGCTGGGCGTGGTCGTCGGTGCGCCGGCCGGTGGCTTGAGGCCGAAGGCCTTGGCGACCTCGACCTTGATGGCCATGGGGTCGACGATGTTGACGTCCTGGCCGTCGATGTTGTCGTAGCGCACGACGGGCAATGTCCGGTACTGGACGTTTGCGCCGCCGGCGATCTCGCCCATGCGCTTGAACTGCTCCTGGCCCCAGCCCGCCGACAGCACGACGTCCTTCTGTGCGACGCCGATCAGCTGATTGAGCTTGCCGAGGTCGCTGAACGAGCCGTCCTTCTGCAGCTGGTGCATCACCGAGATCAGGAACGCCTGCTGGCGGTGGGTCCGGTCCAGGTCGCCGTTGTCCAGGCCGTGCCGTTGCCGGACGAAGGCGACGACCTGCGAGGCGTCGAGCATCTGGCGGCCGGCCGGGAAATCGGCGCCCGAGTAGTCGTCGTACACGGGGTGGTTCAGGCAGATTTCGACGCCACCGAGGCTCTCGGCGATGTCGTAGAAACCGGCGAGGTTGACCTCGGCGAAGTAGTCGATGGGCGCACCGGTCAGATTGCGGACCGCGGCCAGGGTGGCGGCGCGGCCGGCCTCGCGGCTCTTGCGTTCCAGCTCGGCCTGGTCGGTGACGCCCTTGTCCATGAGGTGCTGCATGGCGTTGGCCTTGGTCAGGCCGTACGCCTCTTTGATCTTGATGTGGTCGTATCCGGGGATGCCGGTGACCCGCACATAGTCGTCGCGCGGGATCGAGAACGCGACCACATGGTTGTCGGCGGAGATGTGCGCCAGGATCAGCGTGTTGGTGTTGTAGCCGCCGTTGTCCGAATCCCCGGCGTGCAGTTTGTCGAGCAGCGCCTGCGGCAGGTCATTGCCCTGCTGGTCTTTCCGCGAGTCCAGGCCGATCAGCAGGATGTTCATCGCCCCGCCGGTGGACTTGGGCGCGTCGGCCCCGAGCGCATCGCTGACCGTGATGCCGTGCAGCGCGCCGCGCACCGTCCACCAGCCCAGGCCGGTCGTCGCCACCGCCACCGTGGTGACCAGGGCGAGCGCCACCCGCCCGACGGTGTCCCAGCCCACCCGGGCGCTGAGCAGGCTTTGCAGCCGGCTCCGGCGGTGCCGGGCTGGAAGACGGTGGCGGGCGGTATCGCTGCGCTGGAGATCGGAGGTGCTCAGCTGCGACCTCGAGGGGATGCGGTCATGGCGGTCATCTCGGCGGGCCTCGCGGGTACGTGAGGACCGCCGGTCGGATCCGGCGGTCGGAAAGTTCGCTGTCACCGCGGCCCGCGTGTATGCGTCAGAGCGATCGGACGGCAGTGCGACCGATTTTAGGGCAACGCCGCAGACTCAGCGAATCCTCAGTGAACGGCGGGTATCAGCCGCATTCACCTTTGGAGGCGCTGGTCGCGGCCATGATCACGCCGGCCTGCTGGCCTGCGGTGAGCTCGGTCCACGGGGTGTTGAAGTTACCGGGATCACGTGTTTCCGGCCGCTGCATGAGACCCAGGTACGGCTCGACGAGCGTCGCCGGGTCGGCATTCTGAGCGTCCATCCACACCTTCGCGGCGTGGCACGCCTGGCCGAACTCGGACTCGGTCGCCGCCGGCGGGGCGTCGACAGCAGTTGTCACGCCGCCCGGGGAGACGGCGCCGCCGGCGGGTGCGGGGTGTTCGTGCGACTGCGTGGGCAGCTCGGCGGGAGTGTGGGCGGGAGCGGCTTGCTTGTCCGGCCCGCAGGCTGTCAGGAACGTCAGTGCGGTGGTCGTGAGCAGCGCTGCCCGGATGACGTTGATCTGCATGCTTGCCAATCTAGAGGTGTAGGCATTCAGGATCACCCTGACGCTAACCCTTTCCCGGCGGCCGCGGCGCCGACACCATGGGGAACATGGCAGTGCAGAACGTGCAGAACGCGACATGTTGTCGAGCTTGAGCCCGGCCTTGTGAGGGCGCCAAGCCCACCCGTTCGTTTCTGCATTGGAGTTCCGTCATGTCCGTCCTGACAGAGTTTTCTGTTTCTGGCCCCACTTCCCTGGCCCCGACCCGATTGCGGCTGCCCGACCTGCTGCACGCCACTGATCGGTGCGCCGACGACGTCCTGAGCGGCCGCTACGACCGGCTGCTGCCGGCCGACGGCCTGCCCCTTCACGAACGCTGGTTCCGCCGGTTGTACGGCGACGACGAACTCGATCTCTGGCTGATCAGCTGGGTCCCCGAGCGCAGCACCGAGCTGCACGACCATGGCGGATCGCTCGGTGCGTTGACCGTGGTGTCCGGGGCGCTCGAGGAAACCCGCTGGGACGGCCGCGGGCTGCGGCAGCGCACTCTGGAGGCCGGTGACCAGGCCGCGTTCCCGCTGGGCTGGGTCCACGACGTGGTGCGGGCGGGCAGCAACGATGCCGCAGGAGTATCGCCCGCTCCGCCCACTCTGAGTGTGCACGCCTACTCGCCGCCGCTGACCGCCATGTCGTACTACGACGTGACCGAAAGCCAGAAGCTGCGGCGCGTCTACACCGAACTCACCGACAAGCCCGAGGGGGACTGATGACCACGGCGAGTGAAGCGACGGGGAACGCGGTCAGCCGAGTCGACGCCATGCTGAACGCGGCGCGCGAGCGGCTGGTCCGGCTGTCCGCCGCCGAAATCCCCGCCGCGCTGGCCCGGGGCGCCGTGCTGGTGGACATCAGGCCGGCCGCGCAGCGCGCCATCGAGGGCGAGTTTCCCGGCGCGCTCGTCGTGGAACGCAACGTCCTGGAATGGCGCTGCGACCCGACCAGTGACGCCCGTCTGCCGCAGGCCACCGGAGTCGACGTCGAGTGGGTGGTGCTGTGCTCGCAGGGCTACACCTCGAGCCTGGCCGCCGCCGCGCTGCAGGACCTGGGGCTGTACCGCGCCACCGACGTCATCGGCGGATACCGGGCGCTGGTCGATGAAGGACTGCTGGGCGGGACGGCCGCGTCGGTGCTGCTACGTGCCGGCGCTTGGGTGTAGCAGCGGGCGCAACCGCTCCGTCTTCTCCTTGGTCCACTCCGGTGGCTGCAGCACGTCGGCCCACGCATCGGCGACGTCCCTGACGTAGACGTGTCCGTGCCCGTCCGGGACGTCGACCGCGACGGCCATGTCGGCCGACACCTGCAGGAACGTCACGACGGGAATCCACTCCATCCGCGGCGAGACGTCACGGCCGCGCGGTTCTTCCAGCCAGTCGGGCCGGGCGAACAGCAGGTCGGGATTCCACCAGGCGATCGGGTCGGACGCGTGCTGCAGATACACCACCCGCGGGTGGCCCCAGGTGGCGTCGGCGGGGCGGTCCAAATCCTCAGGGCGAGAAGCGAACCGGGCGTTGAGGCCGTGGTCGTAGATCGGCAGTTTCTCCAGTGACCCGGCGTCGCGGTAGCGGGTCAGCTCGGTCCAGATGACGTTGTTGAACGTCGGTCCGGAGAACAGCGCGCCGTCGGTACGGGCCACCAGGTTGTTCAGCGACTGGAACGGAGCCTCGCCGCCGAACGAGCCGAGGCTCTCCCCGAACACCACGAGCTTGGGGCGCTTGCCCTCGGGCATCTGCCGCACGAGGGCGTCGACCTCTTCGAACAGTTCCTGGCCGGCTTCCTGCGCGTTGTCCTTGTCCACCAGGAACGAGATCCAGCTGGGCAGGAACGAATACTGCATCGACACGATCGCGGTGTTGCCGTTGTACATGTACTCCAGCGACGCGGCTTCGGCCTCGTTGATCCAGCCGGTGCCCGTCGTGGTGGCGACGGCGACGACCGCGCGCTCGAGTCCGCCGGTGCGCTTGAGTTCCTGCGCGGCGAGCCTGGCCGTCGCCCGGATGCCGTCCGCGGAGTGCAGACCGGCGTAGGCGCGAATCGGTTCGATTGCCTTGCGGCCGTTGAATTTCTCGAGCTCTTCGACGCTCGGTCCGTTGCCGACGAAGATGCGGCCCTGCCGGCCCAGCGACGACCAGCTGGCCAGTGAGCCGGGGCCGCCCGACCGCAATGGCGATGTGGGAGGCGGGTTGTCGGGATCATCCTCGTCATTGGCCGAGGCGAAGGTGTTGTTGATCCACGACATCGCATAGTTGCCGACCACACCGTTGAACACCTCGACGAACACGGCGATGACCAGGAGCACTGCCACCACACCGGACACCCGAGGGGGCGCCACGCGCTCCAGCTGACGCATCAGGAAACGCACCAATTTGCGGATCAGCTGGCCGATTTCGACGAAGCCGAACAGGAAGACGATCGAGTACACCGCCGTCAGCGGGTGGTCCCAGAACTTCATCCGGGGCACGCCCATCATGTCGCGGACCTCGTCCTGCCAGACGTGGAACCAGATGACCGCGAGCACCTGGCCGATGACGCCGACCCCGATCAGGACGAGCCACGCCCAGCGGGGCGCCTTGGGGCTGCTGTCCTTCGAGCGCATGTAGCGCACCAGGAAGACGCCGAGCACCCCGAGGCCGTAGCCGCACGCGCCGGCAGCGCCGCTGACGATGCCCTGGAAGAGCGGTCCGCGCGGCAACAGCGACGGCGTCAGCGAGAGCCAGATGAAGGTCAGGCCGACTGCGGTGCCGAAGAACGTGTAGCGGCGGACCCACCAATCCGAGGGTGGCTCTTCCAGTTTCGCGACGAATGACTCCGCGTCCGACGGCTCGGCCACCGCGACAGCGGCGCCGTCGTGGGCGGGATCAGGCAGTTGTGCGGTGTCGGCCACCGATCGACTTTACCGATGCGTGAAGTTCGGCGCGCGCTTCTCGGTGAACGCCGCCATGCCCTCCGTCTGGTCGTCGGTGGCGAAGGCCGAGTGGAACAGCCGGCGCTCGTACAGCAGGCCCTCGGCGAGGGTGCTCTCGAAGGCGCGGTTGACCGCTTCCTTCGCCATCCGCGACGCCGAAAGCGACATGCCGGCAATGGTTTTGGCGACGGCGTTGGCCTCTTCGAGCAGCTTGTCGGCCGGGACCACACGCGACACCAGGCCGCAGCGTTCGGCTTCCTCGGCGTCCATGTTGCGGCCGGTGAGGATCAGGTCCATCGCCTTGGCCTTGCCCACGGCACGCGTCAGACGCTGGCTGCCGCCCATGCCGGGCAGCACGCCCAGCTTGATCTCGGGCTGGCCGAATTTGGCGGTGTCGGCGGCGATCAGCAGGTCGCACATCATGGCGAGCTCACAACCGCCACCGAGCGCGTAGCCGGCGACGGCGGCGATGGTGGGGGTGCGGGTCGCGGCGAACTTGTTCCACAGCGCGAAGAAGTCCTGCGAGAACACGTCGGCGAACGTCAGGCTCGCCATCTCCTTGATGTCGGCGCCCGCGGCGAAGGCCTTCTCGCTACCGGTGATGATGATGGCGCCGATGCCCGGGTCGGCGTCGAGTTCGGCTGCGGCCGTGGTGACTTCGGTCATCACCTGGCTGTTGAGGGCGTTGAGGGCCTTCGGCCGGTTCAGGGTGATGGTGGCGACGCGGTCGTCGCGGGTGACCAGGATGGTTTCGAAAGTCATCGGTTCTCCTAGAAGGTGAGATCAGGGTCGGCGGAGACGAAGTAGGCGTCGACGTCGGCGGCGGTGCAGTCCGAAAGACTAGCCGGGGACCACTGCGGGTTGCGGTCCTTGTCGACGAGCTGGGCGCGGATGCCCTCCACGAAATCGTGAGACTTGTGCGACGCCATCGAGACTCGGAATTCCTGCACGAGGGTGTCCTCGAGGGTGGGCAGCTTCGCGGCGCGGCGCACGGCCTCCAGGGTGACCGTCAGCGCGATGGGCGACCGGGTGGCGATCAGGTCGGCTGCCGCGTTGGCGGGCGCGGCTTCGCTGTTCCGCAGGTTCTCCAGGATCTCGGCGACCGTGTCGGCCGCGTAGCACTCGTCGATCCAATGCTGTTGTGCCAGAAGCTCGCTGGCGGGCGGCTCGACGGCGTACTTCTTGAGCGCCGCGTCGGGGCCGTCGCTGATCACCAGGTCGCGGAAGGCGGGCAGGTCGGCCTGCGGGACGAAATGGTCGGCGAAGCCCAGAGCGATGGCATCCGCGCCGGAGAACGGGGCACCGGTGAGTGCGGCGTGCAGACCGATCAGGCCCGGCGCACGGGACAGCAGGTAGGTACCGCCGACGTCGGGGATGAAACCGATGCCGACCTCGGGCATGCCGAGCTTGGTCTTCTCGGTGACGACGCGGATGTTGCCGTGCGCGCCGACCCCGACGCCGCCGCCCATCACGATGCCGTCCATCAGCGAGACGTACGGCTTGGGGTAGCGGCCGATGTGCGCGTTGAGCAGATATTCGTCATGCCAGAACGTCCTGGCCTTGTCGTCCTGCGCCTTGGCGGAGTGATACAGCGCGACCACGTCGCCGCCTGCGCACAGGCCGCGCTCGCCGGCGCCGGTCAGCAGGACCGCGCGCACGCTGTCGTCGTGCTCCCACGCGGTGAGCGCCTCGGCCAGGCCCGTGACCATGACCTGATTGAGCGAATTGATGGCCTTCGGACGGTTCAGCGTGACGACGCCGACGCCGTTCTCGACATTTACTAGGATATCCTCGTTTTCCGCCACGGTAAGCAATCTAGATCGTCGCGCAACCGCTGCGCCGACCAGGTACCGTTTCACAGTAAGTTCCCAGTTTCTCCGTCTCGCCGGGAACCAACACCCGAAGCCGTACGTTGAGTGGGTGTTCGTCAGCAGACGGACCACAGCTTCACGAGAGGAACCCAGACGGTGCGCGAGAGCAGCAACCCGATATTTCGTTCCCTGCCCAAATCGCAGGGCGGATACGCGCAATTCGGTAGTGGCGCCGCCGCATATGGTGCCCAGCAGACCATGGCCCAGCCATACACCCAGTACCCGCAGCAGCAGGCCGGTTTCTCGCGGGCGCTGACCATCGATGACGTCGTCACCAAGACCGGCATCACGCTGGCGGTGCTGACGGTCAGTGCGGTCGTTTCGTACTTCGTGATCATGTCGAACCTGGCGCTGGCCGGGCCCATCGCCATGATCGGTGCCCTCGGCGGCCTGGTGATGGTCCTCATCGCCACGTTCGGCCGTAAGCAGGACAACCCGGGCATCGTCCTCACCTACGCGGTGCTCGAGGGCATGTTCCTCGGCGCCTTCTCGTTCGTGATGGCCAACTTCGCGGTCTCCGGCGCCAACGCCGGTGCCCTGATCGGCCAGGCCATTCTCGGCACCTTCGGTGTGTTCTTCGGCATGCTCGTCGTCTACAAGACCGGCGCCATCCGCGTCACCCCGAAGTTCACCCGCATGATCGTCGCCGGCATGTTCGGTGTCCTCGCGCTCATGCTCGGCAACTTCATCATCGGCCTGTTCAACGGCGGCGCGGGCATGGGCCTGCGCAGCGGCGGCACCATCGCGATCATCTTCTCGCTGGTCTGCATCGCGCTGGCGGCGTTCAGCTTCCTGCTCGACTTCGACGCTGCCGACCAGATGATCCGCGCCGGCGCGCCGGAGAAGGCGGCGTGGGGCGTCGCGCTCGGCCTGACCGTCACCCTGGTCTGGCTGTACGTGGAGATCCTGCGACTGCTGAGTTACTTCAACAACGACTAGCTCCGTTGACAGAGAAGGGGCGTCCGCTTCGGCGGGCGCCCCTTCTTCGTGTCGTGCTGTGTCGGCCTCAGACCGCGCGCGGCTTGACGCGGCCGGCCGCTTCGGCGGCGTTGCGGCGTGCGGTGTCGATATCCGCGGCCCGCGCCAGGGCCACACCCATCCGGCGGGTGCGGAAGCTCTCGGGCTTGCCGAACAGGCGAATGTCGGTGCCCGGCACCTGCAGGGCCTCGTCGACGCCGTCGAAGACGATGCCCTCGGCCTCCACGCCGCCGTAGATCACCGCGCTGGCGCCCGGGCTCTTGAGAGACGTGTCCACCGGCAGCCCGAGGATCGCACGGGCATGCAGCTCGAACTCGTTCTGCCACTGCGTGATCATCGTCGTCATGCCGGTGTCGTGTGGGCGCGGGCTCACTTCGCTGAACCACACCTGGTCGCCCTTGACGAACAACTCGACGCCGAAAACGCCCTGCCCGCCGAGGTTTTCGGTGACCTTGTGCGCGATGTCCTGGGCGTTGGCCAGAGCCGCGGCCGACATCGGGTGCGGCTGCCAGCTCTCCACGTAATCGCCGGAGACCTGACGGTGCCCGATCGGTTCGCAGAACTGGGTCTCGACCTCGCCGTCGGCGCCTCGTGCCCGGACCGTCAACAGCGTGATCTCGTAGTCGAAGTCGACGAAGCCCTCGACGATGATGCGGGTGTTGGTCACGCGCGCCCCGCCCATGGCGTACTCCCAGGCCTTCGCGACGTCGTCCGGGCCGTCGAGCTTGCTCTGGCCCTTGCCCGAACTGCTCATCACGGGCTTCACGACGCACGGGTACCCGATGCCGCCATCGATGGCGGCTTGGAGTTCCTCGAGCGAATCGCAGAACTTGTAGGGGCTCGTCGGCACGCCGAGTTCTTCGGCGGCCAGGCGCCGGATGCCCTCGCGGTCCATGGTGAGGCGGGCGGCCCGCGCGGTCGGGATCACCCGCACCACACCGGCCTCCTCGAGTTCCTGCAGCGCCGGCGTGGCGATGGCCTCGATCTCCGGCACCACGAGGTCCGGCTTCTCCGCCGCGATCAGCGCCTTGAGCTGGTCGGGGTCGGTCATCGAGATGGTCCGCGCGTGGTGGGCCACCTGCTGGCCCGGCGCGTTCTCGTAGCGGTCGACGGCAATGGTCTCGACGCCCAGGCGCTGCAACGCGATCAGCACTTCGCGACCGAGTTCGCCGGAGCCGAGCAGCATGACCTTGGTCGCGTTCGGCGACAGTGGGGTTCCGATGGTGATCATTGGGCGGAAAGTCTATGGGGTGGGGTTCTATGTGGGTTGATCCTGTACTGAGGGCGTGGGTTTCTCGCACTCTTGCGCCATGGATTCAGGCTCAGAGTCCTGATCGCCCATCGGCGCATTGGCCCTGTACTAGTGGCGCGGGCTACTCGTACGAATGCGCCGCGGATACAGGCTCAACGTGAGTTATCCACACTTCGCAGTTGATCCACACTCCACGGCTGTGTCGGCGCGATCGAGACCTTTCTGTCAGCGGGGCGGCAGACGGTTGCGTCATGATCACCGAATCGGACCCGTTCATCGGCAGCGAGGCTGTCGCAAGTCGATCGCTCACCCGCTACGAGCTGCGCCGCCACTACCGGGCGATGCTGCCGAACATCTACGTGGACAAGCGAATTGACCCATCGCTCTACCAGCGGACGCAGGCCGCGTGGCTGTGGTCTGGACGCGAGGCCACCATTGCCGGGCATGCCGCGGCAGCCCTTCACAGGGCGAAGTGGGTGCCTGATGACGCGCCGATTGAACTCATCTACGCCAATACCAGGCCGCCCAGGAACGTCATCGCCCGTGATGACCTGCTCTTCGACGACGAGAGCCAGTTGCTCGGCGGATTGCCTGTGACGACGTCGCACCGTACGGCGTTCGACCTCGGACGACGCGGGTCGCTCGTCGACGCGGTTGCCCGACTCGACGCTCTCGGTGCCGCCACCGGATTCAACGTCGACGCAGTGCGTGAGGTGGCAGGCCGCCACCGGCACGCGCGAGGGTTGCGCCAATTGGAGCAGGCTCTGGCTCTCTACGACCCGGGCGCCCAATCCCCGCAAGAATCCTGGCTTCGACAATTGCTGATCGCCGAAGGCTTTCCACGACCGAAGACTCAGATCCCGGTGACTGGCCCCGATGGCCGCGCCAAGTACTTCCTCGACATGGGATGGGAAGACATGCGGCTCGCTGTCGAGTACGACGGCGAGCAACATGCGGGCCAGATCGGCTACGACATCGTGCGCAGCGAGTACATCGCCGGCGTCGGGTGGACGGTGGTCAGAGTGGCCGCCGGACATCGCCGGGCGGAGATCATCGCGTGGGTGAATCGGGCCTGGGCGCGGGCACTCTATCGACGAAATCCTGCAGTGTTTCTGCCCTCGCGCGACGCCGGACGCGCGAGTTAGGCCAAGGGTTCAGGGTCAACGCCAGATGCCCCCAGAAACACGTTGACCCTGTACCTGGGGCGCATGTCACTCGAACAAATGCGCCCTGAGTACAGGGTCAACGCTGAGGCGGCGGGACGCCGCTTCAGAGACTGCTTAAGGGACTTACGAAAGCCGCTCGATGATCATGGCCATACCCTGGCCACCACCGACACACATGGTCTCGATGCCGAACTGCTTGTCGTGGGTCTGCAGGTTGTTGATCAGCGTCGCGGTGATGCGGGCGCCGGTCATACCGAACGGGTGGCCGAGGGCGATGGCGCCACCGGACACGTTCAGGCGGTCCTCGTCCATGCCCAGGGCGCGGGCCGAGCCCAGCACCTGCACGGCGAAGGCCTCGTTGATCTCGTAGAGGTCGACGTCACCGATGGCCATGTTGGCGCGGCCGAGGGCCTGCTTGACGGCCTCGATCGGGCCCAGGCCCATGATCTCCGGCGACAGACCCGAGACACCGGTCGAGACGATGCGCGCCAGCGGGGTCAGGCCGAGGGCCTTGGCCTTCTCGTCGCTCATGATCACGAGGGCGGCGGCGCCGTCGTTCAGCGGGCAGGCGTTACCGGCGGTGATGGTGCCGTTCGGGCGGAACACCGGCTGCAGCTGGCTGATCTTCTCGTAGGTGGTGCCGGCGCGCGGGCCGTCGTCCTTGGAGACGATGGTGCCGTCGGGCAGCGTGACCGGGACGATCTCGCGCTCGAAGAAGCCGGCGTTGATGGCTTCCTCGGCCTTGTTCTGCGAGCGGACGCCCCAGTGGTCCTGGTCCTCACGGCTGATGCCGGTGTGCAGGACGACGTTCTCGGCGGTCTGGCCCATGGCGATGTAGACGTCGGGCAGGACGCCGTCTTCGCGCGGGTCGTGCCACTCGGTGGCGCCTTCGGCCTGCTTGGCGGTGCGGGCCTGAGCCTCGTCGAACAGCGAGTTCTTGCTGTTCGGGGCGCCGTCGGCAGCGCCGATGCCGAAGCGGGACACGGTCTCGACACCGGCCGAGATGAACACGTCGCCCTCGCCGGCCTTGATGGCGTGGAACGCCATGCGGGTGGTCTGCAGCGACGACGAGCAGTAGCGGTTGACGGTGGTGCCCGGCATGAAGTCGTAGCCGAGCTCGACGGCCACGGCGCGACCGATGTTGTAGGCGGCCTCACCACCGGGCTGTCCGCAGCCGATCATCAGGTCGGCGACATCGCGCGGGTCGAGCGCGGGCACCTTGTCCAGCGCGGCGCGCACCATCTGGGCGGCGAGGTCGTCGGGCCGCATGGTGGCCAGCGAGCCCTTGACGGCACGGCCGATGGGGGAGCGGGCGGTGGAGACGATGACGGCTTCGGGCATGACGGGCTCCTAAGGATCCAAAAATTGCTTCCCGGCGAATTTATCCCGTGACAGGAGCGACGATCGGCGCGGGTACGCCTGTCGTGCGCCGCCACAGGCGCGCGATGCCGGCCAGGCGGGCCAGCAGGCTCGTCACGTCCGCGGTCCGGGAGACCAGCGCGGATGCCGGCGGCGACTCAGTTGTCCACTCGCCCAACGCTTCACACAGGGCCGGCAGCAACTGCTGGGCCGCCAGCGAGTAACCGGCGGCCGACGGGTGGAACATGTCCGGGGAGAACAGCACCTCGGGCGCCTTGAGGAAATCGGGCGCCAGCAGGTCCGAGAACGGCACCGGCACGCCGCCGTTCGACCGCACCTGCCCGGCCTGGGCCCGGGCCAGCCGCAGGCCCCGATTGCGGGCCACCCAGCGCAGCGGCTGCGGGATGGCGGCGATGGCGCCGAAGTCGGGACACGTGCCGACGATGACGACTGCGCCGCTGGCGCACAGGCGCTGCACCGCGTTGCCCAGCCGGCGCGCCGACTGCCAGATGCCGTTGACGGCGGTGATGTCGTTGGCGCCGATCATGATGACCGCCGCGTCCGGTGGCGGGCCGGCCACGAACATGGCGTCGATCTGGCCGGACAGGCCTTTCGAGGTCGCGCCCACGATGGCCTTGGTGGACAACCGGATTCGCTTACCGGATTGCTGCGCCAGCCCACGGGCGAGCAGGACGCCGGGCACTTCGTCGGCGCTGCGGCAGCCGTATCCCGTGGCGGTGGAGTCGCCGAAGATCATCAGGTGCAGGTCGAACGGCACGCCACGCTGCCACTTTTCGACGGGTCCGCCCCCGGGGCTGTAGACGCCGTCGGCCCGTGGCGGGACTTCCCATGACTTGGGGATGACCCGGCGCGCAGTGGCTGCCTGGCCGCTCAGGAGGTTGCGGACCCCGACGTAGAACGACCCCGTCGAGGCGATGGTGGCTGCGGTCGCCAGAGCGATGGTCGTCCGGCGCGGTGCACGTATGCCCACGGCGTTCAGTCTAGGTCGGTTGCCCAGATTCGCAGGTCGATGAACCGCGGGCGACCCGGTCACGTAGTCATATCGACTGGGGCATCAATTCGGCGACTTTGATTGTTGATCTATGTAGCAGTGGCAAGCTAAGTTACGCGGGTTGTCTATTAAGTGACGTAAATAACGAAGTGCACCGGAACTACAAAGGCGTAGGAGTGGTGGCGATGACCGCACCGAGCAGGGTTGTCAGAACCCATAGTGTTGCTATAAGTCCTGTTAAGGGGCGGAAACCACGCCGCTATCCGGTCAGTGACGGCGCACCGGTAGAGATCGTCGAGGACGGTCCCAGCCTCGCCGGTCGCTTGATGTCGGTAGCCGCGACACTCGCCATCAAGTCAACTCTGACCATCGGCAGCTACGCCCCGAAGGCCCCCTGGCCGTGGGGAATGGTGGACTTCGTCGCCCGGATCATGAGGCCCGAGCCGGGCACCGTCCGCGCCACGATCGGTTTGCCGAACTGTACGGCGCACCTGGTCCGCGCCAAGGGCGTGCTGCCGGCCGACGGCCGTCGCAGCGTCATCCTCTACATGCACGGCGGGGCATTCCTGACCTGTGGCGTGCACACCCACGGCCGCGTGGTCGGCGCGTTGTCCAAGTACGCCGACGCGCCCGTCCTGGTCGTCGACTACCGGATGATTCCGAAGCACTCGATCGGCGAGGCCCTCGAGGACTGCCACGACGCCTACCGGTGGCTGCGCCTGAAGGGCTACGAGCCGGACCAGATCGTGCTCGCCGGCGACTCCGCGGGCGGCTACCTGTCGCTGGCACTGGCCGAGAAGCTCCAGGAGGAGGGTGAGCTGCCGGCCGCGGTGACGACGATGTCGCCGTTGTTCGAGATCGACAACGAGAGCCGGGCCCAGCACCCGAACATGAAGTCCGACGCGATGTTCCCGGCACACGCCTTCGACGCGCTGATCGAACTCATCGAGCACGCCGCCTCGCGCCACCTCGTCGACGGAAAGCCCGAAGAGATCTACGAGCCGCTCGACCACATCGAGCCCGGCCTGCCGCGCACCCTGATCCACGTGTCCGGCTCCGAGGTGCTCCTCAACGACGCCCGCAAGGCCGCGCACATGCTGGCCGCCAGCGGCGTGCCGGTCGAGGTGCACGTCTGGCCCGGCCAGATGCACGTGTTCCAACTCGCTGCCCCGCTGGTCAAGGAGGCCGACCGCTCGCTGAAGCAGATCGGCGAGTACATCCGCGAGGCAACCTGGTAATCCGGTATGCGCAACCCGGGGGCGGCCTGACAACATGTACCCATGCGCATCGCCCGGCACATCAGTGAGCTCATCGGCAATACGCCTCTGGTCCAACTGAACTCGGTTGTTCCAGCGGGTTCGGGGGTGGTGGCCGCCAAGATCGAGTACCTCAACCCCGGCGGCAGCGCCAAGGACCGCATCGCGGTCAAGATGATCGACGCCGCCGAAGAGGCCGGTCTGCTCAAGCCGGGCGGGACCATCGTCGAACCCACGTCCGGTAACACCGGCGTCGGGCTCGCCATCGTCGCGCAGCAGCGCGGCTACAAGTGCATCTTCGTCTGCCCCGACAAGGTCAGCGAGGACAAGCAGAACGTGTTGCGCGCGTATGGCGCCGACGTCGTCGTCTGCCCGACGGCCGTGGCCCCCGACCATCCGGACAGCTACTACAGCGTTTCCAACCGACTGGTCACCGAGATCGACGGCGCCTGGAAGCCGGACCAGTACTCCAACCCGAACGGCCCGGCCAGCCACTACGAGACCACCGGCCCGGAGATCTGGGCCGACACCGACGGCAAGATCACGCATTTCGTGGCGGGCGTCGGCACCGGCGGCACGATCACCGGCACCGGCCGCTACCTCAAGGAGGTCTCGGGCGGCCGGGTCAAGGTCGTCGGCGTCGACCCGGAGGGCTCGGTGTACTCCGGCGGCACCGGCCGGCCGTACCTGGTCGAAGGCGTCGGTGAGGACTTCTGGCCGTCGGCCTACGACCCCAGCGTCCCCGACGAGATCATCGCCGTGTCCGACGCCGATTCGTTCGAGATGACCCGGCGCCTGGCGCGCGAAGAAGCCCTGCTGGTCGGCGGCTCGTGCGGCATGGCCGCGGTCGCGGCGATCAAGGTCGCCGAGCGCGAAGGGCCCGACGCCGTCGTCGTCGTGCTGCTGCCCGACGGCGGAAGAGGTTATCTGTCAAAGGTTTTCAACGACGAGTGGATGTCGTCGTACGGCTTCCTGCGCACCCGCCTGGACGGCACGCCGGAGGAACACACCGTCGGCGACGTACTGCGCGGCAAGTCCGGCGCGCTGCCGGACCTGGTGCACACGCACCCGTCGGAGACGGTGCGCGACGCCATCAACATCCTGCGCGAGTACGGCGTCTCGCAGATGCCGGTCGTCGGGGCCGAGCCGCCGGTGATGGCCGGCGAGGTCGCGGGCAGCGTGTCCGAACGTGAGCTGCTCTCAGCGGTTTTCGAGGGCCGGGCGAAACTGGCCGACGCGGTGGCGCAGCACATGAGCCCGCCGCTGCCGCTCATCGGTGCCGGCGAGCTGGCCTCCGCGGCGGCCAAGGAACTGCGCGAGGTCGACGCCGTGATGGTCGTCGACGACGGCAAGCCCGTCGGCGTGCTGACGCGGCACGATCTTTTGGGGTTCCTGTCACAGGGCGGCTCGCGTAAATAGCCGCGTAAGTCGGGGGAGATTGACTTATCTTCTCCGATAGGGCGAGACGTTCGCTTCTCGCTGGATCACCATTGGAAAGGCCGCAATGACCGAGTACCCGCCCCCGCCGCCCGGGAATTTCCCGCCGCCCCCGCCGGGGAATTTCCCGCCGCCTCCGCCGGGTGGTTACCCGCCGGCCGGTGGATATCCCGGTATCGGCGGCCCGCCGGACAACAACCTGGTCTGGGGCATCCTCGTCACCATCTTCTGCTGCCTGCCCTTCGGCGTGGTCTCGATCGTGAAGGCGACACAGGTCAAGACGCTGTGGGAGCAGGGCCGGCCCGACCTCGCGCAGGCCGCCGCCGACGATGCCAAGAAGTGGGCCATGTGGGGCGCCATCGCCGGTGTCGTCGTGGCCGTGCTGTACATCATCTTCGCCGTCGTGCTCGGCCTGTTCTCGGTCTCCACGTCGTACTCCGGCTAGTCAGGTCGGACAGATGCAACACCTCCAGCGGCCCAAGGCGGTTAGTCCGCTCCTTGGGCCGCTCGGTGTTGCGGCAGGCGCCGGCGTGGTGTGCTGCGCGATTTGGCTGAGCAATCCGACAGTGCCGGGTGGCCCGATGCCGGTCTGCCCCACCAGGGCGCTGCTGGGTATCGATTGCCCGGGCTGCGGCAGCATGCGAATGCTGTATTCGCTGATGCACGGCGACTTTTCGGCTGCGTTGCATTTCAACGCGGTTGGCCTGGTCGCATTGGTATTACTCGTCTGGTCCTATGGCGCCTGGACGTACGGCCGTGTTGTGGGCCGAAAAATCACCAGTTGGCAGCATCGGGGCTGGGCCGCTCCGGCCGTTTTGACGGTAATGTGCATTTGGTTTGTTATTCGCAATGTGCCGATAGCGCCGTTCATTTCGTTGTACGTGTAGTTCACGTTTGTAATCAGAAACGCCACATCCACATCGCTCGGAGGGACGAAAGATGACGGACCAACCGACGGACGGCACTCCGCCGGACGCCAATAAGCCGACGGAGTACATTCCGCAGCCACCGCCGGGTGGGTTCCCGCCGCCGCCACCTCCGGGAGGCGCTCCGACGGAATACATTCCGCAGGCACCGCAGGGTGGCTACCCGCCCCCGCCGCAGGGCGGCTACCCGCCGCCTCCGGGCGGAGGATTCCCGCCCCCGCCGCAGGGCGGCTACCCGCCTCCTCCGGGGCAAGGTGGATACGCCCCGCCGCCCCCGCCGCCGGGTGGTGCCTACCCGCCGCCCCCGCCGCCGCAGGGTGGCTTCGCGCCGCCGCCGCCAGGGGCATACCCGCCGGCCGGCTACCAGTACGGTGCGCCGGGCGGTGCCGCCCCGTTCAGCGTCGGCGACGCGCTGTCGTGGGCGTGGAACAAGTTCACCAAGAACCCGGCGCCGCTGATCGTGTCGGTGTTGGTCTACGGCCTCATCGTCGGTGTCATCGCCAGCATCGTGCAGTTCAGTGCACTGGGATTGGCTGACACTTCCGTTTCGAGCTACTCGGCGGACGACGCCGGCTTCAGCTACTCGTACAACGTCACCTCACTGGGACCGGCCAGCATCGCCATCCTGGTGCTCGGTTACCTCGTGTTGCTGGTGGTCGCGGCGGCCATCTCGTCGGCCCAGTACGTCGGCCTGCTCGGCATCGCCGACGGGCAGCCGACCACCATCGGGTCGTTCTTCAAGCCGCGCTACATCGGGCCGATGATCGTCCTGACGCTCATCGTCGGTGTGCTCGTCGGTATCGGGTACGTGTTGTGCGTTATCCCCGGTCTGATCGTCGCGCTGTTCGCGATATTCGCGCACCCGATCCTGGTTGATCGCAACCTGTCGCCGATCGATTCGCTGAAGGCCAGCATCGAGATCGTGAAAGCCAATGTCGGACAGGTGATCCTGGTCTGGCTGGTGGCCGGCTTGATCGCCGCGGCCGGCATCCTCGCCTGCGGCGTCGGTGTCCTGGTCTCCGGTCCGGTCGCCTCGCTGATGCTGGTGTACACGTACCGTCGCCTCAGCGGTGGTCAGGTCGCCCCGCTGACGCCGTAACGCCGTGGCCTGTTCGGGGGACGCCGGTCGCGGCCCCCGAACAGGCATGACGGCAGCACCCCATGAGACAGGACGACTTGAACTACACACCCTGGTGGGCCCGCGTGGTGGCCAGCCTGATCGACCGGGTCCCGCCGCTGTTCGTCATCATCGTCGGCGGCCTGGTCGAGCGCTCCCAGCGCGTGACGAAATGCCTTGCCGACCAAGCGGACTACAGCATCGGCCCGTACTGCGCCACCGGGAACTCTGTCGCCGGTGTGCTGATCTGGCTGGCCGGACTCGTCGTCGCCGTGTTGTTCATGGTGTGGAATCACGGGTATCTGCAGGGCACCACGGGCGCCAGCCTGGGTAAGCGGGTGTTGCATTTCCAGGTGATCGACGAAAAGACGGGGGAGCCCGTCGGTTTCGGTCGCTCGGTGGTGCGGCAGCTGGCGCACGTCGTCGACGCCGTCCCGGTGTTCGCCGGTTACCTGTTCCCGCTGTGGGACGCCAAGCGGCAGACCCTGGCCGACAAGATCATGTCGACCGTCTGCGTGTCGACGCGATGATGGCGTACGCCCCGTGGTGGCGGCGGGCCGCTGCCGCGGTCATCGACCTGCTGCCTCTGCTGGTACTCACCGCGGCCGGTGCGGCACTGGTGTGGTTCACGCGAGACCGGCTGTGCGACACCGATACTTCCGCGTTCGACGGCGGCGCCCAATGCGGTGACGGCTACTCGACGCTGGGCTACGTCAGCCTGGTTGTCACCTGGGCGCTCATGGTCGGTTATCTGGTCTGGAACTTCGGCTACCGCCAGGGACGCACCGGCGCCAGCCTCGGCAAGACGGCCCTGCGCGTCCGGGTCGTCGGTCAAACCTCAGGCACGCCAATAGGTTTCGGGCGTTCACTGCTCCGGCAGGCGGTACACCTGGCCGACCTGTCGATCGTCGGCTATCTGTGGCCGCTGTGGGACGCCAAGCGACAGACGTTCGCCGACATGGTGATGGAGACCGTCTGCGTGACGCCGCCGCGCACGCGCACCCCCGTCAGCGGAACGCACTGACCCCGGTCAGCGCCTGCCCGATCACCAGCTGGTGTACCTCGGACGTGCCCTCGTAGGTCAGCACCGACTCCAGGTTGTTGGCGTGCCGGATCACCGGGTACTCCAGGGTGATGCCGTTGGCGCCCAACAGGGTTCGGCACTGCCGGGCGATCTTGATGGCCTCGCGGACGTTGTTCAGCTTGCCGACGCTGACCTGCTCGGGCTGGATCTTCCCGGCGTCCTTGAGCCGGCCGAGCTGCAGGGCGAGCAGCTGCGCCTTGCCGAGTTCGACGGCCATGTCGGCGATCTTGGCCTGCGTCAGTTGGTATTCCGCGAGCGTCTTGTCGAAAACCGTGCGCGTGCCGACGTAGTCCAGCGTCGCCTGCAGACAGTCGCGCGCCGCGCCCACCGCGCCGAACACGATGCCGAACCGCGCCTCCGACAAACAGCTCAGCGGGCCGGACAGGCCGCGCGCGCCGGGCAGCCGCGCGGACTCGGGCAGCCGGACGTCGTCGAGGCTGAATTCAGAGGTCACCGAGGCCCGCAGTGACATCTTGCGCGTCATCTCGCGGGCGCTGAAACCCGGTGTGTCCGTGGGCACGGCGAAGCCCAGCACGCCTTCTTCGGCGCGGGCCCACACCACCGCGACATCGGCGACCGAGGCGTTGGTGATCCACATCTTGGACCCGTTGAGGATCCAGTCGTCGCCGTCGCGGCGCGCGGTGGTGCGCATGCCACCGGGGTTGGATCCGAAGTCCGGCTCGGTGAGACCGAAACAGCCGATCAGGTCGCCCGCCGCCATGCCGGGCAGCCACTGCTCGCGCTGCTCCTCGCTGCCCCAGTGGTGGATCGCGAACATCGCCAGCGAGCCCTGCACCGACACCAGGGACCGGATGCCGCTGTCGACGGCCTCCAGCTCCTGGCACACCAGCCCGTAGGCCGTCGCCGTCGAACCGCTGCAGCCGTACCCGGTGAGGTGCATGCCGAGCAGACCCAGCTTGCCCACCTCGGCGGCGATCTCGCGCACCGGAACCGAACCGTTCTCGAACCACTCGGCGATGTAGGGACGCAGCCGTTGCTCGCCGAACTGGCGCACCATGGTGCGCAATTCGATGTCCTCGGCGCTCAGCAGGTCGTCGGTGCCGAGCAGATTGTCGATCGAGGCTGTCATGGTGCAGTTCTACACCGGGAGTTCGGCGTAAAGCGAGAGCAGGCCCCGGCTACGCTGGTCGCTCAGGGACAGACGGGGTGGACGATGACTGAGCAGGAACACAACCAGGGCGCGGACGAGCCGGAGGCGTCGACCCCGGCTTACGGTATGCCGCCGCTCCCGGCCTACGGCGCGGAGCCCTACCCGTCCATGCCTGCGCCCGAGCCGTTCCCGCCGCCGGCCGCGGGTTTCCCGGCCCCCGGTTACCCGCCGCCGGTCGGGCCGTATCCGCCTGCGGCCCAGGGATATCCGGGTATGCCGCCGATGCCGGGCATGATGCCGTTCGGTTACGCGCCGGTGCCGAAGACCAACGGGCTGGCCATCGCGTCGTTGGTCTGCTCGCTGCTGGGGCTGGTGACGTGTGCGGGCACCTCGATCCTCGGCGTGATCTTCGGGCACCTCGCCAAGTCGCAGATCAAGCAGAGCGGTGAGGAAGGCGAGGGCATGGCTCTCGCGGGCTTGATCGTCGGCTACATCGGGTTGGCCGTCTTCGCGCTGATTGCCATCTTCTATTTCGGCCTGATCGCGCTCATCGTGGGCAGCAGCGGTACGAGTACGTACTAGACGGGGACACCACCAATGACGAATCCATACGAGCCGGCGTCGAACGCATACGAACCCGGCGACAGTTCCGCCCAGCAACAGCCGGGTGAACCGCAGTTCGGGCAGCCGGACTACTCGCAGCAATCGGGCTATCCGCAGCAGCCCGGTTACCCGCCGCCGGGTTACCCGCAGCAGCCCGGTTACCAACAGCCCGGTTACCCACCGCCGGGGTACCCGCAGCAGCCGGGCTACGGCTATGTGCCGCAGTACGCGGCCGATCCGTCCGCGCCGTGGGGCCGCGACCCCCTGACGGGACTGCCGCTGTCGGACAAGTCCAAGGTGACGGCCGGGCTGCTGCAGCTGTTCTTCGGCACATTCGGAATCGGTCGTTTCTATCTCGGAACGACGACAATCGCAGTCGTTCAGCTGTGCCTGGGAGTAATCGGCTTCCTCACTTCATGGCTCATTATTGGGCTCGTGCCGCTGTTCGCGGTCGGTGTGTGGGCTCTTGTTGACGCGATCATGATCTTCACCGGCTCAGTCAAGGACCCGCAAGGCCGCCCGCTTCGCAGTTGACGTGATCGCACTAGGCTGGCGCCTGTGAGTGAGCAGCGCAGCCAGGCAGACCACTACCGCGCCTACGGACCGTCGACCCGGGCCATTCATGCCGGGTTCCGGCCGGACCCACAGACCGGCGCCGTCAACACCCCGATCTACGCCAGTTCGACGTTCGCGCAGGACGGCGTCGGCGGGCTGCGAGGCGGCTACGAGTACGCCCGCACCGGCAACCCGACCCGGGCGGCGCTGGAGGCGCTGCTGGCCGCAGTCGAGGGCGGGCACTACGGCCGCGCGTTCAGCTCGGGCATGGCGGCCACCGACTGCGCGCTGCGCGCCGTGCTGCGCCCGGGCGACCACATCGTCATCCCCGATGACGCCTACGGCGGCACCTTCCGGCTGATCGACAAGGTCTTCACGCAGTGGGGCATCACTCACACGCCGGCGCAGCTGTCGAACCTCGACGAGGTGCGCGCGGCGATCACCTCGAAGACGCGGCTGATCTGGGTGGAGACCCCGACCAACCCGCTGCTGTCCATCGCCGACATCTCGGCCATCGTGCAGATCGCCGCGACATCGGGCGTAAAGGTGTTGGTGGACAACACCTTTGCCTCACCGGCGCTGCAGCAGCCGCTGTCTCTCGGTGCGGACATCGTGCTCCACTCGACCACCAAGTACATCGGTGGCCACTCGGACGTCGTCGGTGGCGCGCTGGTGACCAATGACGAAGAGCTGGACGCGAAGTTCGGGTTCCTGCAGAACGGTGCCGGTGCGGTGCCCGGCCCGTTCGACGCCTATCTGACCTACCGCGGCCTCAAGACGCTGCCGCTGCGCATGCAGCGGCACTGCGAAAACGCCTTGCGGGTCGCCGAATTCCTCAACGACCACAAGGCCGTCTCGACGGTGCTGTACCCGGGTCTGTCGAGTCATCCGGGCTACGAGGTGGCGGCCAAGCAGATGAGCGGCTTCGGCGGCATGGTGTCGGTGCGGCTGCACGGCGGCGAGCCGGCCGCACGCGAATTATGCTCGCGCACAGAAATTTTCATCCTCGCCGAGTCACTCGGTGGCGTGGAGTCGCTGATCGAGCACCCGGGCGCCATGACGCACGCGTCCACCGCCGGCTCGCAGCTGGAGGTGCCGAACGATCTGGTCCGGCTGTCGGTCGGCATCGAGGACGTGGCCGACCTGATCGGGGATCTGGAGCAGGCCCTGGGCTAGACCAGGGCAGCCCGCACCGCGGCGGCCGTGACGGCGAGGTTCACCTCGGCGACGCCGGTCTCGTACTCGTTGACCCAGTGGCCGCTGGCGATGTCGCCGGCGCGGGCATGCACCCACCGCCAGCCGCGGTCGTTGAGGCTCATCAGCGAGCCCAGGCCGTCGACGGTGTGCAGCAAGGTCACGATGGCCGCCGTCGCCGGAGCAGGCGGCCTGCGGTCGAACAAGGCCGACAGCATCTGCGCGCGGGCCTGGCCGACTCGCCCCCGGTCGGTCAGCGGCAAGGCATAGTGCGGCCGGAACCTGTTGCCGCCCAACGGTTGACGACGTAGTTGCCCGGCGCGCTCCAGCCGGTCGATGAGGCTGTCCTCGGTGCCTTTGCGCAGTTTGGACAACACCGCCGCGGGTCGTCGCGGCCGCTGCCGGAGCAGTTCCAGTGCCGGCGCGGACACCGGGTCGACGGCGCCGTCGCCGGAGAGGGCGACCAGGTGGCCGTCGGGTGCGCCGTCACCTGGCGCGGCGGGCCGAATACGGCACGCCAGCGCCAGGTCCAGCAGAACGGCACCGGACAACACCCGGTGCCGACGTGGTTGATCCAGACCCGGCTGTGCGGACGAATTGTCGAGGAGCAGCAGATACAGGTCTTCGGCGATCTGAGCCATGAATGTCAGCTGGTGGCCGGCGGGGTAGCGCCGGCCGTCGCAGGGCTAGGCGTGATAGGGCTCAGCCTTGACCAGCGTGACCTTGACGGTGGCGCCGCTGGGGACGGTGTAGCTGCGCTCCTCGCCGACCTTGGCGTCGATCAGTGCGTGGCCGAGCGGCGAGTTGGGGGAGTACACCTCGAGCTTGCCGTCGGTGACGCCTTCCTGGCGCGTGGCGATCAGGAACGTCTCGGTGTCGTTCTTGTCATCGTCGTAGTAGACGGTCACGACAGAGCCGGGCAGCGCCACACCGGACTTCTTCGGCGCCTCGCCGACCTTGGCGTTGTTGAGCAGTTCCTGCAGCTGACGGATGCGGGCTTCCTGCTGGCCCTGCTCTTCGCGGGCCGCGTGGTAGCCACCGTTCTCGCGGAGGTCACCCTCTTCGCGGCGGTCGTTGATTTCGGCAGCGATGACCGGACGGTTGGCGATCAGCTGATCGAGCTCGGCCTTCAGGCGCTCGAATGCTTCTTCGGTGAGCCAGGTGACCTGGGTATCGGTCATGTCTGCTGCTCTCCTGTCGTTTGTAAGCGTGCGTGTATGCCCGGGCGTTTTGTCCGGGGTTGCCCCGTTGCTTGGGGCCGGCGGTGCTGCGATCGCGAGGGCAGGTCCAGGTCCCCCCAGAAGGTGCCAGCAGGTGCCCGCTAATGCAGCAATACACGGCCCCAGTCGGAACCGTGTACTGAGCAAGCGTACCACTTGGCCGTCTCCGAACGGTCATGATTTCGCAGTTCGGAGTTCGCCGGATGGTTGGTCACCGGGCCGACGATCAGGGCGCGACGAGGTACGACGGCACGTCGGTGCCGCAGCCGTAGACGTCGCCGACGACCGGCGGTTTTGTGGACTTCACGATCGCCGTCACCTGGACGGTTTTGGCCTCTGCCGGCGCGACGAGGATCTCGCGTCGTCCGGTTTCGCTGCCGTCGAGAGCCCTGGCGCGCACGATGCACACCGCGGGTTGGGCCGGGTCCTCGCGGGTGACGGAGATCGTCACCGCAACCGTTTCATTGTCGATGAGTTTGTAGGTGCTCAACTCACCCTTGACCGGGGACGTCCCCAGGCGCTGAAAACCGACGAACGCAAGCGCCACACCAGCGACGACGATGAGCAGCGTGAGGCCGATCGCGATACGGCGACGGGTCAGCCGGGACATGCGCTGCTGCCCGTAGCGGGCGGTGGGACGCTCGATCATGGCTGCTTTGGGTGCCCCATCGGTCGGTTCGGATTGCTTGGACTGGAACTATAGGACGCAGCGACATGGTTGGACTGCACCGAGTTGTCCCACCGAGTAGAGACAGTAGGTAAGGCACACGTGAGCGAACTGCGGTTGATGGCGGTGCACGCGCACCCCGACGACGAGTCGAGCAAGGGTGCGGCCACCATGGCCAAGTACGCGGCCAACGGCGCCCGGGTCATGGTCGTGACCCTGACCGGCGGCGAACGCGGCGACATCCTGAACCCGGCGATGGACCTGCCCGAGGTGCACGGCCGCATCCATGAGGTCCGCCGCGACGAGATGGCCCGGGCCGCCGAGATCCTCGGGGTGGAGCACCACTGGCTGGGGTTCGTCGACTCCGGACTGCCGGAGGGCGATCCGCTGCCGCCGCTGCCCGAGGGCTCGTTCGCCGTGGTGCCGATCGAGGAGCCCGTCCGTCGGCTGGTTCGGGTGATCCGCGAGTTCCGGCCGCACGTGATCACCACGTACGACGAGAACGGCGGGTACCCGCACCCCGACCACATCCGCTGCCACCAGGTGTCGATGGCCGCCTACGAGGCGGCCGCAGACCACGTGCAGTTCCCCGACGAGGGCGAGCCCTGGAGCATCTCGAAGTTGTATTACGGCCACGGCTTCCTGCGCCGGCGCATGCAGCTGCTGCAGGACGAGTTCGCCAAGCACGGGGAGGTCGGGCCGTTCGAGAAGTGGCTGCAGCACTGGGACCCCGAGCACGATCCCTTCGCCAACCGGGTGACGACCCGTATCGAGTGCGCCGAGTTCTTCGAGCAGCGGGACCGGGCATTGCTCGCGCACGCCACGCAGATCGACCCGAACGGCGATTTCTTCCGCGCGCCCATCGAATGGCAGCAGCGGCTCTGGCCGACCGAGGAGTACGAATTGGCCCGATCCAGGGTTCCGGTGACGTTGCCCGAGACCGATCTGTTCACGGGAGTATCGCTGTGATTTCTGTTCCGCTCACCATCCTGCTGGCCGAAGGTCCGCGCCAGACGGGTCCCGACTTCGGCAAGGCCAGCCCGGCCGGGCTGGTGATCACGCTGATCCTGCTGATCGCCGTGGTGGCGCTGGTCTGGTCGATGAACCGGCACCTACGCAGGCTGCCCGAATCCTTCGACCCCGCGCATCCCGAGCCAGATCAGGCGGTCGACGACGGCACCGTCGGCGGTGTTCCGCACGATGCGCCGACGGGCGACACTGGGCCTGGCAGCACTACAAAGCCAGAAGCTGGGTAAGACTCCAGGTATGGCAACGTCTGATGCACCGGCCTTCTCATCGCGGCTCGTACCTCACCGCTTGATCGGCGCCCGATGAACACCCTCGGCTCGGCCACCAGCCCCTACCTGCGCCAGCACGCCGACAACCCGGTGCACTGGCAGCAGTGGACACCGGAGGCACTGGCCGAAGCCGCGGCCCGCGACGTGCCGATCCTGCTGTCCATCGGCTACGCGGCCTGCCACTGGTGCCATGTGATGGCGCACGAGTCGTTCGAGGACTCGGACGTGGCTGCGGTGGCGAACGAGAACTTCGTCTGCATCAAGGTCGACCGGGAGGAACGTCCCGACCTCGACGCCATCTACATGAGCGCCACCGTCGCGATGACGGGCCAGGGCGGCTGGCCCATGACGTGCTTCCTGACGCCCGACGGCCGGCCCTTCTTCTGCGGCACCTACTACCCGAAAGACAACTTCCTGCAGCTGCTTTCGGCCGTCACCAATACCTGGCAGAACCGGCGGGACGAAGTCGAGCAGGCTTCTGACCAGATCGCCGCCGAGCTGCGCAAGATGTCGGCCGGGCTGCCCTCGGGTGGGCCGGCACCGTCGCCGGAACTGTGCGACCACGCTGTCGCCGCGGTGCTGCGCGACGAAGACCATGCACGCGGCGGTTTCGGTCGGGCGCCCAAGTTCCCGCCGTCGGCGTTGCTGGAAGCGCTGCTGCGACACCACGAACGCACCGGGTCCGCGCTCGACGCGGTGGAGCGCACCGGCACCGCGATGGCGCGTGGCGGCATCTACGACCAACTGGCGGGTGGCTTCGCCCGATACAGCGTGGACGCCTCGTGGGTGGTGCCGCACTTCGAAAAGATGTTGTACGACAACGCTTTGCTGCTCCGGGTATATGCACACTGGGCGCGACTGACCGGAAATCCGCTGGCGCGCAAGGTGGCGGACGAGACCGCGCGATTCATCATCGACGACCTCGGTGACGGTGGCATGTTCGTCTCGTCGCTCGACGCCGACACGGCGGGACATGAGGGCCTGACGTATGTGTGGACGCCGGCGGAGTTGGTGTCGGTGCTCGGCGGCGACGACGGCCGTTGGGCCGCAGCGCTTTTCGAAGTCACCGAAGCCGGGACGTTCGAACATGGCAGCTCGGTGCTGCAACTGCTGGCCGACCCCGACGATGCTGAACGCTTCGAGCAGGTTCGCGCGAAGTTGCTGGCGGCAAGGGCGTTGCGGCCGCAGCCGGGGCGCGACGACAAGGTCGTCACGGCTTGGAACGGCTTCGCCATCACGGCGCTGGCGGAAGCCTCGATCGCGCTCGGTAAACTCGAATTCCTCGACGCCGCAACGGGTTGCGCCCGCCGGCTGCTGGAACTGCATCTGGTCGACGGCCGGCTGCGCCGAGCCAGCCTCGGCGGCGTCGTCGGCGACAGCGCCGGAATCCTGGAGGACTACGCGGCGCTGGCGACGGGGCTGCTGACGCTGCATCAGGTGACGGGCGACCCGTCCTGGCTGACTGCCGCGCACTCCCTCCTCGACACCGCGCTCACGCACTTCACCGATCCCGACCGTGGCGGCCGCTGGTTCGACACCGCCGACGATGCCGAGGCCTTGCTGGTGCGCCCCGCCGACCCGGTCGACGGGGCGACGCCGTCGGGCGCGTCGTTGGTCGCCGAGGCGCTGCTGACGTTCGCCCACCTCGCCGCCGAACCCGAGCGGTACGTCAATGCGGCCGCTGCCACACTGGCGGCGGCGACCCCGATCCTGGCCCGCTCGCCGCGCGGCGGCGGCCACTGGCTGGCGGTCACCGAAGCAGCCGTCCGCGGACCCATCCAGATCGCGGTGGCGAGCACCGGGCCGGATTCGGAATTGCTCGGTGCGGCACGCAGATTCGCGCCCGGTGGCGCCATCGTCGTCGGCGGTGCCGAAGGGTCATCGGTGCTGCTCGACGGGCGTGGCCGTGTGAACGGCCAGGACGCCGCGTACGTCTGCCGCGGCCAGGTGTGCGACCTGCCGGTGACGACGGCGGGGGATCTCGCCGCTGCCCTCGGGGTGGCCGTGTAGCGTGCGGCGCATGCCCAGCGCTGAGCAGATCACCGAAAACGTCAACCGCTACCTGGACCTCGTCGACGTCGCCGACGCCGACGGGATCGCGGAGCTGTACGCCGTCGATGCCGCCATCGAGGACCCGGTCGGCGGTGAGGTGCACGTCGGCCGTCAGACGATTCACGGCTTCTACTCGAACATCGCCGGCACGAAGAACTCCCACGAACTGCACACGCTGCGGGTCTGCGGCCACGAGGCCGCGTTCTACTGGAGCCTGACCGTCAACAGTGCCATGCGCATCGACATCATCAGCACCATGAACTTCGACGCCGACGCCAAGATCACGTCGATGAAGGCGTACTGGGGCCCCGCGAACGTCACTCAGCTCTAGCGATTTGTGCACGATTTTCCGCGCCTACCGCGGAAAATCGTGCACAAATCCCTCAGGAGAAGACCGCGAACCACATCGCGATGTAGTGGCAGATGGCCGCCACCGCGGTGCAGGCGTGGAAGAACTCGTGGTGCCCGAACGTCCGGGGCCAGGGGTTGGGCCACTTGAGCGCGTAGAGCACGCCGCCGATCGAGTACAGCGCGCCACCGACGATCAGCAGCACGACGGCCGTGACGCCCGCGCCGTCGAGGATCGGGCCGATGAACCACGCCGCCACCCAGCCCAACAGGATGTACAGCGGCACACCGAGCCAGCGCGGTGCCGTCGGCCAAAGCATCTTCAGGGCCACGCCGGCCAGCGCGCCGCTCCACACGATCCAGAACAACAGCCAGCCGTCGGTGCGGACCGCGAGGAGCGCGAACGGCGTGTAGCTGCCGGCGATGAAGATGAAGATCATCGAGTGGTCGAGGCGCTTCATCCAGATGCGGGCGTTCTGCGACTTCCAGTTCACCCGGTGATAGGTGCCGCTGACGGTGAACATCGCCACGATGGTGAAGGTGTACAGCAACGTCGCCAATCCGGCGCGCGTGCCCTGCATGGCCCACGACACGGAAACCAGTGCAGCGCCGGCAAAGAACGCAACGACCGCCGAGTAGACGTGGATCCAACCGCGGGCGCGTGGCTTGCCGAAAAACTCGACGACGCTTTCCACGACCACGTCGGGAAGCGTTTCCGAATGGCGGAGCACCGCGGCGGCACGGTACGGCTTGGTCATGTTCGACGGTGCCTCAGCCCGCTCGGAGGCAGCCGGATCTGTATTGCTCGGAGCGGTCAACGTTCCTCCACTAACAGCCATGGGATACCCAGAAGTCCACAGTAGTCTGGTTTCTCGTGGACATCATTCCCCCGCGCCTCAAGGAACCGGCATACCGGCTCTACGAGCTGCGGCTGCGTCAGGAGCTTGCGCACTCGAAAGCGCAACTGCCACGCCATATTGCGGTGCTGTGCGACGGCAATCGGCGCTGGGCCCGTGAGGCAGGTCACGACGACGTCAGCTACGGCTACCGCATGGGTGCCGCCAAGATCGCCGAGGTGCTGCGCTGGTGCCAGCAGGCCGGCATCGAGATGGCGACGATCTACCTGCTCTCCACCGAGAACCTGCAGCGCGACCCGCAGGAGCTGGCGCCGCTGATCGAGATCATCACCGACGTCGTCGAGGAGATCTGCGCGCCCGACAAGAACTGGACCGTGCGGACCGTCGGCGACCTCGAGCTGCTCGGTGAGGAACCGGCCAAGCGGCTGCGCGACGCCGTCGAGTCGACCGCCGAGCACACCGGTGACGGTTCGTTCCACGTCAACGTCGCCGTCGGTTACGGCGGCCGCCAGGAGATCGCCGATGCGGTCCGCACCCTGCTGAGCAAGGAGCTCGCCAACGGTGCGACGGCCGAGGAACTCATCGAGGCGGTGACCGTCGACGGCATCTCCGAGAACCTCTACACCTCGGGCCAGCCCGACCCCGACCTCGTCATCCGCACGTCGGGGGAGCAGCGGCTCAGCGGATTCCTGTTGTGGCAGAGCGCGTATTCGGAGATGTGGTTCACCGATGCGCACTGGCCGGCCTTCCGGCGGGTGGACTTCCTGCGCGCCCTGCGTGACTACACGCTGCGGAACCGCCGCTACGGGAAATAGCGTTCGTGCCAGACTGAAGCCATGGCTGCGCTGTCGGCAGTGGTCTTCGCCCTGAGCTGGTGGCTGGGGCTGTATCTCCTGGCGCGCGATCCCCGCAAGCCCATCCTGGCGTGGTCCGCGGTCGGGTTGTGCAGCTTCGCCGTGGTGGTCGCGGTCGACGCCGTCCGGCTGGCGGGCGACGCACCGACCGGCCCGCTCAGTCACATCGAGGCGTATCTGGCCGTGCTGCCCGGTATCGCCTGGCTCACCGTGCTGCTCGAATTGTCCCGGCCCGTCGACTCGGCGCGGAGCCGGTGGGGCTTCGTCGCGGTGGCGACGGTGGCAGCCATCGCATTGGTGGGCGCCGGGATCTCCGGTGGCGTGCACCCGCCGCTGAGCCCCGGGCACTGGGTCATGGTCGGGGCCATCGCCCTGTCGGCGTTCGGTGCGCTCGTGCTGGCGGTACGACGGCTGCGCCGTGGTGCGTCGTCGCGCAAGATCGTCCCGCCGGTGGTGGCGGCGACGTTGTTCTTCGGGCTCGGCAACGCGATTCTGCTGATTCCGCTGGGGCTGTTGCCGAGCTGGTTGGTGCTGGCGTCGGCGGCCTTCGACGTGCTGCTGCTCGGTATCGCGGTGGCCTGGTGGGACGCCTTCGACGAGGGCCAGGCGCTGCGCGCGGGGATGCGCCGCTCGCTGGTCGGCAGCATGGCGGTGGCGGTGCTGTTCGGTGGCCAGGTGCTGATCGGCCTGGCGGTCACCGGCGAGCATCTGGCACTGATGGTGTTGTTGTTCACCAGCCTCGCGGTGGCGATCGCCATCAACGTGCTGGCCGATCCGCTGTCCGGGCTGCTGGACCGGCTGGCCTTCGCCCGCGAGCCCGATCTGCGGGCCGACCGCGCCGCGCTGCGCCGTACCGAGGCGGCACTGCCGCTGCGCGCCACCAACCCGCTCGACCACGTCGACGACGAGACCTTCGTCCGCCTGACCCGGCGGGCACTCGGCCACTACGCCGACCTCTCCAAGCTCGTCGCCTCACCGTTGACGACCCTCCCCGTGATCGACGAAAGACTGGCCCGCCGTGGCGCACCCGACCAGCCGCTGGAGCGCGCCAACGAACTCAAGGATTTGCTGGCCGACCGCATCGCGGCCCTCAAGCCGCGGGACGGCGGCGACTTCGGCACCACCGAGCAGTGGCGCTACTACAACTCGCTGTACTTCCCGTACGTCGTCGGGGTACGGGCCTACGCGCAGAACGCCACCGCGGCCGGGCTCGACCCGGTGGCCCGTCAGGCGTGGCAGTGGTTCGTCACCGAAGTGCCGCAGCGGTCGCTGCACAACTGGCAGAACGCGGCGGCGCGGGTCATCGCCGCCGACTTGCGCGGTAGCCCGGTGTCGACGCTGACCTAGGCACTTCACCTCGCTGACCTGCGGTTGGCAGTGCCTGGCAGTAGTCGGCAGCGTTTGGTGCAGACCGGGCGGCCCGGTTCGAGCAGTGTCGTGGGTGTCCCCAACCGGCACCGCAAGGAGCGACCGCCATGACCGCAATCAATCCCGGGCTCCACACCCGCCCACTGTCCGACAGTTCCGATTCCCTGCTCCGTTTCGCCCTCCGCGTCGACGGCACGCTGTGCTCGCTCACCGGCCTGCTGATGGCGTTCACCGCTGACCCGCTGTCCCGCTTGTCGGGGCTCTCGGCGACATCCGAATGGATCATCGGCGCGGTGTTGGTCGTCTGGGGGTTTGCTCTGTACGTCATGGCCGCCGTGCCCAGGATTCGGCGCGTCGGGACCGGCGTGCTGATCGGCAATCTCATCGGCACCGTCGCGGTGCTCGGCGTGCTGGCTTCCGGAGTGCTGCCGCTGACCGCGGCGGGCAACGTTCTGGTGCTGGCCGTCATGACCGTCGGCCTGGGCTGCGCCTGGCTGCAATACCTCGGAGTGCGCCGTCTGGCGTGACTCCCTTCCCGCCGGGCGGGGGCGTCGCTGAAAGAGGTTGCAGTTGACGTCCCCGCGCCGGCCTTCACCCCCTCCACCGAAAGGACTCTCAATGAGCCTGTCAAGCCGCCGCAGTGGTGATCTGAGGCGTGTTGGGCTGCCAGGTTCTGTTG
>NZ_JBJIAL010000044.1:0-46136 GCF_045310895.1 Mycobacterium sp. SMC-18
GATGATCATCCTCGGGAAGGTGCGCCCACTTTCAGGCCGCCTCCTCGGGCCTCATCCACAGGTATTGATCATTGCTCGACGCGCCAACTGACCGGCGTGTACGCGGCTCGTTCGAGTCGGGCATTGACGCGGCGTCGGTGATGCTCTGAATTCCGGACCGCGCGATACTGGGCAGAGGCTTCGTGGACCTTGTACCAGGCTCGGAGATCGTTGTGCTTCTCGACATACTCACGTGCTTCTTGTCCGACCGCACCGTCAATCTGAGCACCGAACCACGTAATGAACTCGCGCACCCTTTGCGAGAAGAACGCAACTAGTGGCAGCAAGTCAATGATGTCGCCGTCATGTTCGGTGATGAAGGCACGCGAGGTCGCATTCCAGCCACTCCATTCGAGCAGCTTGTCTCGCGCTATTCCCACGGAGTTCGCCATCTGCATCGGACCCCCGCTGCCGCCGAGTGATCTGAATTGAGTAGCCACCGTCATGACGGGTGTGGCGTAGTGCAGCGAGTAATCACGCAGCTTGGTAAGAAAGACAATCCGCGCATCGCCAAGCAGCTCCAGACGCTTCGGATCCCAAACCGTGGTCTCCCATTTGGTCCGCTTCGGATCACTCCGGCCGCACTTTTCACATGAGCCGGCCTCTTCGACCGGGTCTGGCCACAGCCTGCGATGCACCACGCGCTGTGCATCACGCAGTCCAGCCAGCGCAGCCAGATAGTTGAGCAGAAGGCGGGCCGCCTCCTCGTCAAACTCTTCCGGCAGTTCGGTCGCAACCGTTGGCTGACCAACGAACTGGCCGAGGTGCGCACAAAGCTCCTCAGTGTTTCGGCTGAATAGCTTCGCCGCGCGGTTCAGCGACTCAGCCCATTCGTGGTAGACCTTGCCGGGCAACTGTTCGAGATGCGCACGACGCCTTTGGAATTCGGTCGCAAAGTCGGCAAACGCGGCCACCGGTCACGCCGCCAAAAGTTGGGTGTGCCTTTTGTGGCGGTAGACACCGTTGTTGACCTCGGTGTAGACGCGCTTGGGGACGGTGTCGATTTCGTCGCGCAGGTGCTCCGGGTACAGCTGCGGCGCACCTTCGCGGTGATACGCCGTCCATTCGGTGGACAGGTCCAGCGTCAGTTGCGGGAAGTCGTTGGTCGCGACCGCGCCGGTGGGTACGTCGACGATCGCCGGCACCGTGATGCCCTTGGGATAGTTCGGGTCGCGCTTGAAGTACGCGTCCTGCAGCCGCGGGATTTTCAGCACCGGGTCGACGCCGCCGGGATCCAGGTCGAATGTCCAGCTGCGCTGATCGTGCGTCGGACCGCAAAAGCCAATGGAGAGAACATCTTCCAGGCCCAGCAGCCGACGGACGATGATGGCGCGGTTGGCCCAGGGACAGGCCCTGGCGACGATCAGCCGGTACCGCCCGGGTTCCACGGGGTACCCGTCACGACCGTCGGCCGTGATCCGGGTGCTGATGTAGTTGGTGTCGCGGGTAAACTCAGAACCGGGGTTGACGTATGTCACATCCCCAGTCTGCCCGCCCAAAGTTGGCTTGTGTGTGAGAAATCAGCCGACTCTCGAACACAAGCCAACCTTCGGCGTGTGGATCAGGCGTCGAGTTCGCGGGCGACGGCCTTGACCACCTCGGACACCTTGCGGGCGGTCTTGCGGTCGGGGTAACGACCCCGGCGCAGCTCGGACTGCACGACGTCCTCGAGGAGGGTGATCATGTCCGACACCATGCCGTGCAGCTCGTCGGGCGTGTGCTTGTGCTCGGGCGCCGCGGCCTCGCGACGGGTGCGCGACAGGCTCGGCGGCGGGTCGATCAGCTTGAGGCTCAGCGCCTGCGGACCGCGACGTCCGGCCGCGACACCGAACTCGACGCGCTGACCGGCCTTGAGACCTTCAACCCCGGCGGGCAGCGCCGAAGACCGGACGTAGACGTCCTCGCCCTCTTCCTGGGAGAGGAAGCCGAAGCCCTTCTCCGTGTCGTACCACTTAACCCGGCCGCTTGGCACTGGTCTCACCTGCTCGTTCTCAACATACGGTTACATAACGAAAGCGCCCCACCTCCGCAGGACGCGTTGCCGTTGATTCTACTCGGCCACCTCAGATCGCAGCATCCCCATTACTCGGTAGGCTGAAGGTTCTATGTAGAGGAGGTGACATGCGCCTGATCCTGAACATCATCTGGCTGGTTTTCGGCGGCTTCTGGCTGGCGCTCGGCTACTTCCTCGCAGCCCTGATCTGCTTCATTCTCATCGTCACCATCCCGTTCGGCGTCGCGGCGGCCCGCATCGGCGTGTACGCGCTCTGGCCGTTCGGACAGACGGTCGTCGACAAGCCCGGACCGCGCCCGGGGGCGCTGGTCGGCAACGTGATCTGGCTGGTGCTGTGCGGCTGGTGGCTGGTGCTCGGCCATATCGCCACCGCCATCGCCCAGGCCATCACCATCGTCGGTATCCCGCTGGCGCTGGCCAACCTCAAGCTGATCCCGGTGTCGCTGCTGCCGCTGGGCAAGCAGATCGTCCCGGTCGACCAGATTCATGCCGAACCCACCTGGCCCACATCATCCCGTCGCTTCGCTCGCCCCGAACGATGACACTCACACCCCTCGGCCTCCCCACCGTCGCGCGGCCTGTCGGTCCGGCCCCCGCAACCGGGCCGCTGATCGACACGTACGGCCGTGTCGCCGCCGATCTGCGGGTGTCGCTCACCGACCGCTGCAATCTGCGTTGTACCTATTGCATGCCGGCCGAGGGCCTGGACTGGTTGCCCGGCGCAGACCTGCTCACTCCCGAAGAGCTCACCCGGCTGATCCGGGTGGCCGTGACGCGGTTGGGCATCACGGGTGTGCGGTTCACCGGCGGTGAGCCGCTGCTGGTTCCACATCTGGAGGAAGTCGTCGCGGCGACCGCCGCGTTGCAGCCGCGGCCGGCCATGGCCGTGACGACCAACGGCATCGGACTCGCCAAGCGCGCGGCAGCGCTCAAGAAGGCCGGCCTGAATCGCGTCAACGTCTCGCTCGACACCCTGGACCCGGACCGCTTCGCGGCCATCACGCGGCGTCGGCGACTGCCCGAGGTTCTCGACGGCCTGGCCGCCGCAAAGGCGGCGGGGCTGAGCCCCGTCAAGGTCAACGCGGTGCTCGACCCGGAAACCGGCTTGGACGACGCCCCGGCGCTGTTGCGCTTCTGCCTCGAGCACGGATACCAGCTGCGGATCATCGAGCAGATGCCACTCGACGCCGGGCACCACTGGCAGCGGGGTTCGGTCCTGCAGGCCGACCAGATTCTGGCGGCGCTGCGCCGCGAATTCAGCCTGCGCCCGGACCCGGCGCCGCGGGGTTCCGCCCCGGCCGAGCTGTGGCAGGTGCACGACGACGGCGCGGTGCTGGGCACCGTCGGCGTCATCGCGTCCGTCTCGGCCGCGTTCTGCGGCACGTGCGACCGCACCCGGCTCACGGCCGACGGTCAGGTGCGCAGCTGTCTGTTCTCACAGCAGGAGACGGATCTGCGGGCGTTGCTGCGCGGCGGCGCCGACGACGATGCGGTGGAGGCCGCCTGGCGGGCCGCGATGTGGGCCAAGCCGGCGGGCCATGGAATAAACGATCCGGGTTTCGTCCAGCCGGACCGCCCGATGAGCGCGATCGGCGGCTGACGGTGGCGGATTTGGTGGTGACGGTGCGCTATTTCGCCGCAGCGAAGGCCGCAACCGGAATCGAGACCGAAACGTTGCAGCTCAATGAGGGTGTAACCGTCCGCGATCTGGTGAACTCCATTGGTACACGTGGGGCAGATGTGGCAAAAGTGCTCTCACGCTGCTCATTTCTGCGCGACGGCGTCGCCGTGCGTGATCTGGACACCGCGCTCGCCACGGGCGGGACGCTCGATGTCCTACCCCCCTTCGCCGGCGGCTAATTGTGAAATGCCTCACATAACGAAACGGTAACGACCTGGCTGTGGCGCCTCTGACCGGCATCGATACCTGCGAAAACGCCGAATCAGCCAGCGGCTTTAAAGTCCTCTCATAATTTGCTCGGGCCCGAAACGCCCGAAATCGGTCGAGGTGACGGAACCCACCTGACCCGATACCGTCGTCTCTCAAGCCAGAGCGACCCTTTGGCACCCGCACTTGAAACGCCTAGCTCCATCCATCAGGTGCGGCCGACGACAACCCGTGGATGGAGGCGGGGGACCCAACCGGTCCACCGAGGAAATCAGGACCAGGAGCCTCGGCTCCTTGGGGTGAAGCCTGCTCTGCAGGCCGGGCAACCTCTCCAGCCCGAACCCGACAGCTGACCTCGCAGGCGTTGACGAGAGGACTGCTTTTTTCATGAGTGGACGCCACCGCAAACCGACCACGTCCAGCGTCTCTGTCGCCAAGATCGCCTTCACCGGCGCGGTCCTTGGTGGCGGCAGCATCGCCCTCGCCGCACAGGCCACCGCCGCGACCGACGGCGAATGGGACAAGGTAGCCCGCTGCGAATCCGGCGGTAACTGGGCCATCAACACCGGCAACGGCTACCAGGGCGGGCTGCAGTTCTCGCCCAGCACCTGGAGCGCCCACGGCGGTGGCGAGTACGCGCCCGCCGCCAACATGGCCAGCAAGGACCAGCAGATCGCCGTCGCCGAGCGCGTCCTGGCCAGCCAGGGCCGCGGCGCCTGGCCGGTCTGCGGCACCGGCCTGTCGGGTTCCACCCCGCGCAACGCCGTGAAGAACAACCCGGCGCCGGCCCCGGCCGCCACGCTGGACAACCCCGAACTCAACGCCCCGGCCGATCCGGCTCCGGTGCAAGAGGCCGCCGCTCCGCTCGACGCGCCGCTGCCCGAGGCCCCCGAGGGCCCCGCGATCGTCAACGTCTCCAACGAGATCCCCGCCCCCGAGGCACCCGCCCTGGACGCGCCCGAGGCTCCCGCGCCCGCCCCTGAGGCCCCCGCCCCGGCCCCTGAGGCTCCTGCCCCGGCTCCCGAGGCACCCGTCGTCGAAGCGCCCGCCCCGGAAGCTCCGGTCGAGGCCCCGGCGCCCGTGATCCAGGCCGCCAACTGGGACACCAGCGACGCCCCCGCCGACAACGGCGCGTGGGCCCTGCACGCGAAGCAGGACCTGCCGGCCGACCCGGCCCCCGTCGTCGACGCCCCGGCGCCGGCCCCCGCTCCGGTTGCCGATGCCGCGGCTCCCGCCCCGGCCGCCCCGGTCGCGCTGCAGACCCCGCCGGACGGCACGCCGCACCTCGCCAGCCCGACCAACCTGCCCCCGGGTTCGACCATGGATGCGCCCGAGACGGGTGACAGCGCCAACATGAGCTACCTCAAGCAGCTGTGGCACGCGGTCCAGAACAACGACATCTCCGGTCGTGACGCCCTGCTCGCCGTCGCCTCGACGCGGACCGGCGCACCGGGCGGCAGCATCTCGGCCCCGCCGAACGCTCCGGCGCCCGGCCCGGCCCCGATCGTCGACGCCCCTCCGGCTCCGTAAGACGTACACAGAGAAATCGCCCCGGTCATCGACCGGGGCGATTTCTTTTGTGGCGTTCAGCGCAGGACGTCGGAGAAAGTACGTGAGTGCAATCGGGGAGCGGCCAGGCGGCGGTTATTGCACTCAGGGACCTCTGCGGCCCGAAATGCGTACCTGGCTTAAGTCACGGCAGCTGCGCACGCCTGGAGATTGAAGCCAGGTACTTCCGCCCCAGCCTTTCCTCGGCGAGCGAAGAGTAGGTCTCGGAACTCAGGCCGAGCCGACCCATTCGTCGGTGCCGTCGGTGAAGAACTGGTGCTTCCAGACGGGCAGCCGCTCCTTGACGGTGTCGACCAGCAGCGCGCAGGTACGGAATGCCGCGGCGCGGTGATCGGCCGATACCGCGGCGACAAGGGCGGCGTCGCCGATGTTGAGCACCCCGATCCGGTGGCTGACCGCGATGGCGCGCACGCCTTCGGAGGCGGCGGCGACGTCGGCGGCGACCTCGGCCAGTACCGCCGCGGCCGACGGGTGCGCCGAGTACTCCAGCCGCGTCACCCCGCGGCCGCCGTCGTGGTTGCGCACGACGCCGGCGAAGCTGACGACGGCTCCCGCGGCGCTGTGGTCGACCAGGGCCTCGTGGGACGCGACGTCGATCGGCGATTCACTGAGCTCGGCGCGCAGCACGCTCATCCGGCATGGTCCTTTCCGCCGAGCTGGTCGAGCGCGTGGTCCAGTACCCCGGCCAGCACCCCCAGCCCGTCCTTCACTCCCCCGGACGAACCCGGCAGGTTGACGATCAGCGTCCGGCCGGCGACGCCGCACACCCCACGGGACAGCACCGAGGTCGGGACGTGCGGCAGCCCGGACTGCCGGATCGCGTCGGCCAGCCCGGGGATCTGGTAGTCGAGGACCTCGAGCGTGGCCTGCGGCGTGGCGTCGGTCGGGGAGATTCCCGTACCGCCCGAGGTGAGGACGACGTCCACATCGTCGGCGATGGCGCGGCGCAGTTCGGCGCCGACCGGCTCGCCGTCGGTGACGACGACCGGTGCGGGCACGTCGAACCCGCGTTCCGCGAGCCAGGCGACCATGAGCGGGCCGGTGCGGTCCTCGTAGACGCCGGCAGCGGCGCGGGTGGAGGCGATGACGACGCGGGCGGTGCGGCTCACGCCTGTTCCCGCTCCCAGAGGCCGGTCTTGCCGCCCTCCTTGCGCAGCACCCGGATGTCGTCGATGCGCGCGGCCGGGTCGACGGCCTTGATCATGTCGTACAGCGTCAGCGCCGCGACGCTGACCGCCGTGAGCGCTTCCATCTCGACGCCGGTGCGGTCGGTGGTGCGCACGGTCGCGGTGATGGCAATGTCAGCCGACCCGGCCTCGAACGACACGTCGACCTTCGTCAGTGCCAGCTGGTGGCACAGCGGGATCAGGTCGCTGGTGCGCTTGGCCGCCATGATGCCGGCGACGCGGGCGGTCGCGAGTGCGTCACCTTTGGGCAGTCCACCGCTGGTGATGAGGTCGACGACGTCAGCGCGGGTGTGCAGGACGCCCGCCGCGACGGCGGTGCGCCGGGTGGCGTCCTTGGCGGACACGTCCACCATGTGGGCCGCACCCGATTCGTCCAGGTGCGAGAGCTCCACGGCTACTTGTTGACGACGGTGACCGGGTGCATGTACGGCAGCTTCTCGGCCGGCAGCGGGAACTCCAGGTCGCCGAACGGCGAGAGCGCGCCGGTACGGTCGGTTGCCAGCTCGCTCACGGCGTGGTCGTCGCCGGACACCTCGGGCCAGCCATTGTCGACGTACTGGTTCTTCTTCTTCTCAGCCACGAAGACATTGTGGCAGGCGCTGCGCCCGCTGGCGAGGCCGGGCGCCGGAGGACGCGCGGAGGACAAAGTCACCTGCTTTACGCTGGTCAGCAATGATCGACGAATCCCCGGGTGTGCCGCTGGGCTCCTGGCTGGCCGACATGTCGGACGCGCAGCTGGTGCAGCTGCTCAGCGTCCGGCCCGACCTCACCCAACCGCCGCCGGCAACCCTGTCGGCGCTGGCGGCCCGCGCCCAGTCGCGGCAATCGGTCAAGGCCGCGACCGACGATCTCGATTTTCTTCAGCTGGCCGTACTGGATGCGCTGCTGACGTTGCAGGCCACCACCATCGCCGTGCCGACCGGGGCGCTGTTCAAGCTGCTGGCCGGGCGCGCGAACAAGAAGGTCGTCACCTCGGCGCTCGACGAGCTGCGCACTCGCGGGCTGGTGTGGGGCGGCGACAGGGTGCGGGTGGTCTCGGAGGCGGCGTCGGTGCTGCCCTGGTATCCCGGACAGGTCACCGTCGAGGACCCCGACGCCGACGGCATCGCCGCGAAGCTGGCCGCGATCGACACGCCACAGCGGGAACTGCTGGAGCGGCTGGCCGACGGATCCCCGATCGGCCGGACGAAGGATGCGGCGCCGGGGACCGCACCCGACCGTCCGGTGCCGCAACTGATCGCGGCCGGGCTGCTGCGCCGCATCGACGACGAGACGGTGATCCTGCCGCGGCTCGTCGGGCAGGTGCTGCGGGGCCAGGCACCGGGGCCGACGACGCTGACACCACCGGCACCGTCGACACCCGTGCTCGCGGAGCAGGACGTCGACGCGGCTGCGGCCGGTTCGGCCATCGACCTGCTCCGTGAGGTGGAGCTGGTCCTCGAAACCCTTTCGGCGACACCGGTTCCCGAGCTGCGCAGCGGGGGCCTCGGGGTCCGCGACGCCAAGCGGCTGACGAAGGTCACCGGCATCGACGAAGGCCGGCTGTCCCTGATCCTGGAGCTGTGCGCGGCAGCGACGCTGATCGCGTCGGGCATCCCGGACTCCGACGACCACGACGACGGTCCCTACTGGGCGCCGACCGTGGCCGCGGACCGGTTCATCGAATCGAGCGCCGCGACGCGTTGGCACCTGCTGGCCACCACCTGGCTGGACCTGCCGTGCCGTCCCGGCCTGGTGGGCAAGCGCGGCCCCGACGGCAAACCCTATGCCGCCCTGACCAATGCGCTGTATTCGTCGGCCGCGCCGCTGGACCGCCGGCTGCTGCTGACGGTGCTCGCCGAGCTGCCGCCGGGCGGCACCATGGACACCGCCACCGCCTCGGCGGCGATGCTGTGGCGCCGGCCGCGCTGGACCGCCCGGCTGCAACCCGAGCCCACCGACGAACTGCTCACCGAGGCACACGCTTTGGGCATGGTCGGCCGGGGCGCCATCGCCGGGCCCATCCGGCTGCTCCTGGCCGGCGCACCCGAGGAAGAGGTCGTCGCCGCGATGGCGGCGGCACTGCCCGACCCGATCGACCACTTCCTGCTGCAGGCCGATCTGACGGTCGTCGTCCCGGGGCCGCTGGAACGTGACCTCGCCGACCAGCTGGCGACCGTCGCCGACATCGAATCTGCCGGCGCGGCAACGGTTTACCGCATCAGTGAGCAGTCGATCCGCCGCGCCCTCGACACCGGCCAGACCGCCAGCGAGATCCACACCCTGTTCGCCCGGCACTCCAAAACGCCGGTGCCGCAGGGCCTCACCTACCTGATCGACGACGTGGCCCGCCGGCACGGGCAGCTGCGGGTCGGCATGGCGTCGTCGTTCATCCGGTGTGAGGACCCGGCGCTGCTGGCACAGGCGCTGGCCTCGCCCACGCTCGAGCAGCTGAGCCTGCGGGCCCTGGCCCCCACTGTCGCGGTGTCCCCCGCCCCGATCGCCGATGTGCTGGCCGGCCTGCGCACTGCGGGCTTCGCCCCGGCCGCCGAGGATTGGTCGGGCACCATCGTCGACCTGCGCCCACTCGGTGCCCGCGTCTCCACGCCCATTCACCGGCGCACGTTCCGGCACCCGCAGGCGCCCAACGAGAAGACGCTCGGCGCCATCGTCGCCGTCCTGCGGCAGACCGGCCGCGGCAACGGCGAGCGACTAGACCCGGCGGCCGCCATCTCACTGCTGACCGACGCCGCGCTGACGCAGTCGTCGGTGGTCATCGGGTACGTCGACGCCGCGGGAGTGGCCACGCAGCGGGTGGTGGCGCCGGTCAACGTCCGCGGCGGCCAGCTGACGGCCTACGACCCGGCCGCCGGGCGGGTCCGCGAATTCGCGATCCACCGGGTGACCTCGGTGGTTGCGCCGGAATAACGCGCGCCGTGGTCCCGTTGCTCTCGCGGGTGGGCGGCCCGGCTCGCGGGGAAATGGACAACTCGCGCGCGTCTGGATAATGGATCGGATGGCTTGCGAGCAATTGATGGAGTGGATGGCGCATGACTGACGGACCCCTGATCGTCCAGTCGGACAAGACCGTGCTGCTCGAGGTCGACCACGAGCAGGCCGGGGCGGCGCGGGCGGCGATCGCGCCGTTCGCCGAGCTGGAGCGTGCGCCCGAGCACGTGCACACCTACCGGATCACGCCGCTGGCGCTGTGGAACGCGCGCGCCGCGGGCCACGATGCCGAGCAGGTCGTCGATGCGCTGGTCAGCTTCTCCCGGTATGCGGTGCCGCAGCCGCTACTGGTCGACATCGTCGACACCATGGGCCGCTACGGGCGCCTGCAGCTGGTGAAGCACCCGGCGCACGGGCTGACGCTGGTAAGCCTGGACCGGGCCGTGCTCGCCGAGGTGCTGCGCAACAAGAAGATCACCCCGATGCTCGGGGCCCAGATCGACGACGACACTGTCATCGTCCACCCGTCCGAGCGCGGCCGGGTCAAGCAGATGCTGCTCAAGATCGGCTGGCCCGCAGAGGATTTGGCAGGCTACGTCAACGGCGAGGCGCACCCGATCGCGCTGGAGCAGGACGGCTGGAAACTGCGTGACTACCAAGAGTTGGCCGCGGATTCGTTCTGGTCGGGCGGCTCGGGGGTCGTGGTCCTGCCGTGTGGCGCGGGCAAGACGATGGTCGGTGCGGCCGCCATGGCGAAGGCCGGCGCGACGACGCTGATCCTGGTCACCAACACCGTCGCGGGCCGGCAGTGGAAGCGCGAGCTGATCGCGCGCACGTCGCTGACCGAGGAGGAGATCGGCGAGTACTCCGGCGAGCGCAAGGAGATTCGGCCCGTCACCATCGCGACGTATCAGGTGATCACGCGCCGCACGAAGGGCGAGTACAAGCACCTCGAGCTGTTCGACAGCCGCGACTGGGGTCTGATCATCTACGACGAGGTGCACCTGCTGCCCGCGCCGGTGTTCCGGATGACGGCAGATCTGCAGTCCCGGCGCCGACTCGGCCTGACCGCCACCTTGATTCGCGAAGACGGCCGTGAGGGCGACGTGTTCTCGCTGATCGGCCCGAAGCGGTACGACGCCCCGTGGAAGGACATCGAGGCGCAGGGCTGGATCGCGCCGGCCGAGTGCGTCGAGGTCCGGGTCACCATGACCGAGAACGAGCGGATGACGTACGCGACGGCCGAGCCCGAGGAGCGCTACAAGCTGTGCTCGACGGCGCACACCAAGATCGCGGTGGTGAAGTCGATCCTGGCCCGGCATCCCGACGAGCCGACCCTGGTGATCGGCGCGTATCTGGACCAGCTGGAGGAACTCGGGCAGGAGTTGGACGCCCCGGTGATCCAGGGCTCGACCAAGAACGCCGAGCGTGAGGCCCTGTTCGACCAGTTCCGGTCGGGCGAGATCCGCACGCTGGTGGTGTCGAAGGTGGCCAACTTCTCCATCGACCTGCCGGAAGCGTCTGTGGCCGTTCAGGTTTCGGGCACGTTCGGGTCACGGCAGGAGGAGGCCCAGCGCCTGGGCCGGCTGCTGCGCCCCAAGGCTGACGGCGGCGGCGCGGTTTTCTACTCGGTGGTCTCGCGCGACAGCCTCGACGCCGAGTACGCCGCACACCGTCAGCGCTTCCTCGCCGAACAGGGCTACGGCTACGTCATCAAGGACGCCGACGACCTGCTGGGACCGGCTATCTAGCCAGTCCCAGCAATCAGGTGCGGCCGTGACCGCCGGGGACTACGCTCGTCGCAGTTCGCCCCACCCGCGGAGGTCACGGATGACGTACGACTACGACTGGCTGGTCATCGGATCCGGTTTCGGCGGCAGCGTCTCGGCGCTGCGGCTGGCCGAAAAGGGTTATCGCGTAGCGATTCTCGAATGCGGCCGCCGCTTCGAGGACGCCGACTTCGCGAACGAGACCAAGGACGCCAAGAACTACTACTGGGCACCGCAGGTCGGGATGCGCGGCATCCTCCGGCTGACACTGTTCAAGGACATCTTCATCGGCTCCGGCTGCGGCGTCGGCGGCGGCAGCCTGGGGTACGCGAACACGCTCTACCGGGCGTTCCCGAATTTCTACGAGAGCCCGCAGTGGAAAGGGCTGGCCGACTGGGAGTCCGAACTCGCGCCGCACTACGACGAGGCGGAGCGCATGCTCGGTGTCGTCGAGTACGACGACGACGGACCGGCGGACCTGCTGTTGAAGGAGTACGGCGAGGCGATCGGCGTCGGCGACACGTACCGGCGGGCACATGTCGGGGTGTTCCTGGGGCAGCCGGGAAAGACGGTGCCGGACCCGTACTTCGGTGGCGACGGCCCCGACCGCACGGGGTGCATCAAGTGTGGTTCGTGCATGGTCGGCTGCCGCCACGGCGCCAAGAACACCTTGCGGAAGAACTATCTGTGGTTCGCCGAGAAACTCGGCGTGCAGATTTTCAGCGAGCGCGCGGTGACCGACATCAAGCCGCTCGACGCCGACGGTTCGGCGGGATACGAAGTGACACACCAGAAGAGCGGCGCGTGGGGCAAGCGCACTGCCGAGAAGCTGCGCGCCCGTGGCGTCGTCGTCGCAGCCGGCGCGCTGGGCACCAACCGCCTCCTGCAGCGCTGCAAGCTCAGCGGTTCACTGCCCAACATCTCCGATCGGCTCGGCTATGTGGTGCGTACCAACAGTGAATCGATCATGGCGGTGATGGCGCCCAAGGACTACCCCGACGACTTCACGCACTCGATCGCGATCACCTCGAGCATCTACACCGACCCGTCCACGCACATCGAGGTCGTCACCTACGGCAAGGGCGGCGACACCCAGTCGCTGCTGTTCAATCTGATGATCGAGGCGGGCAAGCGGGGCACCCGGCCGCTGCACTTCCTGGCCGCCGCCGCGAAGAACCCGAAAGCGGCGCTGGCGGCCTGGAAGATCAAGGACACGTCGCGGCGCGTGATCATCCTGCTGGTCATGCAGTCCATCGACAACGCGATGCGCCTCAAGGTGAAGATGCGCCTCCCCAACGGCAACGTCGCCCTGACGACCGAGCAGGACCCCGACAACCCCAATCCCGACTTCGTGCCGGCCGCCTACGACGCGGCAAAATGGTTTGCCCGCCGCATGGGCGGCGTCGCGTATTCCGGTGTGACAGAAGGCATTTTCGCGATCCCGTCGACAGCGCACATCCTCGGCGGCGCGGTGATCGGCGAGTCCCCCGAGACCGGTGTCGTCGACAGCCGCAACCACGTCTTCGGCTACGAGAACCTGCTGGTCACCGACGGTGCGGCCGTCCCGGCGAATGTGGGCGCCAATCCGAGCCTGACGATCACCGCGCTCGCCGAGCGCGCGATGACGTTCATCCCGGCTAACGCGCCGGCTGTTTGACGACGGTCAGCAGCACCACCGAGTCGGCGAGCGCCTTCAGGCTGTGCCGGGTGGACGGGATGATGAGATGGTCGCCGGCCATGCCGTCCCAACTGGCCTGTTCGGCGACGAGGCGCACCCGGCCCTGCAGCACCTGAAGCGTGGCCTCGCCGGGGCTCTCGTGCTCGCCCAACTCGTTGCCGTCGGCGAGAGCGATCAGCGTCTGCCGCAATGCATGCTCGTGGCCGCCGAAGACCGTGTGAGCGCTGCGCCCGCCATTTCCATCGCGCGCGATGTCCAGATGCCGGCGGGCCAGCGCGGTCAGCGAGATTTTCTCCATGCCTCAAATATCCGCTTCAGCAATGCCCGCCGGAACCGTTTGACGGTTTAAATCACGCGCAGCGAATCCCCCTCGCCCGGGAAGCGACGACGCAGTGCGTCGAGCATCCGCTGCACCTCCAGCACCCTCCGGCGCAGGGCCAGCAGAGCGTCCGTCGGGGACTCCACTGCCGCCTGCGCGGTGGCTTGCGCGCGCCGCGATCGCCGCTCCAACACCGTCATCTGGTCTTCCAGATCAGCGATCTCGTCGAGCAGCAGTGCCGCGAACAGGCGCGATTGAGCCAGGTCCGCGCGGTGGGCGGGCCGGGCCTCGGCATCGAACCGCGACCGCCCACCCACGGCGCCGGGGCGCACCGTGCGCCGGGTGGCCGTGGCATTGGAAGGGATCGGCACCGGGGCGGCTCGGCGTCCGGTTTCGCGCATCGTCGGCAACATGGCGCAATGATCACCGAGACTGCACCTTTGCGCTACCAGCCGTTCATCTTCCGGACCGCAATCGGACACCTTCGAGGAAAGGCTCAGCGGAGCGCGGTGGGCCGCCCGAAGCGGGCCGGCACGCCCGGTGAGAACAACGCGCGCAACGGCGGTCCCACCGGCACCACACCGCTGGCGGGCACCAGATCGTCGGTCAGCTCGACCACCTCGGCCTGGCGCAGCGGCCAGGTGGGATGTTCGTTGGGCACCCACCAGGTCCGGCCGGCCTTGCGGGTGTGCGCGCCCCACCGCGCGGTCAGCCACACCTCCAACGGCGTGGGGTCGACGGGTGCGCCGATGGCCAGCTCCGCCAGGGTCCGCAGGCCGCGCTCCGGCCACCGGCGCGTGCCCGCGTAGGTGATCCGGTCAGCGGTGCGGGTGACGCGCAATTTGGCCCAGGTGTACGGCACGCCCATACCGAGCCGCGTCGCCCCGACGACCGCGAGCCGCGTCGTCTCCAGCGACCGGAACAGCACCCCGTGCCGGCCTGCAGCGTCCACCGAATAGAGCCGCACGTTGGTTTCGGCGAAGGTCCCGAAGTACGGCAGCGGCACACCGCCGGCCACCGCCGACCGGTGCATGACGAACGGCACCAGGCCGACGTACGTCAGCCCGTCGGAGAAGATGTCCGGCGCGGTGCCGGGCGGGTACAGGTGCGCGACGCTCGCCGGATCGACGGGCCAGTGCAGGAACGTGAGGTCACCCCAGAACTGTTCGACCCACACCGGCGGCCGCAGCGGCGGTGCGTCGACCAGAAACCGGTCCATGCTCGCTAGTCACTGAGTGCGGGGATGACGTCGCGTTCGAACGCCTCGATGCTCGACCTGTCGTAGGCGGCCTCCGGGAAGTACACGATGGCGTACTCGCTGCCGAGATCCTTGATCTTCCGCAGCGTCTCGATGACCTGTTCGGTTGTGCCGCAAGCGGAGTCGGGCGAGGTCAGGTTCTTGACCATCGCGTCGACGGCTGCTTCGTGCGCGACGGTGACCTGGCGGTCCCGGATCCGGGCGATGCGCGCGGCGACGTCGGCCTCGGACTCCCCGATCACCACGTTGAAGTTGGCCGAGCGGACGATGCCGTCGTAGTCGGTGCCGACCTCACGGCAATGCTGTTGCAGGACTTCGGATTTGTGCGCGAAGCCATCGGGCTCGGAGGTGAAGTTGGTGTACTGCGCGTACTTCGCGGCGATCTTGAGTGTCACCTTCTCACCGCCGCCCGCAATCCACAGCGGAATGCCCTTGTCCTGCAACGGCTTGGGCTGCACGATGGCGCCGTCGACCTGGTAATGCCTGCCGTCGAAGCTCACGACGCCGTCACGCCAGGCGGTGCGCATGATCTGCACGCCTTCGCCGAGCCGGGCGAGTCGCACACCGGCCGACGGGAAGCCGTAACCGTAAGCGCGCCATTCGTGTTCGTACCAGCCGCCACCGATGCCCATCTGCACCCGGCCGCCGGAGATGATGTCGGTGGTCGCCGCCACCTTCGCCAGATACGCCGGGTTGCGGTAGCTGATCGCCGTACACATCTGGCCCAGCTTGATCCGCGAGGTCGTGGCGGCGTATGCCGCCATCAGCGTCCACGCCTCGTGCGTGGCCTCTGCCGTCGGCATCGGCACGGTGTGGAAATGGTCGTAGACCCACAGCGAATCCCAGGGTCCGGCGTCGGCGTAGGTGGCGAGGTCACGCATCACCTGCCATTGGTCCTGTGGCGCGATCCCCACCAGATCGAGTCGCCAACCTTGCGGGATGAACAATCCGAAGCGCATGGTCCCGACTTTATGCAATACGTGCGGGCCGCTCCACGAAACGGCGTCGGGAACCCTCACGGCCCGGGCTTAGGCTGAAGACCATGGCACCCGAATTGCGCGTCGATCCGCAGGTTCTGACGGCCGCGGCGAGCACCATGGCGTCGTGCGGCTCCGCGGTCGGCGGAGCCAAGCCGGGAGAATCGCTGAATTCGGCCGCGGCCGGCATGTCCGGGCTCGCCTCCGGCGCCGCCTGTCAGCGTGTCGGCCCGGTGCTGAACACCGATTGCGAGAACCTCGGCAAGGCCGTCACCGGCTTCGCCGACTCGCTGCGCACCGCGGCCGCCAACTACCAGAGCACCGACGCCGCGGCGGGCAACGCCATCGGCACGACGATGCCGGGACGCTGATCAGCCCGGCAGGCGGTTGTTGATCCGCAGGCCCGCGAACAGCGCGAGCACCAGCACGAAGAACCCGACGCGCGTCCAACTGCCGCTGGCGTCGCCGCGGATGGTCTGGTAGCCGATCTGCTCCTGCAGATTGGCATACACACGGGTCAACTGATCGAGGGTCTCGGCGCGGAACGACTCGCCGCCGGTGACCTTCGCGATCTTCTGCAGCGACAGGTCATCGGTCGGGACCGGCACTTCCTGCCCCTCGTAGGTGATGACACCCGACGGTGTACCGAACGAGATGGTCGAGATCACGACGTCCTGGTCCTTGGCCGCGCGGGCCGCCGTCAGTGCGCCGCGCGGGTCGTTCGGGTCCGCCGGCACGGTTTCCTTGCCGTCCGACATCAGCACGATGTGCGCGGGCGGCGGACCGTCGCCGCCGCCCATGACGGCGTCGAGGGTGGCGATGGCCTGCAACGCCGTGAAGATGCCTTCGCCGGTCGCGGTGCGCGGGGACGGCTCCAGCGTGTCGATGGTCCGCGCGACGACGTCGTGGTCGCTGGTAGGTGCCACCAGCATCGTTGCGCTGGAAGAGAATTGGACGAGGCCGACGCTGATCCCGTTGGTCAGGCCTTTGACGAACGTCTTGCCGGCGCTCTTCGCCGCCTCGATGCGGCTGGGTTTGACGTCGGTGGCGATCATCGATTCGGAGACGTCGATGACGAGCATGACGACGGCGCGGTTACGCGGAATCCGGATGTCGTGGGTCGGTCCGGCCATGGCGGTGGTGAGAAAGACCAGCGAGACCACCAGCAGCACCGCCGGCAGGTGCCGCCACCGCGACCGGGTCTTCGGCCGTGCCGCGACGACCTGCTCCAGGAGCTCGGTGTTGGCGAACCGCAGCACCCGCTTGCGACGGGCCTTGCGCAGCAGCAGATAGATCGCGACGGCGCCGACGACGGCGATCAGGTACAGGAAGAACCAACCGCTCGAGAACCCGGACAGCGTCAGTGGCCCGATAAAGGGGATCTCCAACAGGCACTCTCCGTTGCGTTCGGCGTCGATCGCTCAGACCGATATGCGGCAATCGTACCGACGCCGCCTTGTGGGGCACTGAACGCGACATCCCGACCAGGTGTGGTCGGCGCGAATGCCCTCAGTCCGGCAGCCCGAGCGCGGCCATGGCGCCCTCGACCGCCGCCCGCCTCAGCTCGTCGGCCGGAACGTCCGGGAACTGCAGGCAGCAGTCCTGGAGGCCGCCGAACGCGATGACGGCGCGGGTCGACTGTTCCAGGGTGGGCCGGCGCCCGAAGACCAGCTTCCCCAGCCGCTCACGCCAGGCCAGCATGCTGTCGATCAGCCCCAGATCGGCGAGCGTGGTCAGGTCGGTGACGATCATCAGCAGGTCGGCCCGGTGCCGGTAGTGGAAGTCGAAGTAGCCCTGCAGCAGCTGGCGCGGCGTCGCCCGGGCCGCGCCGCGCAACCGTTCCTGGGCGGCCACGAATTCCTCGCCCTCATCGATCAACGGCTGCAGGATGCTGCGCACGAGGTCCTCACGCGAGGTGAAGTGGTAGTACAGCGCAGGTTTACTGATGCCCAGCCGGTCGGCGATGTCCTGCAGGCTGGTGCGCTGCACGCCCTTCTGACTGAACAGCTCGCGCGCCACATTCTGGATGCGCGACCGAGTCTCGGACGGGGTTCTCGCCACGTAGCCACCCTAACTTACTTAACGGGCGGTAAGCTGTCCGCACATCACTTACCGACCGTTAAGTAAATGCGGAGGACTCCATGAAGGTGCTCATCTCCGGCGCCAGCATCGCCGGCCCGGTCCTGGCCTACTGGCTGTCCCGGAACGGATTCGACGTGACGGTGGTCGAACGCGCGCCGGCCCTGCGCAAGACCGGCGGCCATGCCGTCGACCTGTTCCGCCCGGCCATGGAAATCGCCGAACGCATGGGCGTGTTGGACCGCATCGAGGCGCGGGCCACCGGCACGACCGCCCTCACGCTCAACCGTCCACCCCGCACCCGGTGGACCCACATCGACTACGTCAAGCTCATCGGGGCCATGTCCGACCGGCACGTCGAGATCATGCGTGACGACCTCAGCCAGGCGTACTACGACGCCGTCCGCGACGACGCCGAGTTCCGCTTCGGGGACCAGCTCACGTCGATCACCGACGCCGGGGAGGTGACGTTCGAGAACGGCGCGCCAGAGCGCTATGACCTGGTGATCGGCGCCGACGGTCTGCACTCCGGCGTCCGGCAGCTGACCTTCGGCGACCAGGCCCGGGAGGTGTTTCTCGGTGGCTATCTGGCAGTGGTGTCGGTGCCGAAAATGCTTGCGCCCAAAGGTGAGATGAGCGGATACCTGGCGCCGCGAAAGATCGCCATGGTGTACAGCGCCGACCACCTCGACGATGCCCGGGCGGTGTTCATGTTCCGGACCGATGAGCCGCTGGACTACCACTACCGCGATATCGCCGCGCAAAAGCGGCACCTGCGCGCGGCGTTCGAGGGCGTGAGCCACGAGGTCGACCACTGGCTGGGCGAGCTCGACACCACCCCGGCGTTCTACTTCGACGCCATCACCCAGTTGGAGATGAGCACCTGGTCCCGGGGCCGGGTGACGCTGGTCGGCGATGCCGGGTACTGCCCGGGGCCGGGGGTCGGCGGCAGCACCAGTTTGGCGGTGTACGGGGCGTACGTCCTGGCGCATTCCCTGGCGGCGGCCCGCGGCGATCACACCGCCGCGTTCGCCGCCTACGAGCGGACCATGGCCGCGCCGGTGGCCGGCAGCCGCACCATGGCACGGGTCAACGCCAAGACCATCGTGCCCGAGTCTGCTTGGGGCGCAAGAACACTCCTCGGTGTCGGACGGGCCATATCGGTGTTGCCGCATACCCTGACCGGGCGGCTGGCCCGGCTCAACGCGAAGGGCATCCGGCTGTACGACACCATGCCGCTGCCCGACTGACGTCTGCGCGTGTGGCCGAAGCCGCTGCGGTGTCACCCTTTTTCGCTACGTTGGGTTCATGGCCCTTTCCAAGGATGAACGCGAACAATTTCTGGCCGAACCACACATCGGGGCACTGTCCGTCAACGCCGGCGCGGACCGCGGTCCCCTGACGGTGCCGATCTGGTACCAGTACACCCCCGGCGGCAAACTGTGGCTGCTGACCGGTCTCGGCTCCCGTAAACACAAGCTGATCGAGGCGGCCGGACACCTGTCGTTGATGGCCGAGCGGCTGGAGCCGTCGGTCCGCTACGTCGCGGTCGACGGTCCGGTGCTCAGCATCGAGACGGGCACCGACGAGCAGCTGGTCGAGATGGCCGAACGGTACCTCGGTAAAGAGAAGGCCCCGGCCTATCTCGAGATGGCCCGGCGCGAGCACGGCCCCAGCGTGACCGTCACCGTCGACCCGAAGCACTGGCTGTCGGCCGACCTCGGGGCGCTGTGATGCCATGTCGTCCCGACAACGCCTGTTCCGGGTCTTCTACCGGCTCGGCTTCACCCCGTGGGACGGGCATCCACTAGCGACCAGCCTGCGCGGACTGGTCGAGGGTGACGGTGCCCTGACCCCGGGCACCGCGCTCGACATCGGTTGCGGCACCGGCGACAACGCGTTGTACCTGGCCGGGCTCGGCTGGGACGTCACCGGCATCGACTACGTCGCGAAGGCGGTCGAGAAGGCGCGGGCCAAAGCCGCCAAGCGGGATGCCGCGGCGCCGGGCTCGGTGCGGTTCGACCAGGCCGACGCCACCCGGCTCACCGGCCAGGGCATCGGCGCGGATTTCGCGCTGATCGTCGACAACGGGTGCCTGCACGGCATGAGCGCCGACGACCGCGACGCCTACGTGGGCGAGGTGACGGCGGTCGCGGCCGCGGACGCGCGCCTGCTGATCGTCGCGTTCGTGCCGGGTGCGTCGTTCGGGGTGCCCGGGATCGACCCGGCCGAGGTGGAACGTCGCTTCGCACTCGGGTGGACGCTGCTCGACAGCGGCGACGAACCGGGCCTCGACCACAATGGCAAGAACCCGGCGCGGTACTACCTGTTCGCGCGGCGGCGTACCTGAGGCGTCGCGGTCACTGACCGTCATCTGCTGGGCACTTGACAAGCAATCACCTTGCGCGCGTTGACATTGCATCTGCCCACACAAAGTGCGAGTAGACAAGTGCGTGGTTGCACAGTCAACGAGGGCCGCACATCGATCGTGCGGCTACGCACACAAAACCCGAGTACACGTGTGTGTAGGCGCAGGGTCAATGGCGGGCAAGGTCCACGCCGCCGGGCGTAGCGTGGCCACATGGCCGAACTTTCCGACGATGTGATCGCGTTTCTGTCCGAGGGCACGCGTACCGCGGTGCTGGGCTGGGTCGCCACCGATGGGCGACCGCTGGCCGCCCCCATCTGGTTCGTGGTTGATGACGGCGCGCTGGTGTTCAACACCGGCAAGGACACGGCCAAGGGACGCGCGCTGGCCCGCGACCCGCGGGTGGTGTTGTGCGTCGACGACACGTCCCCGCCCTATGCCTTCGTCCAGGTTCAGGGGCTCGCGGCCATCAGCGAGGATCCCGACGAGGTTCTCGACATCGCCACCCGCACCGGCGGCCGCTACATGGGCGCCGACCGCGCCGAGGAATACGGTCGCCGCAACGGCGTTCCCGGCGAACTCGTGGTCCGGGTGAAACCGACGAAAGTCATTGCCGCATTTGATGTGGCGGAGTGAGGACAGCATGACCGACCTTTCCGCATTCGCCGAGTTGTCCGCCCGCGATCACGGGCTGGTCGTGCTGAACACCCTGCGCGGTGACGGCAGCATCCAGTCCTCGGTGGTCAACGCCGGCGTGATGCCGCACCCGACAACCGGGGACCCGGTCGTCGCGCTCGTCGCCATCGGCTCCGCCCGCAAGCTGCGCAATCTGCGAGCCGACCCGCGCACCTCAGTCGTCGCACATGCGGGCTGGCAGTGGCTGACGGTCGAGGGCGCAGCCGAGATCATCGGCCCGGACGACACCGATCCCGAGACGCTGCGGGTGTTGCTGCGCAACGTCTTCACCGCCGCCGGCGGGACCCACGACGACTGGGACACCTACGACCGCGTCATGCGCGAAGAAGGTCGTGCGGCGGTGCTCATCTCACCGAAGCGCGTGTACTCGAACCCCGCGCGCTGAATCAATACCCGCTCGCCGGAACCGGCCCGTCGGCCATGCCCCGCGCCTGCGCCAGCAGCCGCCGACCGCCCCCGGCAAGCAGTCCGACATCGGTACCGACGGCGATGAAACGGCAACCGTAGTCCTCGGCGGACCGGGCGAGCGCCGGATTCGCGGCAAGTGTCCCAATGGGTTTGCCCGCACGGCGAGCGCGCGTCACCACGTGGGCGAACGCACTCTCCACCTCGGGATGCGCGGGCTGACCGAGATGCCCCATGGTGGCCGCGAGGTCCGACAGGCCGACGAAGACCGCGTCGATGCCGTCGGTCCCGGCGATGTCATCGACGGCCGCGACCGCGGCGGGCGTCTCGATCTGCGCGATGAGGCGCATGCGAGTGTTCGCCGTCGCGAGATAGTCGGTCTGCCCGCCCCATTCAGATGCACGGGCGAGAGCGCTTCCGACACCACGTATTCCGTGCGGCGGGTACCGCGAGGCGGCGACGGCGTCCCGCGCCTGCTGGGCGCTGTCGATCATCGGCAGCAGCAGGTGCCGCGCGCCGATGTCGAGGTAGCGCTTGATGGTGTCGGCGTCGGTGGTCGGTGGACGCACCACGGCGGTGCTTGCGGTACCGGAGATCGCCTGCAACTGGTGCAGGACGGTCCGCACGGTGTTGGGCGCGTGCTCCGCGTCGATGAGCAGCCAGTCGAAACCGAGGGTTGCGCACAGCTCGGCGCTGTACGCGTCGGCCAGCCCCAGCCACAACCCGACGGCCGGGCTCCCGTCAGCGCCTCCAGTGAACCAATCAGCAGGCATGGCTTGCACTTTCGCCATCGCTGAAGCGGCAAGAGATCGATCCGAGCGGCCCATAGTCGACGTGGAAGGTGTCGCCGGGACGGGCCTGCACCGGACGGGTGAATGAGCCCGACAGGATGACATCGCCGGGCTGGAGCGTGACACCGCGGGCACCCAGTCGGTTGGCCAGCCACGCCACCCCCACGGCCGGGTGGTTCAGGACGGCCGCCGCGACACCGCTCTCTTCGATGACCGCGTTGCGGTAGCACAGGGCGCTGACCCAGCGCAGGTCGATGGCGTTGGGGCGCACCGGCTTTCCGCCGAGGACGACGGCCGCATTGGCGGCGTTGTCTGAGATGGTGTCGAGGACGGTCCGGGTGCCGCCGGTTGTCCGGTCGACCTGTTCGATGCGGGCGTCGATGATCTCCAGCGCCGGCACGACGTAGCGGGTGGCGTCCAGCACGTCGACGACGGTGCAGTCCGGCCCGGAGAGCGCGCGGTCGAGGATGAAGGCGAGCTCCACCTCGACGCGGAGGACGATGAAGCGGTCGGCCGGCAGCTCGGAGCCGTCGCCGAAGAACATGTCGTCGAGCAGCACACCATAGTCGGGCTCGTCGATATTCGACGCGCGTTGCATGGCCCGCGAGGTCAGACCGATCTTGTGCCCGCGCACCCGGCGCCCGTCGGCGATCAGGTGCCGCACCCATTCTTGTTGCACCGCATAGGCGTCGTCGATGGTCATCTGCGGATAGGCGCGCGACACCTGCGGCATCTGCCGGCGGTTCCGCTGCGCGGCCTCGAGCTGCGCGGCCACGGCCGCCACTGTGTCCGCGCTCAGCACGGCCCGGCTCCGGTCCCCGCTGAGCACGGACGGCCAAACATGTTGCCGTTGTGCGATGTACGTCATGTGTGGAATTCCTCTGGTCGGTAGTCGGGGTGACGGTCCGGCGATTCGGTTCGTCTGCCTTACTGTCAGGCTCCTAGACTGTCGTCATGAGCCGGCCGCAGATCAGCACGTCCAACGTTCGTCGCACCCTCTCTGCGGCCCGCGTCAAACTCACTGCGCCCGAGGCCATGCGGCCCGTGCTCGGACTCATGAAGGGTGGCGATCCGTCGAAGGACGTCAGTGCGGCACGCCTGGGACTGTCGCTGCTGTGGTTGGCCGACGACGTCATCGCCGCGGTGAATCGCAAGCTCGAGCGTGTCAACATCTCGGAAGCCAAACTCGATGTCCTGATGATCTTCGCGGCGCAGCTCGGCCGGCCCGAAGAGGAATGGAGTGTCCGTCAAACTCCCAGCGGACTTTCCGAGTACTTCGGCATCACGAAGGCCAGCGCCACCGGTCTCATCGACTGGCTGGAGAACCGGAAGCTCGCCACCCGGACCCGCCATGCCACAGACCGCCGCAGCACGCCGGTGCGGATCACCCCCGAGGGCGAAAAGCTGGTGGCCGAGGCGGTCCCGGTTTTCGAGCAGGCGTGCGGCGAGCTGGTCGACGTGCTCAGCGAGCGTGACCGCCGGGACCTTCAGCGCATCCTCGACAAACTCTGGATTCACGTGAAGGCGCCCGAGGCATCCGAAGACTGAGACTTGCTGTCCGCCAAGGTGATCCGGTCGAGACGGAACGGGGAGACCGTGGTGTACCAGCCACCGCCGTGCATGCGTGCGACGACGTCCAGCCGGCTCGCGTCGACATGCCCGCGGCGTTCGTCGATGACGATGTCGTCGCGGACGTGCGCGTGGGAAACGGCGCCGACCACCATATTTCGACCCCGCCCCAGGGCCACCGTCTGAGTGAAGGTGCACTCCAACGCAACCGGGCTCGCCGCGATCCGGGGTGGCACCACAGCATGCGACGCCACCGTTTCCAGACCGGCCTCGCCGATTTCGTCGACGTCGGCGTCGAAGTCGACGGCGGTGACGTTCATGGCATCGAGCAGTCCCGCGGTCACGAGATTGATCACGAATTCACCTGCGTCGACGATGTTCCGGGCGGTGTCCTTCGGTGCGCCGTCCCTATTGCCGATGCCGAGTACCACCACCGGCGGCGTTCCGGCCATGAGATTGAAGAACGAGAACGGCGCGGCGTTGACGCGGCCGGCGGCGTCGACAGTGGTGACCCAGGCGATCGGACGCGGGACGATCAGCGACGACAGTAGATTGTACCGCGGCTTCACGTCCATGGCGTCGATGTCGAACAACATGTCGGTCTCCTGATCTGTGTCGTAATCCCTTGGCGCCCAACCGGACTTGCTACCGCTGACTCTTACGGCACCGGCAGTGGCCGATCTGATGGATCTCCACCAGGTTGTTCGCCGGGTCGCGCAGGAAGAGCTGCTTGAGCTCAGGGGCCGCGACGTTGTCGAGCACGAAATAGTCCACGCCCAAACGGTTCAGCTCCGCCTCGGCTTCGGCGACGTCGTCCACCGCGAGGGCGATGTGGTTCTCGACGGGATCCTTTCCGGGCCCCTGGCTGTAGGGCGACGGCCCGTCGCTCCCCAGCAGGTGAATCTGGACGTCGCTCGGGATATCCAGGAAGTAGCCGTGGATGCCCGGGATGTGCCACCGGCCGCCGTCCTGGGTCAGGTTGAGCACATCGCGGTAGTAGTCCTTGGCCTCGTCGGCCTTGGCACTACCCATGCCGAGGCCGATGTGGTGCAGTTCGCGGATCTGGACAGCCATCGGGTCACTCCTCAATCAGTTTTAGTATGCCTACCATACTATCAGGCAGGCGTAACTATGCCCCGACTGAAGGCACGGTGTCAAGGTCGGACGTCACCCACCAACGCAAAAACCCCCAAATCCCTTGGGATTTGGGGGTTTTTGTTGACGCTAGAAGGTCAGCTCTCCAGCGAGGCCGGCGGCAGGAAGCGGTCGCCGTACTTGGCGGCCAGTTCCTTGGCACGGGCCACGAAGGCCTCCTTGCCGACGCCGAGCTCGCCCTGGTAACCGACGATGAACTGCGCCGAACCACCGGTGTACGGCGGGAAGCCGATACCCATGATCGAGCCGATGTTCGCGTCCGCGGTCGAGGTCAGCACGCCCTCGTCGAGGCACTTCTGCGTCTCGAGCGCCTCAGCGAACAGCATGCGGTCGATCATGTCCTGCAGCGGCAGTTCGGTCGTACCCGAGTTGAAGGCTTCCTTCAGCCCCGGCCACAGCTGGGTGCGCTTGCCGTCGACGTACTCGTAGAAGCCCGCGCCCTTCAGACGCGACGGGCGACCGAGCTCGATCATCTTCTCGACGACAGCCTCGGCCGGGTGCGCGACGTGGGTGCCACCGGCAGCCTCGACGCCTTCCTTGGTGGCGACAGCGATCTTGTGCATGAGCTCGAGGTTGAGCTCATCCGAAAGCTGCAGCGGCGCAGCCGGGTAACCGGCCTGCGAACCGGCCTGCTCGATGGACGCGGGCGCAACGCCCTCGCCCAGCATGGCCAGCGCCTCGTTGACGAAGGTGCCGATCACGCGCGAGGTGAAGAAGCCACGGCTGTCGTTGACAACGATCGGGGTCTTCTTGATGGCCAGGGTGTAGTCGAACACCCGGGCCAGCGCCTCGTCAGAGGTCTTCTCGCCCTTGATGATCTCCACCAGCGGCATCTTGTCGACAGGCGAGAAGAAGTGGATACCGATGAAGTCCTCCTGGCGCTTCACGCCGGTCGCCAGACCGGTGATCGGCAGTGTGGAGGTGTTCGAGCCGAGCAGCGCGTTGGGTTCGACGATGTCCTCGATCTCCTGGAACACCTTGTGCTTGAGTTCCTGGTTCTCGAACACGGCCTCGATGACGAAGTCGACGCCCTTGAGGTCCTGCGGATCGGCCGTCGGGGTGATCCGGGCCAGCAGCGCGTCGGACTTCTCCTGCGTGGTCTTGCCACGCTCGAGGGCCTTGGCCTCGATCTTCTCGGAGTAGTTCTTGCCCTTGTCGGCGGCTTCCTGCGTGACGTCCTTGAGGACGACCTCGTAGCCGGCCTTGGCCGAGACGTAGGCGATACCGGCGCCCATCATGCCCGCGCCCAGCACACCGATCTTCTTGATGTCCTGCTTGGCGATGCCCTCGGGACGCGAGGCGCCACCGTTGATGGCCTGCAGGTCCAGGAAGAACGCCTGGATCATGTTCTTCGCGGTCTGGCCGGTGACCAGGCTGGTGAAGTAGCGGCTCTCGATGCGCGACGCGGTGTCGAAGTCGACCTGCGCACCCTCGACAGCGGCATCCAGGATGGCGCGCGGCGCGGGCATCGGGGCGCCCTTGAGCTGCTTCTTCAGCAGCGCCGGGAACGACGGCAGGATGCCGGCCAGGCCCGGGCTCGACGGGGTGCCACCGGGCATCTTGTAGCCCTTGACGTCCCACGGCTGCACGCCACCCTCGGGGTTGGCCTTGATCCAAGCCTTGGCGGCCGGGATCAGTTCCTCGACGGTGTCGACGAGCTCGTCGACCAGGCCGGTGGCCTGCGCCTTGGCCGGGGTGAAGCGGGTGCCCTGGCTCAGGACCTCCATGAAGGCCTTCTGGATGCCAAACATGCGCACGGTGCGGGCGACGCCGCCACCGCCGGGCAGCAGGCCCAGGGTGACCTCGGGCAGGCCGATCTGGCTGCCGCGGACGTCGGCCGCGATGCGGTGGTGGCACGCGAGGGCGATCTCCAGGCCACCACCGAGAGCGGCGCCGTTGATGGCGGCGACGACGGGCTTGCCCAGGGTCTCCAGGGCGCGCAGGTCGGCCTTGATGTCCTCGACCATGGAGAACGCCTCGCCGGCGTCGTCCGGGCCGATCTGCATCATGCCCTTGAGGTCACCGCCGGCGAAGAAGGTCTTCTTCGCGCTGGTGATTACGACACCGGTGATGGAGTCCTTCTCGGCAAGCAGGCTCTGCACCGCGTAGTGCATCGACTCCTTGTAGTGCTCGTTCATGACGTTGGCCGAACCGGTCGGGTCGTCCATGGTCAGGGTGACGATGCCGTCGGCATCCTTGTCCCACTGAATTGTCTTCTCAGCCATTGTTTTTCGATTCTCCCTAGACGCGCTCGATGATGGTGGCCACGCCCATGCCGCCGCCGATACACAGCGTGACCAGCGCACGCTTGGCACCGCGGCGCTCGAGCTCGTCGACCATGGTTCCGGTGATCATGGCGCCGGTGGCGCCCAGCGGGTGGCCCATCGCGATGGCGCCACCGTTGACGTTCAGCTTCTCGTCCGGGATGTTCAGGTCCTTCTGGAACTTCAGGACGACCGAGGCGAAGGCCTCGTTGATCTCGAACAGGTCGATGTCATCGACCGTCAGGCCGGCACGGTCCAGCACCTTCTTGGTGGCCGGGGTCGGGCCGGTCAGCATGATGACCGGGTCGGCACCGCTGGTGGCGGTGGCCACGATGCGGGCGCGCGGGGTCAGGCCCTGCGACTTGCCGGCAGCCTCGGAACCGATCAGCACCAGGGCGGCGCCGTCGACGATGCCCGAGCTGTTGCCACCGTGGTGGACGTGGTCGATCTTCTCGACGTAGTGGTACTTCTGCAGCGCCACGTCGTCGAAGCCGCCCATGGCGCCCAGGCCCGCGAACGCGGAGTTCAGCTTGCCCAGGCTCTCCAGGGTGGTGCCCGGACGCATGTGCTCGTCGTGGTCCAGGATGGTCAGGCCGTTCTGGTCCTTGACCGGGATGACCGACTTGGCGAAGTAGCCGCCCGACCACGCTGCGGCGGCCTTCTCCTGCGAGCGCACGGCGTAGGCGTCGACGTCCTCGCGCGAGAAGCCCTCGATGGTGGCGATCAGGTCGGCGCCGATGCCCTGCGGGACGAAGCCGATGCGGTAGTTGGTCTCGGGGTCACCGGCCCACGCGCCGCCGTCCGAACCCATCGGGACGCGGCTCATGGACTCGACACCACCGGCGTACACCAGGTCGTCCCAGCCGGAACGGACCTTCTGGGCGGCCAGGTTCACGGCCTCCAGGCCGGAAGCGCAGAAACGGTTGAGCTGGAAACCACCGGTGGTCTCGGGCAGCTTGGCCACGAGCGCGGCGGTGCGGGCGATGTCGCCGCCCTGGTCACCGACGGGCGAGACGACGCCCATGATGACGTCGCTGATCAGGTTCTCGTCCAGATCGGGATTGCGACGACGCATTTCGTCGATCAGGCCGACGATCAGGTTGACCGGCTTGACCTCGTTCAGTGCACCGTTGCGCTGCTTGCCACGGGGCGTGCGAATGGCCTCATAGATGAAGGCTTCTTCGGACATGTGTTTGCTCCAGGTCCTATTGAGATGGGGTTGTGGGTGCATCCACCGGCAGGTAGACGGTCCCCTGCCCGGAAGCGTAACAGGCCCTCCCAACCAGGTGGTTGGGAGGGTGCGGCCCATCACTCGCGAGCGTGCGTGTCTGTACGGCAACACGCCGTCTGAGGCGTGCAGAACGCGCACTCTCGCCGGCCGCGAAGGTGCGTTGAGCTGCTATTTCTTCCGTTTCGGCCGGCGTCGACCGGTACGCCCGCGCCAGTTCAGCGCCAGGTCTGTCGCCGAGTGTCGACGCAAACCAGCGTCCGAACAGCGCCCTCAGGGCAGAGTCAACGCCGGCGCCGACCGGGAACCCGTTGACCCTGAAACCAGGGCGCATTTGTGCGAGAGGACAGCGCCCTCACCACAGGCTCAACACCCTTGGCCCGTTCATCCTGAAACCAGGGCGAACTTTCGCGACTAGGTACCGCCCAGATTGCAGAGTCAACGCCACCGCCAACCGGGAACTCGTTCACCCTGAAACCAGGGCGCATTTGTGCGAGAGGACAGCGCCCTCACCACAGGCTCAACGCCACCCGCGACCCGAATCCCGTTCATCCTGAACCCACGGCGAACTTTCGCGAGTAGAGAGCGCCCTCGCCACAGAGTCAAAGGCGCCGACACGTCAACGCCGGCGACTGATCAACACCGGAGTCAACGCCTGAGTCAGGCGACGGCCTTCACGAACTCCGCGACCTCACCGACCGCACGACGGGCGTCGGGGTTGGAGAACGCGAAAGCCTGAAAGACGTGGACGGCGCGGTCGAAGATCTGCAGCCGCACCGGCACTCCCGCCGCCGCGAGGCGCTCGGCCAGCAGCTCCGAGTCGGGGCGCAGCGCCTCTTCCGAACCCACCTGCAGCAGGAACGGGCCGAGGCCGCGCAGGTCGGCATCGACCGGGGACGGGGTCGCTTCGCGCCCGCCGTTGCGCAGCAGGAAGACCTCATTGATCATCCGGAGGAAGTCGACCGGGAACATCGCGTCCGGAACACGGGCCGCGGCTTCGTATTTCGGCGTCATGTCGCTGTCGGTGGCAGCCGAGAGGAGCACGCACCCGGCGGGCGGCGCCATGCCGAGGTCGCGCACCGTCACGGCCGTCATCGCCGCGATGAAGCCGCCGGCCGAGTCACCGGCCAGGACGATGTTCTCGGGCTTCACGCCCTGCGCCAGCACGTGGCGGTAGGCGTCGACGCCGTCCTCGACCGCGTCCTCGACGAGGTTGCGCGGGCAGAGCCGGTAGCCCACGCTCAGGGCCCGCGCGCGGCTGTCCCGGGCGATGTGGCTCACCAGCGGCCGGTGGCTGTTGATGCCGAGCGCGATGAACGCCGAACCGTGGAAGTAGATGATGACGCGACCGTCGACCGGCGGGGTGGTCTCGTTCCAGACCCATTCCGCCGGGCAATTGGGCAGCTCGATCTTCTCGGTGCGCGATCCCCGCACCGCGGGCATCCAGTTCGTCACCCGCTCGGAACCGTCGTACGCGCGGCCCAGCAGGACCTGCGGGAATCGCGTGTTGATGGCCAGCATGAGCTTGGTCAGCAGGTACAGCAGAGGCTTCACGGCCCGCAGCAGGTAGGACTCGGCGACCGAGTGCCAGTTGGCCTTACCCATCCATTCCGGACCCGCGTAGGTGACGGGCTCGGGCACAGAGCTCTCGGTGGGATCGTCGATCCGTTCGGCACTGGTCATCGGGACTCCTTTTGCGACGTTGCAGTGCCAACACTAGATCAGCTAACCAAAACCGGCTCAGGCTCGACGTGCTGAGATCGAGTCAGCACGGCACGATAGGCAGGTGTCGGACCCCCACCATCGCATCCCGGCAGATGCCCTCGAGCGCATCGACACCCTGTTGTCCCGCGCCGAAGCCGACCTCGCGGCACGGTTTCCTGGGGTCGGCCCAGCCGCCCAGCCGATCCACACCGTCTATGTCAGCGCCGCCGACGCGACGCCCGATACTCCTGCACAGTGGGGGCAGGCGGCGCTCGAACTGCTGGACCGGCACCCGGAGGTCTTCGCCGAACTGGGCGACCCGACCACGGTGGCGTTGGTGCGCGACCAGCTCACCGCCGCTCCGATAGCCGACCTGCGGCTGGATTTCGAGGACGGCTACGGCCACCGCGGTGACGACGTGGAGGACGACGACGCAGCGCGGGCCGCGGTGACACTGCCCGCACTCGGGTTGAGCCACAGTGGGATTCGGATCAAGGGGCTGACCACCGCCGAGCGCCGTCGCGCCCTGCGCACCCTCGAATTGGTACTCGACGCCGGCGCCATCGACGGATTCGTCTTCACCGTGCCCAAACTGCGTGCGGCAGAACAGGTCACGGCGGCGGTCTGGCTGTGCGAGGCGTTGGAGGCCGCACACGGCCTGGCCGATCACGCACTGCGCTTCGAGCTGCAGATCGAGAGCCCGCAGGCGGTACTGGGCCCCGACGGCACGGCGACCCTCGCCCGCGCGATCCACCTGGCCGACGGTCGATGCAGCGGATTGCATTACGGTACCTACGATTACAGCGCCGCCTGCGGTATCGCGCCGCAGCATCAGGCACTCGATCACCCGGTGGCCGACCACGCCAAGTCGGTGATGCAGGCAGCCGCCGCGCAAACCGGCGTCTGGATCGCCGACGGCTCGACGCAGGTGGCCCCGATCGGCACCGAAGATCAAGTGGTGCAGGCGATCCGGCGCCATCACCGGCTCGTCACCCGGTCCCTCCAGCGCGGTTTCTACCAGGGTTGGGACATGCACCCCGGCCATCTCGTGACGCGCTGGCTGGCCACATTCACCTTCTTCCGTGCCGCCATGGCCGCCGCGGCGCCACGGCTGCAGGCCTACCTCGACCGCACCGGCGGTCCGATCGTCGACGAACCCGCGACCGCAGAGGCGTTGGCAGCCGTGGTGCTGCGTGGGCTGGACTGCGGCGCGTTCGGCGCCGACGACGTCCTTGACGGCGCGCCTGGTGCCACCATCGACGTACTACGAAACCTCAAGAACCGAAAGCTGTCATGACTGAATCACTGCCCGATTTCACCTGGTTGCCGGACCTCGCGCTGCGGAGCCTCGGCGGCGCGGTCATCTGGGCGAACGACGAAGTGTTCGCCGAGAAGGAGAACCTCATCTCCCCCGGCCCCTCGCAATATCGGCCGGCATCGTTCGGACACAAGGGCCAGATCTACGACGGGTGGGAGACCCGGCGACGCCGCGACGCCGGCCACGACACGGCCATCGTGCGGCTCGGGGTGCCGGGTGTCATCCGCGGCGTCGTCGTCGACACCGCATGGTTCAAGGGCAACTACCCGCCGGCCGTCTCGGTCGACGCCATCGAGGTCGACGGCTACCCCACAGCCGAACAACTGGCCGCGGACCCCGGCTGGGTTCCACTCATCGAGCGCTCGCGCGTGTATGGCGACACCCGCAACAATTTCGAGGTGTCCTCGGAACAGCGCTGGACGCATGTGCGGCTCAACATCTTTCCCGACGGCGGGGTGGCGCGACTCCGCGTGCACGGGGAAGGCCGCCCGGACAAGCGATTCCTCGGCGTCGGCCCCGTCGACCTGGCGGCGCTGGAGAACGGCGGTCTGGTGCTCGACGCCTCGAATCGCTTCTACAGCTCACCGCAGAATCTCATCTTCCCCGGACAACCACAGGTGATGGGCGACGGCTGGGAGACCGCCCGCCGTCGCGACGACGCCAACGACTGGGTACGCATCCGGCTGGCCGGACCGGGCTGGGTGCGGCTCGCCGAGATCGACACGTCGTACTTCATCGGCAACAGCCCCGGGGCCGCGGCGCTGACCGGATTGCGCGCCGACGGGCAGTGGATCGATCTGCTGCCCCGCACCGACCTGCTGCCCGACACGCGGCACCGTTTCCTCATCGACACCGCTGACGTGGTGTCCGAGGCACGACTGGACATCTACCCGGACGGCGGGCTGGCCCGGCTGCGGCTGTTCGGGGACCTCGCGTGAGTTACCCACGCGACCTGGTGGGCTATGGCCGCACCCCGCCGGACCCGCAGTGGCCGGGCGGCGCCGTCATCGCCGTGCAGTTCGTCCTCAATTACGAAGAGGGCGGCGAGAACAACGTGCTCGACGGGGATCCGGCGTCGGAGACCTTCCTGTCCGAGATGACGCCCGCCGAGGCGTTCCCCAACCGGCACATGAGCATGGAGTCGCTCTACGAGTACGGCTCGCGCGCCGGATTGTGGCGGATACTCAGGATTTTCGAGCGACGGGGTGTCCCGCTGACCATCTTCGCGGTGGCGCGGGCCTTGCAGCGCAACCCGGAGGCGCTGGCCGCGTTCGGTGAACTCGGGCACGAGATCGCCTGCCACGGCCTGCGGTGGAAGTCCTACCAGCTGACCGACCGCGACACCGAACGTGCACACATGGCCGAGGCGGTACGCATCCTGACCGAGCTCACCGGCGCCGCGCCGCTGGGCTGGTACACCGGCCGGGACTCACCGCACACGCGGGAGCTGGTGGTGCAGCACGGCGGGTTCGTGTACGACTCGGACTCCTACGCCGACGATCTGCCGTACTGGGTGCGGGTGGCCGAGACCGACCATCTGGTGGTGCCGTACACGCTCGACACCAACGACATGCGCTTCGCTTCTCCCGCAGGCTTTTCCAACGGCGAGGAGTTCTTCGCCCATCTGCGTGACGCGTTCGACGTCCTCTATGCCGAGGGTCTGGGCGGCAGCCCGAAGATGCTCTCGGTCGGGTTGCACTGCCGCCTGGTCGGTCGCCCGGCCCGCAGTGCGGCGCTGGAACGATTCCTCGACCACGTGCAGCGTCATGACCGGGTGTGGCTGGCCCGGCGCATCGACATCGCCGAGCATTGGCGCGCCGTGCACCCGGCCGGTTAGCCGTCGCGCCGCGCGGTGTACTGCTTGGCGGGCGGCGTCGCGAACTCGCCACGTTTGCCGGTGCGCAGACCCATCCGCACCAATGCCTGCACCGTCAACGTCGCCGCGCTCACCCCGTCGACCACCGGCACCCCGAGTTCTGCCGTGATGGCCGCGCACATCTCGGCCATGCCCGCGCACCCCAGGACGATGGCGTCGGAGCCGTCGGACTCCAACGCATCGCGGCATGCCTCGGTGATGACCTTGCGTGCCGTCGGGTCTGCCTCGAGGTCGAGCACCGGAATGTCGCAGGCATGGATACCCAGGCAGAACCGTTGCATCCCATAGCGTTCCGCCAGATCGGCGGCGCGGCCCATGGTGCGCGACAACGTCGTCACCACCGAGAAACCCCGGCCGAGGTGGCTGGCCGTCTGCATGGCGGCCTCGGCGATGCCGATGACGGGCCCGGCCGCGACCTCCCGCGCCGCGTCCAGTCCCGGATCGCCGAAGCACGCGATCACATATCCGTCGACCCCGGCCTGTTCGCCGCGCCGGATCGCCTCGAGCAGACCCGGCACGCTCATGGCCTCGTCGTAGTGGCTTTCGATCGAGGGCGGGCCGTAGTCGGACGTCACGGCGACGACATCGACGCCGGGACCGGCCACTGCCTGTGCGCAGCGGCCGATCCCAGCGGTCATCGATTCTGTGGTGTTGGGATTGATGACCCAGATCTGGCTCATCCCAAGGACTCCCGTGCGGTCACGCCACCGACTCGGCGACGAACCGGTCGCGGACGGCCAGTAACCGGTAGATACCGAGTGCGACGCCACAGCCGATGAACCAGCTGTACTGGGCCGCGGTGTGCATGCCGTACACACTGCCCGCCAGTAGTACCGGCAGTGCCGCGAGCACCGCGCCGGCCACGGTCGCGATGACCGCGACCTTGTTGTAGCCCTTGGTGTACCAGTACTTTCCGGACTCGGCCATGGTGAACAGGTCGTCGATGACCACCTTCTGCTTACGCACCAGGTAGAAGTCGGCGAGCAGCACACCGAACAGCGGTCCGATGAAGGCGCCCAGGGTCTCCAGCGTGTAGTGGATCACCTCCGGGTTGTTGTAGAGGTTCCACGGCGTGATCAGAACCGAGCCCACCGCGGCGATCATGCCGCCGGCGCGCCAGCTGATGCGCTGCGGGCTGACGTTGGAGAAGTCGAACGCCGGGCTGATGAAGTTGGCGACGATGTTGATGCCGATGGTGGCGATGGTGAAGGTCAACGCGCCCAGCACTATTGCGAAGGTGCTGTCGATGCGGGCCACGGTCTGCACGGGGTCGGTGAGCAGTTCGCCGAACACCGGCAGCGTCAGCGATGCGGTGACCACCACCAGCACGGAGAACACCAGGAAGTTGACCGGCAGCCCGAGGAAGTTGCCCTTCTTGACCGCGGCGAACGACTTGCCGTAGCGGGAGAAGTCGCCGAAGTTCAGCATCGGACCGGAGAAGTAGGACACCACCAGCGCGATGGCGCCGAGCATCACCGGAATCGAATCCAGGCCGGTGTACTTGACCTCGCCGAGGTTGAGATCGATTGCGCCCCAGCCGGCTTTGTAGATGAGGTAACCGCACAGGACGAACATGACGACGTAGACGGCGGGTCCGCAGAAGTCGATGAACCTGCGGATCGCCTCCATACCGCGCCAGAAGACGCAGGCCTGCAACACCCACAGCAGCAGGAAGCTGGCCCAGCCCAGCACCGGCAGACCGAGGAAGCCGTGGGTGGCGAGGTCGGCGTACGGGGCCAGTCCCGGAAACAGCTTGAGCAGCACGACATCCAGGGCGGCCGACGCCAGGTAGGTCTGGATGCCGTACCAGGCCACCGCGATCAGTCCACGGATGACGGCCGGGATGTTCGCCCCCAGCACACCGAATGCGGTACGACAGATCACCGGATACGGCACGCCGGCAACCTGGCTGGGCTTGGCGACCAGGTTGCACAGGAAGTAGACGAGGGTGATGCCGATCAGCAGTGCCACAAGCACCTGCCAACTGGCCAGGCCGAGGGCGAACAGGCTGCCCGCGGTCACATAGCCACCGACGCTGTGCACGTCGGACATCCAGAACGCGAAGATGTTGTACGAGCCCCAGCTCTGCTTGCCCAGCGGGGCCAGGTCCTCATTGGTCAGTCTGGGGTCGTAATCCGGTTTGATGACGCCGCCGCCGACGGGGTGGCCGGCGGCCTCGACGATGTCACCTGCGCCGATCACCGCGCCCGGTGGGGTCAGGTCCTTGGGAACGAGGGTGTCAGTCATGCTCGAAAACGCTAAAAAAGCAACGTTTCCCTGCTGTTTCCCCTGAGATATGCCGCAATTGCGGAAAAGATATATGTTCGCCGCTACGCCAGCAGCCCGGTGTCCGTGGGCAGTTTGGCGATCACCGCGTTGAGCCGGACGGCATGGTTTTCCGCGACGGCGATCAGGCGCTCGGCGTCACCGGCGACGAACGCGTCGACCATCGCGCAATGATCCGCATGCAGGTCCGCCCGGTCGTCACGGCTGACATGCAGCATCGACTGCACGGGTTCGGTGACATTCCACGCCGCCTCCAGCATGTGCAGCAGCCGATACATGCGCGACGGTCGGGTGAGCGCGGCATGCAGTTCCCGGCTCTGCCGGTGGTAAGCGCCCGCGTCATCGTCGCGAATCGCCTGCTGCAGCCTGACATTGACCGCGACCGCGGCCGCGCGGTCGGCATCGGTGGCGTTGGCCACGGCGACGCCCAGCGACGCCGACTCCAAAGCCTCACGCACGATGTACATTTCGCGGAGCTCCTGCGGCGTCAGCAGGGCCACGGTGTAACCGAAGTTGAGCCGGTGCTCCACCAGCCCCTCCCCGATGAGCGTCTTCAGCGCCTCCCGTACCGGAATCTGGCTGACGCCGAACACGTCCGCCACGTCGGCCAAGGGGATCGGCGTACCGGGCGGCACGCCGCCGTCGAGGACAGCACGGCGCAGTTCATTGAGCACCCCTTGCTGTGACGGCGCGGCCCGATCCGCCACCAGCTGTCCGAGCAGGACGGAACGCCGGTGGGGCCGCATATCCGCACAGTAGGTCGGCGTTGTTGCCGAACCGGTTTCGGTGACGTTTCGGCCTGGTTAGCGAATCACGTGTTAAGCACGGCGTGGGCGGCGTTGTAGCCCGGGATGAAGTTGACGGCCGGGCCGCCGTGGCAGCCGGCGCCGCCCAGGTAGACGCCTTCGACCGGCAGCTCCTGGTCGAGATACCCGCGCGGGCCGGGCCGGTTGGGCCCCATCTGCTCGGGGTGGATCAGGCCGTGGCAGTAGTCGCCGCCGGGAGCACCGAACATCCGGTCCATGTGCCGCGGCGTGAACGTCGTGTGCCGCAGGATGAGCTTCTCGAAGTTGGGTGCCACGCGGGTGATCTTGTCGATGACGCGTTGTCCCATCTCGCGTTTCATCGAGCCATAGTCACCGCCGCCTTCGACCGGGAACCACAGCGCGAACGCCGACGACGCGTGCTTGCCGGGCGGTGCCAGCTCGGGATCCAGCACCGACGGAATCTGCCAGGCGATGGACGGATCGGCCGGCACGATGCCCCGGCGGCTGTCCTCCCACTGCTGCTGCAATTCCTCGGGCGTACTGAAAAGACCGATGGTTCCCTGTAATTCGGGGTTGTTCAGGATTTCGTAGGGTTCGGCGAACTCCGGGGTGCCGTCGAGCGCGAAGTGCATCTGCAGGTAGCTGCCGCGGTGGTCGACGCGGGTGTAGCGGGACCGGACGTCGTCGGGCACGGCGGCGCCGAGCAGCCGGTCCACGGTCAATGACGGTGCGAGTGACGAAACCACCACGGGTGCAGCGATTTCGGTGCCGTCGTCCAGGCGTACGCCGGTGACCCGGCCGTCGGCGACCGTGATGGCCGCGACCGCACTGCGCAACCGGACCTCACCGCCATGAGCGACGAAAGTGTCCTCGAGGTGCTTGCCCAGTGCGCCGATGCCGCCCTTGAGCTTTCGCATCAACGACGCCCCATCGGTCGGGACGGCGAGGCCGAAGGCCAGCGCGGCGGCGCTGCCCGGGGTGGCGGGGCCGCGGTAGGTGGAGTTGCACGCCAGCACCGACAGCATGCCGCGGATGGCGCCGTGCTTGTCCTTGTCCGGCAGGTAGCGGTCGAGGACGTCGGTCACCGAGCCGAAGAGCATGTCGGTGATGGCCGACCGCTCGAATTCGTTTGTGGCGCAGGCATACATCTCGTCGTAGGTCTTGGGCGGCAGCCCGGCATCGAACCGGCCGAGGGCCCGCGCCGGCGCCATGCTCCAGGCCATCAGCCCGGCCATGCCGTTGACGGCTTCGGCGCCGTGCACCTCGTTCATGTGGGTGAGCAGCTTCATGGGGTCCGAGTAGAAGAGCAACGGCTCGTCGCCGATCCCCCGCATGTTGACCGACATGACTTCCTGCTCGACGCTCGGCACCTCGTCGAGGCCCAGCTCCTGACTCACCTTGAGCGCCGTCGGGAACTGCTCGGACCCGGCGATCTCGAACTTGAACCCGTCGAACAGTTCGACGGTGGAGGCCATGCCGCCGGAGTAGAGCTTGGCTTCCAGACACAGCGTGCGCAGGCCCGCCTTCTGCAGCATCACCGCCGAAGCCAGCCCGTTGTGCCCCGCTCCCACCACGATCGCGTCGAATTGCGCCATGTCCGCAGAGTCGCACTCGTACAAAGTTTTGGCAACAATGACAAAACTTGTCGGCGATGGTCAGACCGGCCCGGCCGCCAGCTGGTCGAGTGCCTGGTGGCACATGCGCGCCAGATCAGCCAGTGACCGTTCCGCGCCCGACATCCACACCTCCATCGCGCCGAACACCGCGGCAGCGATGGTCCGCGAGCTCACCGCGATGCGCAGCCGGTCATCGGACCTGCCACACCGCGCCAGGTGTTCGGCGATGGCTTCGGCGAAATCAGCCTCCACCTGCCGGATGTGGCTGACGATCCGGTCGGCGTCGAGTTCCTGTTCGCGCAACGCGGCGATCTTGGTGACGGCGCCAAAGTCGTACGGGAAGGCGAAGATCGCGGCCTGCACCGCCGCCAGCACCGGTTCGTCGGCGGGCCGTCCGGCCAGCGCGGTGCGGAACCAGTGCAGACCCGCGTCGTAGTCGGCGAACAGCAGCTCGTGCTTGGACGTGAAGTGCCGGTAGAACGTGCGCAGCGAAACACCTGCGTCGGCGGCGATCTCCTCGGCCGTGGTGCCCTCGACACCCTGCGCCAGGAAACGGACCAACGCCGCCTGTTGCAGCGCCTCGCGCGTGCGCTCACTACGTACGGTCTGCGGCGGCCGGGGCATCCCAGTACGGTACCGCAGAATGTTTTGTCATGATTGACAAAACATTCTGCGGCGAGCAGACTCCGCTGACATGGTCTCGCTCATCGTCCACGCGCTCCTCGGACTGATCACCATTGCGTTCATCGTCAAGCTCAATCCCGCGGTCTTCCGCAAGCCGGCCGACGGACCCGCGTTCTCGGCACTCGAGTCGGCGTACTACGTGATCGGCATCGCCTCGATAGCGCTGGGCTACTACTTCAACACCAAATTCGTCATGGATTACCAACCGCCGGGCGGCAATCCGATCACCGGGCCGGGCAGCTGGTCGGACTACATCCGCCTGATGTTCGTCAACCCCGCGGCGTCGTCGGCGGGCCAGGACTACACCATCATCAACGTCATCCTGCTACCGCTGTTCAGCATCGCCGACGGGCTGCGACGCGGCATCCGGCACCCCTGGCTGTTCTTCGTCAGCAGCCTGTTCACCAGTTGTGCTTTCGCGCTGGCGTTCTACTTCGCCGTCGTCGCCCGGCAGCAGCGGCACGAGCGCGCCGTCGACCACGTCAGGAGTTCTGCGACAATCCAGGGGTGACGCCACCGGGGATGGTCGCCCGCCTGCGGCCCTACGCCTCCACCATCTTCGCCGAGATGTCGGCGCTGGCCGCACGGGTCGGCGCCGTCAACCTCGGCCAGGGCTTTCCCGACGAGGACGGCCCGGCACCGATGCTGGCGGTGGCGCAGCAGGCCATCGCGGACGGCGTGAACCAGTACCCGCCCGGCCCGGGCATCCCCGCGCTGCGCCAGGCCATCGCGGCCCAGCGCACACGGCACTACGGCATCGACTACGACCCGGACACCGAGGTGCTCGTCACCGTCGGCGGCACCGAGGCCATCGCCGCGGCCGTGATCGGCCTGGTCGAGCCAGGATCCGACGTCCTGATCATCGCGCCGTTCTACGACTCCTACTCCCCGGTGATCGCCATGGCCGGCTGCCGGCGCGTCGTCGTTCCATTGGCACCCGACAACCACGGCTTCGCCATCGACATCGACCGGCTCCGTGCCGCCATCACGCCGCAGACCCGTGCGCTGATCCTCAACTCGCCGCAGAACCCGACCGGCATGGTCGCGAGCCACGACGAGCTGACGGCCATCGCCGCCCTCGCCATCGAGCATGACCTGCTGGTCATCACCGACGAGGTCTACGAGCAGCTGACGTTCGACGGTCATCAGCACCGGCCGCTCGCCGGGTACCCCGGCATGGCCGAGCGCACCGTCACCATCTCCAGCGCCGCCAAGATGTTCAACTGCACCGGCTGGAAGATCGGTTGGGCATGTGGGCCGGCTGACCTGATCGCCGGGGTGCGCGCCGCCAAGCAGTACCTGACGTACGTCGGTGGCGCGCCGTTCCAGCCGGCCGTCGCGCACGCGCTGGACCACGAGGACGCCTGGGTCGCGGCGCTACGAAAGTCCTACCGCGGCAAGCGGGATCGGTTGGCCGGCGCCCTGACCGACATCGGCTTCGACGTGCACGACAGCTTCGGCACCTACTTCCTGTGCGCCGATCCCCGCCCGCTGGGATATGACGACAGCACCGCGTTCTGCGCCGGGCTGCCCGAGCGGGTCGGCGTCGCCGCCATCCCGATGTCGGCGTTCCTCGATCCGGACTCCCCCGACTCGGCCGGCTGGAACCACCTGGTGCGGTTCGCCTTCTGCAAGCGCGACGACACCCTCGACGAGGCCATCAGCCGCCTCCGCACCCTGTGATTTGTGCACGAAAATCCGCGCCCACCGCGGAAAATCGTGCACAAATCGCTAGGAATCCTGCGTGAGCAGCCCGGTGTCGGTGGGCAGGGTCCCGATCGCGACGTCGACGCTGTCGTTGTGGCGCTGCGCGATTGCACTGAGCCGCTCGGTATCCCGCGCCAGGAAGGCCTCGAGCATCTCCTCGTGATCGCCGTTGAGCTTGGCCCGGTCGTCCGGCGTCACATGCATCATCGCCTGCACGGGTTCGATCATGTTCCAGGACATCTCGAGAATGTGCAGCAGCCGATGCATGCCGGACGGGCGCACCAGCGCCATGTGGAAGTTGCGGCTCTCCCGCTGGAACGCCGCGCCGTCGCCGTCCGTGATCGCCTGCGCCATCCGGTCATTGACTTCGATAGCGACGGCCCGCTCGTAGTCGGTGGCCTTCTCCGCGGCGATCGCCAGCGCCGCGCCCTCCAGCGCCGCACGCACGAGGTACATCTCGTGCAGCTCCTGCTTCGTCATCCGGGCGACGGCGTACCCCGAGTTGGGCCGGTGCGTCACCAGACCCTCGCTGATCAGCGTCTTGAGCGCCTCGCGCACGGGGATGTGGCTCACGCCGAACAGCTCGGCGACGTCGGTCAGCGGCACCGGGGTTCCGGGCGGCGCGTCACCACGCAGGATCACCCGGCGCAGCTCTGTCACCACGGTCTGCTGCGGCCCCCCATGCCGCACCACCACCAGCTTCTCCAACAGCGGAGAAGGTGGTCGGTCTGCCATACGAGCTCCCTATCGACAGAGTGTGGACTAGCCGTAGAGACGGGTCACGCGGGCCCGCAATCGGTCGACTGCAGCATCGAGCACCAGTTTGCGGGCACGGCGCAACAAGAACTCGGGAATCGGGGCGACGACGTCCACGATGATGTCGAACCGCACCCGCGTCCGGTCGCCCTCGCGAGTCAATTTGTACTCGGCATGCTGCCCGCGCTGCTGGAAGGTGTCGGCCGCGTCCCACACCATCCAGTCATCACCCCAGTGGTACTCCAGGAGCTCCTTGTCGGTGATGCCCATGATCTTGACGGTCGCTTTGACGTGGTGAGGACGACCGTCGGGATACCGATCCATTACCTGTAGTTCCCGGTGCAAGCTGCGCCATTGCGACGCCTCGTCCATGTCGGCCAGCGCATCCATGATGGCTTCGGGCGAGGCGTCGATCACCAGCTCTCGGGACGCCATAACTGCCATAAGGGCAAATTTAGTCCTCTCCACCGGCCTCGGGTAGAGAATGCGCCAGCTAACTTCGCAACTGTTACCAACCGACTTCGTCGATCGGGGTGGTCTGCTGCGGCGGGGCGCCGACCGGGCCCGACGGGGTCCGGGAGAAGCGGGGCGCCGGGGCGGCCTGATCGACACCGCCGACGGTGACGATCGTCGACCTCGCTCGGAGGTGGTCGCCGGCCGCGGCCTCGGTCCAACTGAGCACGGGCGTGACGCACGCGTCGGTCCCGGCGAACGTCTCGGACCACTGCGCGCGGGTCCGGCTCGCGAACCGGGCAGCAAAGATGTCGCGCATCTCGTCGTAGCGCGCGAGATCGAACTGATTGGGCACCTCGGCGGGGTCGAGGCCGAGCCCCACAAGTAGCTGGGCGAAGAACTGCGGCTCGATCGAACCGACCGCCATGTAGCCGCCGTCCGAAGTCTCGTACACGCGGTAGTACGGGGCGCCGCCGTCCAGCAGGAACGACTCACGCTGGTCCTTCATCACGCCGGTGGACTTCATGGTCCACATCATCTGGGCGAGCATGCTGACACCGTCGACCATCGCGGCGTCAACCACCTGGCCGCGGCCGGACTGTTCGCGTTCGTACAGCGCCGTCACGATGCCGATCAGCACCAGCATCGAGCCGCCGCCGAAGTCGGCGACCAGGTTCAGGGGTGCCACCGGCGGCCGGTCGCGGTAACCGATGGCCGACAGCGCGCCGGTCTGCGACAGGTAGTTGATGTCGTGACCCGCGGTCTGCGCGAGCGGCCCGTCCTGGCCCCAGCCGGTGATGCGGGCGAAGATCAGGCGCGGGTTGACGGCCTCGCACTCGGCCGGCCCGATACCGAGCCGCTCGCAGGTCCCGGGGCGGAAACAGTCAAGCAGCACATCGGCTTTCGCGGCCAGCGCGAGCAGCGCGGCCGGGTCGGACTTGACGTCCAGGTCGACGATCCGCTTGCCGCGGTGCAGCAGGTCGACGTTCTCGGCAGGCATGGTCAGCCCGCCGGGACGACGGACCCGCACCACGTCGGCGCCGAGGTCGGCCAGCATCATGGCGGTGTGCGGCCCGGGGCCGATCCCGCCGAGTTCGATCACCTTGACTCCGGCCAGTGGCCCCGCATTCGTCATCCCGCGACGTTAGCCCATGGGTCGACGAGGCTGAATCCCGGTGTGCGTCAGCTCTTCTTGTTCTTCGCCATGAACTTTTTCAGTCCCTCGGTGGCGGTCTCGGCGCCCCCGCTGACGCTGCGCTTGAGCAGGAAGCCGGGGATCGGCACCACCGGGTCGACGGTGATCTCGAACTTCACCTTGGTCTTGTTGCCGGCGGGGGTCAGCGTGTACTTGGCTTCCTGCTTCTTCAGCGACGACGACCTGATCAGCACCCAGCTGCCCGTCAGGTCGGTCCAGGTGTATTCGAGGATCTGGTCGTCGGCCATGCCGGCGGCCTTGATGGTCATCTTGGCCTGCTTCGGCCGGCCGTTCTCGTAGGTGTCCAGGACCTCGGCCTTGGTGTACTGCGGCGACCACACGGGTGTCTGCGCAAGATCTGCGATGACATCCATGATCTCTTCAGGGGTTGCCTCGATGGTCACTTCGTGCGACGCGCTGACTGCCATGGCGCGACCATAGACCACGGGACCACGCGCCGTGACCAGATGGTGCAACCAGCGGGACGACCGTCAGTGGATGTTCGACTGGATCTTCGTGGCGATGTCGGCGGCCGCCGTCACCGGCGCCTTGGGCGTGCATGCTTCGACATCGATGATCAGGTTCTCGACGCGCTGGAGAACGTGTTGGCACCAACGGGTTTCGGGCCCGGTGCCACGCGTGATGGGCATCGCCAGTTTGGTGTCGGTGCGCTCCAGGTCGCCCGACAGCCACTTCGGCAACGGCTTGTCGTTGAGCCGGATGTTGACATGGTGGTTGGTGCACTTGGCCCACCGCGCGGCCGACAGGTTGAAGAAGTTTCGGGCCGCGTCGGATGTCGGGTAGTAGACGACCGACTGCGCTGCCAGGTAGTCCCATTGGTCACTGTCAGGGACCTGCAACGTCTGCTGCCGCACGGCCTTCCAGTCCTGGCCGCTCTTGAGATCCTTGCCGTCCTTGGAGTAGATGACGGACTCGTCGATCTGCCAGACGCCGAGGCAGTTCAGGTTCGGCAGCAGGTTGCGGTGGTCGTCCATCCCGTCTTTCGGCGGACGGCCCACCATCCCGGTCGTGCCCATCGTCTTGTTCATCTCGTCCGGCGTCAGCAGCAGGCTGTCCATGCTGGACTCGGCAACGACGGACGGGGTCGCGGGTGTCGGCGTACCGGTCTTGCCACCGCAGGCGGCCAGCGCCAGGCACAGCACGGCGACGCCGAAGGCGTGTCGCTTCACGTATTCCTTATATACCGGCGCGCTCAGGCGTGGGTACCGGCCGCGGCGCACTCGCGCTGGACGGCCTCGGCGTTGGTGTTGACCTGGGTTGCCGTGTCGTCGAGGCTGCCGCCCGTCATGCCGATGCCCATCTTCACGAGCAGCTTGGCGGCGCCGTACGACCAGGACCGCATGGGGTCGGCGATTGCCGGGTTCAGGCCCGGGGTGTTCGCGGCATCCATCGCGACCGCCGAGGACTGCCGCAGAGTGGTCCGGCCGGCCACATTGCTCTGGTGGACGTAGGGGTCGTTGGCGTCGAGGCTGTCGGCGAAGCCCTCGTAGCCCGAGGCCGCACTGTCGAGCGCGGTCGCGAACTGCGAGCACGCGGCGACCGCGGCCGGGTCGGCGTTCGACGACGTCACGCCCGTCGACTGCACCCCGGCGCCGGCATCGATCGGGCCGACCGGCCCGGCTTCATCGTCGGCCGCAGCGGTGGGCAGGTACATCGCCCCTGCGCCGAAGACGGCAGCAGATGCGACAACCAGACGTACCCAGGTGCGTGAAGACTTCACCGTTTTCCTCCAAGTCATTCGGTGCGATTGCCGCGTCCACCGGACATGAGTCACCCGGCAATGACGGACGCTCGGCGTTCGACCCTCTCACGGTCAGACGTGTACATGGCCAGTTGGTTAACACAAGACGAACCGGCGATTTCCAATCTCCGTCGGTTGTATTTCACTACTGGACCAATGACCCAGATCACACTCGCCGAACTGGGCATTCAATAGCCGGCTACCACGACAAATGACTCCAGCAATACACGCATATTCCGGTGTTGCCCACTGGTTGATAACGCAAGGGCAAGTTTTTGCAGTCCGTTAACCGGCTCTTCGCAGTTGAGGGTGTAGAGGTCATCGGCGCGTCGTTGCCGGGATAGGGGTCGAGGTCTCTCGAAGATGAAGGTTCCTACACGCCTCATCCGAAAGACCTCGACGTGCCTGACGCTACCGGTCGGGCGGGCTTCGCCCGCGCTGACCTGACTACTTTCTGCCGCCTCGACGACCTCGGGTTGGAGGTGACCGGCCAGCAACTGCACCCCGATCGTGCGGTATTGGCATGCCGGGTCAGCGACGACGACTCGTGGTGCCGCCGCTGCGGCGAGCGAGGCGTCAGCCGCGACAGCGTGACACGCGAGCTTGCCCACGAACCATTCGGGTGGCGGCCCACCACCTTGCTGGTCACCCTCCGCCGCTACCGCTGCGCCGGCTGTGCCCATGTGTGGCGCCAAGACCTCGGCAACGCCGCCGAACCACGCGCCAAGCTGTCCCGGCGTGCGTTGCAGTGGGCCTTGAAAGCGATTGTCTGCCAACACCTGACCGTGGCTCGCGTCGCCGAAGCGCTGGCGGTGTCGTGGAACACCGCCAACAACGCCGTCCTGGCCGAAGGGCAGCGAGTGCTGATCGCCGATCCGGCCCGCTTCAACGGCGTGCGGGTGATCGGCGTCGATGAGCACGTGTGGCGGCACACCCGTCGCGGCGACAAGTACGTCACCGTGATCATCGACCTCACCCCGGTCCACGACCAGACCGGCCCTGCCCGGCTGCTCGACATGGTCGAAGGCCGCTCCAAGAAGGCGTTCGCCGACTGGCTGTCCGAGCGACCCCAGCCCTGGCGCGACGGTGTCGAAGTTGTTGCCATGGACGGCTTCTCCGGGTTCAAGACCGCCACCACCGAAGAACTTCCTGAGGCAGCCACGGTGATGGATCCCTTCCACGTGGTGAGGTTGTCCGGCAACGCTCTCGACGACTGCCGCCGCCGTATCCAGGTGGCCACGTGTGGGCACCGCGGCCGCAAGACCGACCCGCTCTATGCCTGCCGACGCACCCTGCACACCGGCGTCGATCTGCTCACCGACCGCCAGAAAGCCCGGCTGGCAGCCTTGTTCACCGGCGACATTCATGTGGAGGTCGAAGCGACCTGGCACATGTACCAACGCGCCGTGGCCGCCTACCGCGAACCCGACCGCACGAAAGGCCGAGCCATGATGGCGGCGCTGATCGACACGCTGAGCGCCGGCGTTCCCAAACCGCTGACCGAGCTGATCACCCTCGGACGCACACTGACCAAGCGGGCTGTCGATGTGCTGGCCTATTTCGACCGGCCCGGCACCAGCAACGGACCGACCGAAGCGATCAACGGCCGTCTCGAACACCTCCGTGGCTCCGCCCTGGGCTTTCGCAACCTCACCCACTACATCGCCCGATCCCTACTCGAAACCGGCGGATTCAGACCCCAACTACACCGTCAATCATGAAGAGCCCGTTAACCGTCTGGCAACCCAGCCAGTTGAACCGCCCCAGGTTTTCCGCCGCTGCTATACGGGTTGACGCTCTCGGTCGAGGGCGCTGTAGTGGGCGTGCTCGT
>NZ_JBJIAL010000045.1:0-45321 GCF_045310895.1 Mycobacterium sp. SMC-18
CACACCCAGCCAACCAGACACCCCAATCACAGGCCGACAGCAGCTGACCGTTCTACACCCTCAATCATGAAGAGCCAAATAACCCCAAGTGACGGGCGTACTAGGCCAGCGCTGAACCGTGCGACACCGTGTGTGTTCCAGTCCCGACATAGATTTCGAGTGGGCAGCTTGTGTCGACGCATAAGGATTTCAATCGAAATAGATAGGCCGTCAGGCTCGTCCTTGATGCTAAATGCCGCAGGTGTTGGCCGCTTTTCTCCTGTTACAGGATCGATCACCTTCAAATAATCGGGTTTGTCCGGCACTCTCCGATAAAGTCGCGCTTCGTCAGAGAATTGATCATCATCGTAGCCGCCAATTGGCCCTGTTTTTATCACAAGCGGTCAGCGAATGATGTCGCGCCAGCGCGGATTTCGGCGCTCCACTTCCTTCGAGAAATGGTTCAGGCGATTTCCAAGTTCGTTCAATGGCAGTTCGGACCCTTCGCCTGACAATGGATATCCCGAGATATTGCTTGCGCACCACCAATAGCCAGCAGATGGATAAATCTCGATTGTTAACGACATTTCCTGTGCTGCCCAGTAGAAGATCAACCCACCGTCTTCGGGCGCGATCGACGCATCGACAGTGTTTGCTTTGAAGAGAAACTTGATGAGTTGCTGTGCGCGTGCTGCGACTGACGCTTCGATCAGTCTGCCGGCCACCAGCTTACTAATTGCCGCGTAGGCACGTTGGGCTGCGTCGGTTGCTGAATTACGGGCCGAACAGTGTTCGGCCCATGTGTCAGCGCTGGTTTTGCAGGCAATTTGAGCAGTGCGGAATTTCACCCTCGGTGCATCAAGGGTTCTCGGACGCCAGCCGATGTCTACAACGGTCATTGTTGGCTCCTCCAATCCCGTTTCATCGCGTCGCTGAAACTAGCTTCAAATGTTTTGTTCTCTAGGCGGTGCGCCGAATCCATAAGATGTTGCGCAGCCGAGTTGGGATCGTCCGGGATTTGATGAGAATCGGACTTGGGCACTGCAACCACTGAGATCGTTACTTCGGAACGTTCAGCCTTTCGGCGGGTCATTTGCAACCACACGCGACGTTGCACGTCGTCTTCGTCGTCGACTCGATGTACACGGAAACCAACGTGCTCAGCGTCGTCCAAGTGATTGTTGTCGAGGTGAGTCGTTGTCGATCTCGTGAGGTAGTCGGTGAGCCAAGCTGCGCCGTCGATGTTGTCGAGGACGTTGGTGTAGTGGCACTGACAGCCTTGAACCTTCACGGAGTCGTCTGACATCTCGTCCACCGTGTCGACGAACTCAGCGAACCGATCGTTTAGCTCCGAAGCTAATGACAGGTAGCCGGGGTATTGGTTTCCATCGCCATCTGAATCGAATGTCCACGTCAATGAGAAGTGATCAAACTGGAACGCAATAGTTCGGGACAGCGAGCTGTTGGCTAGTTGCACTGCGGGCATCGGCCATGGCAGTGAAAACAGGTCGACCTCGGGAAGCAAGTCGCTGGGGCGCATCTGGGGTGACGACTGTGTGAAGCCGGGGTACTGCGTGGCCCACTTGCTCCTCAACTCAGTGAGGAGGTTGATGTCCAACTTGAGCGGGTCGATGTAGACGGTAAAGACTGCAGCTCGAACGGGAGGGCTTGTGTATTGCGCGTTGTCCACCGAGCCCACCATGCCGATCATAATTACATAAACGTGATACCTGGATGGTTTGTGCCCCCAAATCCGCTCATGCGTGTTTGTATTTTGCTTCGGTCAGAGCGCTGCGGTTGTTCGACTGACAGATCGAAGGTTGAGCCGGTGCGCTGTCCAGGCTCAGCCCTCTAGCCCGATTCGGTTGGCGACGACGTGTGACTCCAAGATCCTAGGCTGGTCACTATGGAGCGTGGAGCCGATGACGGGAATCGAACCCGCGTATTCAGCTTGGGAAGCTGATGTTCTGCCATTGAACTACATCGGCATGGTGCCGCTGCAGGATATCAACTCGGCCCGATAGGCTCCCCACGTGCTCCTCTCCGATCGCGATCTTCGTGCTGAAATCGCTGCTGGACGTCTCGGCATCGACCCGTTCGATGACTCGATGGTGCAGCCCTCCAGCGTCGACGTCCGGCTGGACAGCCTGTTCCGGGTCTTCAACAACACCCGCTACACGCACATCGACCCGGCGCAGCAGCAGGACGAGCTGACCACGCTGGTCGAGCCCGCCGAAGGCGAGCCCTTCGTCCTCCACCCGGGCGAGTTCGTGCTGGGCTCGACACTCGAAACCTGCACGCTGCCACACGATCTGGCGGGCCGTCTCGAGGGCAAGAGCTCACTGGGCCGGCTCGGCCTGCTGACGCACTCCACGGCGGGCTTCATCGACCCGGGCTTCTCCGGGCACATCACGCTCGAGCTCTCGAACGTCGCCAACCTGCCGATCACCCTGTGGCCCGGCATGAAAATCGGCCAGCTCTGCCTGCTCCGCCTGACCAGCCCGGCGGAGCACCCCTACGGCAGTGACAAGGTGGGCTCCAAGTACCAGGGACAGCGCGGCCCCACGCCCTCGCGGTCGTACCTGAACTTCGTCAAGCCCTAGCCCCGTTGACTGCGAACTGACGCAGAACTTCTGCGAGTCGCGGGCTACGTAGATTCGCAGTCAACGCCACCTGAGTGCTGAGTCCGCGGTGGAGGGGTGCGCTACTCGGCGTTTCTCGCCGTGGCCGCAGGATCAACGCACACGGGCTGCTCGCCGCCGTTGACCCTGTAACCAGGGCACCACTTACTCGACCTTTTGCGCCCTCGATACAGGGTCAACGCCTAGACCAAACTCAGCCACCCGGCATCGGGTTCACCGGCGCGACCGGGCTGGTGGGAATCGTCGTGCTCGTGGTCGGCACCGTCGTGGAAGTAGTGGTCGTGGTCGACGGAGTAGTAGATGTCGGGGAAGTGGACGTCGAAGTCGCGCTCGAAGACGTCACCGGCGGCGCCACCGGCACGCCCGTCGTCTCGGTGACCGTCGCGGTCGACGTCGAAGTAGACGGAGACGAAGACGAAGTAGAACCCGCAGGGGCGAGCACTGCACACGCCACCCGCCCACCGGCATCACCGGTCGCCAACGTCTCGGCGTCCGGCCCAGGTGTGCCGTTGTGGGTGTAGCGCGGCGGGATGTTGGCGAAGTTGTCCGGCCCCTGGTGGATGATCAGCGCACTGCCTTCGGGCCCCTTCAGACCCGCTTCGGTGAATGCGTCGGTCGTCGCGACGACCTTCCCGGTGCCATCGCCGCGGATGTTCAGCGGCGTCAGGTCACCGCTCGACGGATGCCCGGTGTGCCCAGCGACCTGCAGATGGCCGCCGGCTGAGGTGAAGTCGCCCTCGCACTTGCCGACGGAGTGAATGTGCATGCCGTGGCTACCCGGGGCGAGGATGCCGCCGCCAGTGGTCTCCACGGTCACGGTGGCGTAGCCGTCGGTGAAGTCGATCGAGGCATTGGCGACGGGCCTGCCGTCGGACGTCTTCAGCACGACGTTCAGCGCGGACGGATTGGCCTGGGTCCAGGTCGTGGGCGGCGCTGAGGTCGATGATTTCGACGTGTTCTGGTTGGAGGAGTTGCAGGCGGCCAGCACAAAAACGGGTGCAGTGAGCAGGGCGGCAGCTGCAGTTGTGCGCTTCAACATGAACACCCTGATACCCGGAACCACCGGCGTCTAACCGCCACTTGTTTCACGGGGAACCACGCCCCAAATACCCATGTGAGGCTGGTGTAACACGTCGGAAACGCAGTCGCCGCGCGCCGGAAACGCCGCCGATACATCCTCGTCAAGATTGTCGAAGGAGTCTCACGTGCAAGGCATCGATCCCGCCGCCACCGCTTGGCTGCTCGCCAGCACCGCTCTCGTCCTGCTGATGACGCCGGGCCTGGCCATCTTCTACGGCGGCATGGTCCGCACGACCGGCGTGCTCAACATGATCATGATGAGCTTCATCTCGATTCCGCTGGTCACGGTCGCGTGGCTGGTGCTCGGGTACACGCTGGCCTTCTCGGATGGTGACGGCTTCCTCGGCAACCTCGAACACTTCGGCATGCTCGGCATCGGCCCCAGTACCACGCACGGCGCCGTCCCCGAGCTGCTGTTCGCCACCTTCCAGCTGACGTTCGCCATCATCACCGCCGCCCTGATCAGCGGCGCCATCGCCGACCGCGCCAAGTTCTCGGCATGGATGGTCTTCGTGCCGATCTGGGCGATCGTCGTCTACAGCGTGATCGCGCACTGGGTCTGGGGTCCGGACGGCTGGCTCGCCAAGATGGGCGCGCTGGACTACGCGGGCGGCCTGGTCGTCGAGATCGCGTCGGGCGCCTCGGCGCTGGCGCTCGCCATCGTGCTGGGCCCGCGCATCGGCTTCAAGCAGGACGCCATGCGCCCGCACAACCTGCCGTTCGTTCTGCTCGGTGTCGGTCTGCTGTGGTTCGGCTGGTTCGGCTTCAACGCGGGCTCGGCGCTGGCCGCCAACGGCACGGCCGCCGCGATCTTCTTGAACACCTTGGTCGCGGGCTGTCTCGGCATGCTGGGCTGGCTCACCGTCGAGCAGGTGCGTGACGGTAAGCCGACGACGTTCGGCGCGGCGTCCGGCGTCGTCGCCGGCCTGGTCGCGATCACCCCGTCGTGCGGCACGGTCAACACGCTGGGCGCGCTCGTCGTCGGGCTGCTGGCCGGTGTCATCTGCTCGTTCGCGGTCGGTCTGAAGTTCAAGCTCAACTACGACGACTCGCTCGACGTCGTCGGCGTGCACTTCGTCGGCGGTGTCGTCGGCGTCGTGCTGATCGGCCTGCTCGCGACGGACGTCATGACGGGCGGCGCGCGCGGCCTGTTCTACGGCGGCGGATTCGCCCAGCTCGGCAAGCAGCTGCTGGCCATGGCCGTCGTCGCGGTGTACGCCTTCACCGCGACGTTCGTGCTCGGCAAGATCATCGACAAGGTGATGGGCTTCCGGCTCAGCGCCGAGGACGAGACTGCCGGCGTCGACTTCACGCAGCACGCCGAAACTGCCTACGCGGAGGGCGTGCACGGTCACCTGGGCACCCGCCGGCCGTCGGGTTCGACCTCACTGACCGACCTGTTGAAGCAGCCCCGCCCGGACGCCGAGGACGCCTGAAACTGCTTAGGTCATCTACGCCGAACGCGGGTAGGGTTGAACCACCGGCATTGGCGGGACTGTGTCAGCCAGCGCCGCGGCAAGAACTGCATCGCGGCTCGATGAGCTGGGGGAATCGGTAACGACTCCACCGTTCGCTGCGATGAAGTATCTGGTTGTGGCCTGCTCGGCAGGGGTTTCCCGGTGGCGGCCTAGATAGCGTAGCGAACACTATTGGAGGGTCAGTGGACATCGTTCTGGGTGTGTCTATGACGCCAACCACGGTGCGTATGGCGCTGGTTGAGGGTGACAAGGCCGACGGCGAAATCGTCGACCACGATATTTTCGAAACGCAGACGGCGGACGATTCAGCAACGCCGGTCGAGCAGGTCGTCAGCGCCATCCTGGGCACCCGGGAGAGCGCCGAGGAAGGCGGCCACCACCTGAAATCGGTGGGCGTCGCCTGGAGTGACCACGACGCTGCCGCGCGGTTGCGCGACGCGCTGGACGCCGCCGGCGTCAAAGACGTCATGATGGTCTCCGAGCTGCACGCCGCGGGATCGCTGGCGCAGGCCGCCGGCCAGGCGGTCGGCTACTCGAGCACCGGTCTGCTGTTCGTCGACCGCGACACCGCCACCATGTCCGTCGTCGATTCCGACGGCGCCATCTCGAAGGTCCTGAGCCGCAGCCTGCACAGCACCGACGCCATGGCCGTGCTCGGCGACATGGCTGCCGCCGTCGCCAGTGCCGACACGTCGCCGCAGGGCATGTTCGTCGTCGGCTCCGGTGTCGACGTCACGGCCGTGCAGGCCCACCTGGCCGAACTGCTCGACATCCCCGTGAACGCCCCGGGCGATGCCGAGCTGGCGCTGGCCCGTGGTGCCGCCCTCGCGTCCGCGACTGCACCGATGTTCGACGCCGCCACCGCCGGCCTGGCGTACTCGGCCGCGCCGGGTGGTGCCGTTGCCGCGGCGCCGCTGGCGGCCCCGCTGCTGACGGCCGACGAGTTCGGTTTCGACGAGCTGGGCGACGCCCCCGTGGTCGCCGATCAGGGCCGCAAGCCCTTCCTGCTGGTCGGTAGCGCGCTCACCTCGATCTTCGTCGTCGGTGTTGTGGCCCTTGCCATTTCGCTTGCCGTCAGCATCCGGCCGACGGTCGATCAACGGCCGGCGCCCGCGCAGGCCGCCATCGTGCCCAGCGCCCCGGTCGTCGCCCCCGCGCCGCCGCCGGCTGCCGTCCCGCCGCCCGCCGCACCGGCCGCCGCCCCGGAACCGGCGCCCGAAGCTGTCGCCCCGGCGCCGCGTCACGTCGAAGCGCCGCAGGTCGTCAAGGAATCCGCACCGCAGGTGCACGTTCCCGCGCCCGCCCCGGAGGCCCCCGCGCCGGCTCCGGCACCCGTCCCGGTATCGATGCCCGACGTGCCGGCCGCACCGGTCGAGCCCCCGCCCGCGGCGGTACCGGCCCCGGCGCCGGTGGTGCTGCCGCCGCCGGTCATCGCGATCCCCGGCCCGCAGCCGCCCGCCTGGAATCCCTGGGTGCCGCGTCCGCAGCAGCCGCAGTGGAACCCGGGCAACAACTACCCGGACTACCCGAGTCGCGGCGGCCGCGGTCACGACGACGATGGCTATCCGGGCAACTACCCCGGCAACGGCTACCCCGGAAACCAGTACCCCGGCAACGGATACCCGGGCAGCCAGTACCCGGGCGGCTCGAACGGGTACCCGGGCGACTACCCCGGTGACTCCGGCAAGAAGCCGAAGCAGCCCAAGCAGACCTGCTTCCTGATCTTCTGCCAGAAGAACTGACGCCCGTCAGGCCGGCGGCTGTTTGTCATCTGCCGTTGGCCTGACGCTCAGTGTCGCGTAGCACCGCGCTCATCGGGGCTGCCTATCAAGGCAGTATGAGATGCACCGTGTTTGGAACCGGCTATCTTGGGGCGACGCACGCCGCCGGTATGGCAGAGCTCGGCCACGAGGTGGTCGGCGTCGACATCGACCCCGGCAAGATCGCGAAGCTGGCATCCGGCGACATCCCGTTCTACGAGCCCGGGCTGCGAAAGATGCTGCGCGACAACATCGAGGCCGGGCGGCTGCACTTCACCACCGACTACGACGAGGCCGCCGAATTCGGCGACGTGCACTTCCTGGGTGTCGGTACCCCGCAGAAGAAGGGCGAATACGGCGCTGACCTGCGGCACGTGCATTCAGTCATCGACGCGCTGGTGCCGCGGCTGCGCCGGTCCGCGGTGATCATCGGCAAGTCCACGGTGCCCGTCGGCACGGCAGCCGAACTCGGCGCTCGGGCCCGTGAGCTGGCGCCGGCCGGCGTCGATGTCGAGGTGGCCTGGAACCCTGAATTTCTGCGCGAGGGTTTCGCGGTCAACGACACCCTGCACCCCGACCGCATCGTGCTTGGCGTGCAAGCGGATTCGCAGCGGGCCGAAGGTGCGGTCCGCGAACTGTACGCGCCGATCCTGAACGAGGGCGTACCGTTCCTGCTCACCGACCTGCAGACCGCGGAACTGGTCAAGGTCTCCGCGAATGCCTTTCTGGCCACCAAAATTTCGTTCATCAATGCGATCTCTGAGGTGTGCGAAGCGGCCAACGCCGACGTCACGCTGCTGGCTGATGCGCTGGGCTACGACCCGCGCATCGGTCGCCGATTCCTTAACGCCGGCTTGGGTTTTGGCGGCGGTTGCCTGCCCAAGGACATCCGGGCCTTCATGGCCCGCGCCGGCGAGCTGGGCGCCAACCCGGCGCTGACCTTCCTGCGTGAAGTCGACAGCATCAACATGCGCCGCCGGACCCGCATGGTCGAGCTGACCACCAAGGCGTGCGGCGGCTCACTGCTCGGCGTCAACATCGCGGTCCTGGGCGCGGCGTTCAAGCCCGAGTCCGACGACGTGCGTGACTCGCCGGCGCTGAACGTGGCCGGCCTGCTGCAGCTCAACGGCGCGGCCGTCAACGTCTACGACCCGAAGGCCATGGAGAACTCGCGCCGGCTCTTCCCGACGCTGAACTACTCCACGTCTGTCATCGAGGCCTGCGAGCGCGCCGACGCGGTGCTGGTCCTGACCGAATGGCAGGAGTTCCTGGACCTGGACCCCGACCAGCTGGCGGCCACCGTGCACGCGAAAGTGATTGTCGACGGCCGTAATTGCCTCGATGTCGACAAGTGGCAGGGTGCGGGCTGGCGGATGCACGCACTGGGCCGCAATCTGGCGGCGTGATTTCCGACTGCAGTATGTAGCCCGACACCGGCGAGCGTGCCTAAGCTCGGTTTCATGACGCTGAGGCAACGTCTCAACTGGTTTGCGCTGCATGCTGTCATCCGTCAGCTCGCCGGCTACGGCGCGCGGCACGGAGACCTCCAGGGGCGCATCATCGCCGACCCCTCGGTGCGCGCCGACCCGGGGGCGTTCGCCGACGAACTGCGCAGCCGCGGCCGGATGTACCGCGGCCGCGCGGCCTGGATCACCGCGGATCATGCTCTCGTGCACCAGATTCTGCGATCGGACGATTTCACCGTTACGCAGATCGGCGGCACCCTGCCCGGTGTCCTCGGCTGGCTGGAAGGCAAGACCACCGTCAAAGGCAGGTTGCACCCACTGTTGCCGCCGTCGCTGTTGTCGGTCGACGGGGAGCAGCACACCCGCTACCGCAAGACCGTGTCCGCGGTGTTCACGACGCGCGCGGTCGCGGCGTTGCGAGAACGCGTGCAGCAGGCCGCAACCGGACTCATCGATGACTTGGCTGCCGCACCGTCGGGCGCCGCAGTCGACGTCGTGGAGAGCTATTGCTCGCAGCTGCCAGTGACGGTCATCGCGGACATCCTGGGAGTGCCCGAGCACGAGCGGTCGCACATCCTCGAATTCGGCGAGCTGGCCGCGCCCAGCCTGGACATCGGCCTGTCGTGGCAGCAGTACCTCAGCGTCGAAGGCGGTTTGGACGGGTTCAACACCTGGCTCAGCGACCACCTCCGCGAGCTGCGGGCCAACCCCGGCGACAACCTCATGAGCCAGCTGATCGCCGCCAGTGAGGGTGGCGCCCGGCTCAACGACGAAGAGCTCCGCGCCACCGCCGGACTGGTCCTGGCAGCCGGCTTCGAAACCACGGTGAATTTGCTGGGCAACGGAATTCGCATGCTGCTGCAGCACCCCGACCAGCTGGCCCTGCTGATGGAGCAGCCCGACCTGTGGCCGGGCGCCGTCGAAGAGATTCTGCGGCTGGAGTCGCCCGTCCAGCTGTCGGCCCGCATCGCCAAGGTCAGCGTCAACATCGCCGGCTACTACGTGCTGGCCGGCGAGCCCGTCATCGTCTACCTGGCCGGCGCCAACCGCGACCCCGCCGTCTTCCCCGATCCGCACCGCTTTGACGTCACCCGCGCCAACGCCGGTAAGCACCATTCCTTCTCTGGCGGACGGCATTTCTGCCTCGGCGCGGCGCTGGCCCGGTCCGAAGGCGAAGTGGGACTTCGGACGTTCTTCGAGCGGTTCCCCGATGCGCAACTCGCCGGACCCGGCACCCGGCGGGACACCCGGGTGCTCCGCGGATGGGCGGCATTGCCGATCGCACTCGGGCAGGCGCGGGCAGCGGTACCGTCGTGAAATGGCCTTCCGCTCAGCCCTGATCGAGGAAACCGCCGCCTTCGGCGAAATCATTCGCACTGCCGACCTGGATACCGAGGTACCCACCTGTCCGGGGTGGACCATGAAGCAGTTGTTCAAACATGTCGGCCGCGGCAACCGCTGGTGCGCCCAGATCGTCGCCGACCACATGAAGGAACCACTCGATCCCCGCGAGGTACGTGACGGGAAACCGCCAGAGGATCTCGACGGCGCCATCGACTGGCTGAACGCCGGGGCGCAGGCGCTGATCGACGCCGTCGAGCACGTCGGATCGGACGCGAAGGTGTGGACGTTCATCGGGCCCAAACCCGCCGGGTGGTGGATTCGCCGCCGGCTCCATGAGCAGACCGTGCACCGCGCCGATGCCGTTCTGGCGCTGGGACTTCCGTTCGTGCTCGATCCCGAGCTTGCCGCCGACGGCGTCACCGAGACGCTGGAGCGCGTGGCCATGATGGCCCCCGCAGCGGACCCGCCGCTGGAGCGCGGGCGGTCGCTGCACCTGCATGCGTTTGAGTCCGAACTGGGCCCGACCGGCGAGTGGCTGGTGATCAACGACGAGGACGGCCTGGGCTGGTCGCACCAGCACGCCAAAGGTGATGTGGCAGTGCGTGGTCCGGCTTCCGGGCTGCTGCTGGCCGTCAACCGTCGGCAGACGGTCGAGGAGGCCGGCCTGGAGGTGATCGGCGACGCGGCCGTGTGGCAGCGCTGGGTTGATCACTCGGCTTTCTGAGTGGCGCCGGGGTAGCGTCTGCTCATGACGACATCCGAGATCGCGACGGTCCTGGCCTGGATCGACGCCCTCAACGACCGGGACCTGGACACCCTGGACAAGCTGTCCAGCGGCGACATCGAGATCGGTGACGCGAACGGGGCCACCCAGGGGCGGAATGCCTTGCGGGCCTGGGCAACCGACCTCGATGAGAGGGCCACGGTCGGCCGGCTGTTTGTGCACGACGGCGTGGTGGTCGCCGAGCAGACCATCACCGGCGGCGGCGCCGACCGTGAGGCGGCGACGGCGTTCCGCGTGGTCCACGACCACGTGACGTCGGCGTTCCGGCACGACGACCTGGCGTCGGCGCTGGCGGCGACCGAACTTATTGAGTCGGACGCGGTGTAGCCAGCACCGCCGCGATGGCGGTGGTTAGCGGCACCGATAGCGCCAGCGCGATACCACCGACCGCGGACCGGGCGATCTCGATGGCCACGCTCTCACTGGTCAGCACATCGCCCAGGGAGCGGTTGGCGACACTGAACAACAGCAACAGCGGCAGCGCGCTGCCGGCGTAGGCCAGCACCAGCGTGTAGACGGTGCTGGCGATATGGTCGCGTCCCACCCGCATGGCGCCCGTGAAGATGGCCCGCCGGGCTGCGCCGTGCTCGGCCAGTTCGAAGGCCGTCGACGCCTGCGTGACAGTGACGTCATTGAGCACGCCCAGCGAGCCGATGATGAACCCGGCGAGCAACAGTCCGGTGATCGACACCGATCCCATGTAGGCAGCGATCTCGTTGTTCTGGTCTTCGGACAGACCGGTGAGATGCGCCAATTCGATTGCGCCCCAGGACAACACCGCTGACAGCAGCAGTGCACTCAGGGTGCCGAGCAGGGCGGCGCTGGTCCGCAGGCTGACGCCGTGCGCCAGGTAGATCACCGCGTAGAGGATCACTGACGACGCGACCAGGGCAACCGGGATGGCCGGGCCGCCGTCGCGCAGTGCGGGTAGTAGGAACACCGTCAGCACCACGAACGCGACGGCAATGCCGACGAGGGCACGCAGTCCACGCCAGCGGGCCACCGCGACGACCACCACCGCGAAGACGGCCGCCAGCGCGGTGAGCGGCCAGGTGCGCTCGAAGTCGAAGAAGGCATAGGTGGTGGTGCCGGAGTCGTCGACCTGGCGGGTCACCCGGATGTGATCGCCGGCCGCCAGGTGCGGTTGGCCGGGGCCGGTGCTGAACTCCAGCAGGGTGTTGGCGCCGGAGTTCGGCCCGGAGTCGATACCGATCACCGACTGCACGCAGCTGCCCGCGCCGGGAGGTGCGGTGACCGGCGCCGACGTCAGCACTGCTCCGACCGACGGGCTGCCGCAGTTGTTCATGCCGGTCGAAACCACGTGCCCGGCCTCGGTGCTGACGGCGCCGCCGTGGGCGTTCTGGAACGGCAACGGGATGTCGACGGCCTTGCCGTGCGGCCACAGGATCACGGCGCCGACTACGGTGGCCAGCCCGATCACCGCCAGGAGTCCGACGACGATCTTCGCGGCCAGCGGGCTCAACGGAGCCGGGCCGGAACTGTGCGAGTGGGTATGCGAATGCGCCACCCGGGTCAGCGTAAGGGGTCACGCTGAGGGCGGGTACAGGGTGCGCTGCGGCTATCCCAGATCGACCGGAACCGCGCCGGTGATGCGCTGCAGATCATGCGGGGCTAGTTCGACTTCAACGCGGGTGGCGCCTCCGCCGACCAGAACGGTGTCGTAGGTGAACGACTGTCGGGCGATGGCCACCGTGATGCTGTCGTCGAGGCCCAGCGGGGACACGCCCAGCCGGGGGTATCCGGTGGCCGTCTCCAATTGTTCGGTGCTGGCGACTTCTATTCTGCCGCAATCCAGTTCACTGGCCACGCGCTTGAAGTCCACCCTGATGTCCACCGGGCAGGTCACCGCGACCAGCTCGCCGGTCGAGCGCACGCGGCAGATCAGGGTCTTCATGATTCGATCCACCGGATAGCCCAGCATCGCCGCGAAGTCGGCGGGTGACGACACGGGTGCCGGCAGTGCGGCGTGATCGTGCGCCGTGTACACGACCGCTGCGGTCTCGAGGTGACGGCGCACCCGCTCATGTAGTTCGTTCATCGGTGTCCTGTCTATGCGCCGCCGGCTTCAGTCGCTGATCAGCAACCCGTTGAGCTGCCGATAGGTTTCTAACAGGACGTCATGGTTGTCTGCGACCCCGCCTGCCATCAGCAGGTAGCCATACGAACCGTCGCGCGGGCCGGCTTCCGCCGTGGTCGACCGCAACGAGGCGTCAGCGATGCCGGGGATGGTGCGCAACCGCGCCGACCAATCCGGCCGCAGGCGCACGCGCTGCCCCAGCGGTGGTTGCAGCGCGAGCCGATGGTGGACACCGGCAGTGTGGCTCGGCGTGCGAGAGACCGGCTGCCCCGCCGCGGAGCGCAGCGCGCACTCGAAGAGGTCGATGCCGACCTGTGCGGCGACCAAGTCGGCGATGCCGCCTCCCGGGATGCGCCCGTTGACCTCGATGATCAAGGGCCCGGCCGTTGTCAGCTTGATCTCGATGTGCAGGCAGCCCCACTGCACGTCGAGTGCCTGGATGGCCTGCACTGCTGCCTCTGCCACTTCGGCGCGTTCAACGGGGCGGAGTGTGGACGGAAGGAATGCGCCGGTTTCCCGAAAAGGTTCGGCCAGCGGCATGCGTCCCGTTACCGTCAGGACCGAGGCCACTCCGTCCTCGACCACGACTTCGACGGAGACGTAGTCGCCGAACCCACCACGGTCGGTGGCCGGGTAATCGCCGAGGAGCTCCTCTACGATGACCGGCCGCCACGGGTCGGCTCGGCAACGGTGGGCCAGTTCCGCGGCCGCCGCCTGGAAATCGGGGAGGCAGACGGTGTCGCGACCACCCCAACCGAATGCCGGTTTGACGACGACGGGATAGGCCAGCCGTTGGAGCAGCCCTTGGGCGGTAGGGACGTCAGCCGGGCTTTCGATGCCGACGAACCCGGGGCAGGGTAGTCCGGCATCCGCGAGAGCCTGCCGTTGCGCGATCTTGTCAACTAATTGCCGAGATGCATGAGGCGGGTTTGTTGGCAAACCTAGCTTTGCGGCGATCGCGGCTGTCTGTTCGATCCTCGAATCGCAGAATGTGGTGACGCCGACGACGTCGAATTGTTCGAGTTGTGCGGCGATGTCGTCGGCCGACAGCCCGTCGGCCACGACAACGGTGCCGAGCCGTCCCAGTACCCGCTCGTCGGCGCGGCCAGCCACCCAGATGAGGTGGAACCCGTTTCTCGCGGCTGACGTCGCGAGCTTGAGCAGCGGAACCGATTCGGGCTCATATACGATCGCGATTCCACGCTCGGTGGTGAAGGACATGGGCTTTTCACCTTCCGGTGGATGTTGCGACGGAAGCACTGGCGACCTGAGGGGAGGGAGGCGTACAGCATGGCGGACACCTTGGTTCAGGGTCTCTGGAAATTATCGGACAACCACAGTTCGAGTGGCGAAACATCAGGAATTGCTCAATTGCTTGGCAGTTGGATCCGCGAGTACTTGACGGAACCGCACCCCGAACTGGGGCGCGCCGGGCCGGTGTGTCCGTTTGCGCGACCGGCACTGGACCGCGACATGTTGTGGATCGCCACGGTTTCTGGCGAACAACCGGAGTTCACCAAACTTGTTGCTGAATTGCGTACCTTCCGCGACACCTTCTTGGCGCTGGCATCGGCGGATGGCCCAGACGGCCTGCTCAAGGCGGTCTTCATCGCATTTCCGGACCTGGTGGACTTCGCCTTCATCGATGCGCTGCAGCAAGAACTGAAACCCGACTTCGTCGACGTCGGCCTCATGGTGGGACAGTTCTACGATGGCTGCGCCGAGCGCGGGCTGTGGAACGCCGACTTTCGTCCCTTGCAATCACCTGTCCCGCTCCTCGCGATACGGCACATGGTGGGCAGCGACTTCGCGTTTCTCAATACCTCAGCCCCGTGGATCGAGGCCTACCTACGCCGCTTCGCGCCCACGGTGCCGTCGCCGGTGCGGGCCGCGCTGGCAGACAAGTTCGGCAACACCAGTCGACCCGACTAGCCGCTCGCCGTGCCGATCAGGCCCGGCTCATCGTGTCTCGCCGCTCGCCTTCGATCACCAACTTGGCGGACAACGTCGTCAAGACGTGTTTCACCACCGCCCGATAGCCCAGACCGGTAACACGCCAACGGCTTTCGATGGTTCCGTGCCAGTCGATCCGGGTGCCGTCCTGCTCGGGGGTGAAACTCACCTGCGCGTGGTAGTCCTGTACCGGGGTCCACGAGAGGATGGTGTACCCGTGCCGCTGCCCTGGCTCGTGGATGGTGGTCTGCTCGCGGGCGGGGAACTGGCGTGCGCCGACCGCACGGATGGCCCCGACGCCACCGTCGTCGGCGGGCCCGCGCGTCTCCCACGCTGAGTAGTTGATCAGTGGTTTCGCCCACTCGGACCAGCGGGACCCGTCCGCCACTACATCGAACAGCGTGCTCGGCGTGGCACGGGCATGCCGGGTGACCAGGACTTCGTAGCGGTGTGTCATGTTGACCAAGTTAACGGAACAGTGTTCCATTAAGCAATGGATTTGCCCGATTCCCCAGCGGCGCTGTCTTTTGCGCGGGCCCGCAGCCCCGAGCAACGGGAGGATCGCGTGCGTCATCTGACCGAGGTGACCCGCGCGCTGCTGGACGACACCCGGGCCAGTGAGTTGACGCTGGGGGAGATCGCCGCCGCGGCGGGCCTGGCCAAATCGGGCGTGCTGCGGTACGCCGGTTCGCGCGAGGCCCTGCTTCTCCTGGTGATGTACCACGAACACCTGGGCTGGCTGGCGGACCTGCGGACCCAGCTGCACGACGAACGGCGCACGCCGGCAAAGGCTTTGGCGCACACCCTCGCACAGCGCCCGGTGCTCTGCGACCTGATCAGTGCCGCGCCGGTGCTGATGAATCGGCTGACCCCCGAAGCCGCCGAGACTGTGCGTACTCAGGCACGCGACGTCGAGGACCGGCTACGCGAGACCCTCAAACCCCGGCTGGCGCTGGACCGTCAGCACCTGGTGCTGCTGACCGCCGCGATCCACGCCTTCGCCGGCGCGGTATGGGGTTGGGCGGCAATCGATTCCGCCAAGCAGCCCGAACCCGGCACCGAGCTCGAGAACACCCTCGCCGCGCTGCTGCGGACCTTCATCGCGGGCCTGAAAGAGTGATTCGTGCACGATTTTCCGCGGTAGCCGCGGAAAATCGTGCACAAATCCCGAGGGATTACTGGCGGTAACTCGCCAGGAAGTTACCGAGGCGCTCGATGGCGGCGGCCAGGTCGCGGGCCCACGGCAGCGTCACGATGCGCAGGTGATCCGGTGTGGGCCAATTGAATCCGGTGCCCTGCGTGAGCAGGATCTTCTCCTGCAGCAGCAGGTCGAGCACCAGCTGTTCGTCGTCCCGGATTTCGTGCACCTCGGGGTCCAGCCGCGGGAACGCGTACAGCGCACCCTCGGGCTTGACGCAGGAGACACCGGGAATCTCGTTGAGCTTGTTCCACGCGACGTCGCGCTGCTCGAGCAGGCGGCCGCCGGGCAGGATCAGGTCCTCGATGCTCTGGTGTCCGCCGAGCGCCACCTGAATGGCATGCTGCGCAGGCACATTCGGGCACAGGCGCATGTTCGACAGCAGGCTGATGCCCTCCAGGAAGCTGGACGCGTGCTCCTTGGGACCGGTGATGGCGAGCCAGCCGGACCGGTAGCCCGCCACGCGGTACGCCTTGGACAGGCCGTTGAACGTCAGGCACAGCATGTCCGGCGCCACCGAGGCCATCGGGATGTGCTTGGCCTCGTCGTAGAGGATCTTGTCGTAGATCTCGTCGGCCAGCAGCAGCAGCTGGTGCTTGCGCGCCAGGTTCGCGATGGACTCCAGCGTCTCGCGGCTGTACACCGCGCCGGTGGGGTTGTTCGGGTTGATCACGACGATCGCCTTGGTGCGGTCGGTGATCTTCGACTCGAGGTCGGCGATATCAGGGTTCCAGCCCTGCGTCTCGTCGCACAGGTAGTGCACCGGGGTACCGCCGGCCAGCGCCGTCGACGCCGTCCACAGCGGGTAGTCCGGGGCCGGGATCAGCACCTGGTCGCCGTTGTCGAGCAGCGCCTGCAGGGTCATGGTGATGAGCTCGGAGACGCCGTTGCCGAGGAAGACATCGTCGACGTCGAACCGGGGGAAGCCCTCGACCAGCTCGTAGCGCGTGACCACCGCGCGGCGCGCGGACACGATGCCCTTGGAATCGGAGTAGCCCTGGGCGTGGGGGAGAGCGGCGATCATGTCGCGCATGATCACGTCGGGCGCCTCGAAGCCGAACGGCGCGGGGTTGCCGATGTTCAGCTTGAGGATGCGGTGGCCCTCGGCCTCGAGCCGGGAGGCCTGCTCGTGTACCGGGCCACGGATCTCGTACAGGACGTCCTGCAGCTTGGTCGACTGCGCAAACGTCCGCTGGTTACGAGGGTGGCCGCTATGCCATGTGCGGTCAGCGGGTACCTGGTGGGTGGTCACGGGTTCCATGCTCTCATCGGTGTCGAATTCTTTTGCCGATCTGCGATCGGCGCCACATATAGCAATGGCCAGCTACGACGCTCCTGGCGGTGGGTCGTAGCTGGCCATTGCGGTGTCCTTCGGGTTACCGCTTACCGGGGCGCCGTGCGCCTGGCTTCATGCCCAGTCCGACGACCGGTGGTTCGGGCTTGGCCTCTTCCGCCGGAGCCGCAGGAGCGGCCGGGGCGGCAGGAGCCTCTGCGGCGGGTGCCTCGGCGGCCGGCTCAGCAGCTTCAGCAGCGGGGGCCGGGGCAGCTGCTGCCGGAGCAGCGGCCTTCTTGGCGCCCGGGCGACGCGCGCCCGCAGCCATCCCGAGCCCGACGACCGGAGCCGCGGGAGCGGCCGGTGCGGCGGGAGCCTCAGCGGCAGGAGCAGCTTCAGCAGCCGGAGCCGGTGCAGCGGCGGCGGCCTTCTTGGCACCCGGACGCTTGGCGCCCGCGGCCAGACCCAGACCCTTCGCCGGTGCGGCCGGAGCAGCATCGGCAGGTGCCTCGGCTGCAGGAGCGGCAGCGGCGGCCGGCGCGGCGGCCTTCTTGGCACCCGGACGCTTGGCGCCCGCGGCCAGGCCCAGGCCTGCGGCAGGTGCCGCGGCCGCAGCCGGCGCTTCGGCTGCCGGAGCGGCAGCCTTCTTCGCGCCCGGACGCTTGGCGGCCATGCCCAGACCGGTGACCGGCTTGGCGGCCGCGCCACCGGCGGCCGGGGCCGCGGGTGCCTCGGCCGCGGGAGCGGCTTCAGCGACAGGTTCCGGTGCCGGAGCAGGCTTCGGTGCTTCCTTGGCCTTCTTCTCTGCCAGTGCCGCCGATGCCTTTGCCGCCGTGCCCTTTTCGGGCAGCGTGATCTTGCTGCTGTCCAGCGAGTTCAGCAGCAGCTGAGCGACGTCCAAGACCTCGGTCTTCTCGATGCTGCGGGTCGCGGCGACGTCGTCGACGCCGTCGCTCATCATCACGCGGCAGAACGGGCAGCCGGTCGCGATCGCCGAGGCGCCGGTGTCGACGGCCTCTTCGGCGCGCTCGGTGTTGATGCGTTTGCCGATGTGCTCTTCCATCCACATGCGGGCACCACCGGCACCACAGCACAGGCCGCGGTCGGCGTGGCGCGGCATCTCGGTGAGCTTCGCGCCGGCAGCGCCGACCAGCTCACGCGGGGCCTCGTACTCCTTGTTGTGGCGGCCGAGGAAGCAGGGGTCGTGGTAGGTGACCTCTTGGCTCGTCGACGACACGGGGATCAGCTTCTTGTCCCGCACCAGGCGGTTCAGCAGCTGCGTGTGGTGCACGACGGTGTAGTTGGCGCCCAGCTGCGGGTACTCGCGACCGATGGTGTTGAAGCAGTGCGGGCAGGTGACGACGATCTTGCGCTTGGCCGGGTCGACGCCCTCGAACAGCTCGTTGATGGTCTCGACGTTCTGCGCGGCGAGCTGCTGGAACAGGAACTCGTTGCCGGCGCGGCGGGCCGAGTCACCGGTACAGGTCTCGCCGGTGCCCAGCACCAGGAACTTCACGCCGGCGGCGGCAAGCAGTTCGGCGACGGCCTTGGTGGTCTTCTTGGCGCGGTCCTCGTAGGCGCCGGCGCAGCCGACCCAGAACAGGTACTCGAAGCCGTCGAAGCTCTCCACGTCCTGGCCGTAGACCGGGATGTCGAAGTCCAGCTCGTCGATCCAGTTGGTGCGTTCCTTGGAGTTCTGGCCCCAGGGGTTGCCCTTGAGTTCCAGGTTCTTGAACAGCACGCCGAGCTCGCCGGGGAACTCGGACTCGACCATGACCTGGTAGCGGCGCATGTCGACGATGTGGTCGATGTGCTCGATGTCCACCGGGCACTGCTCGACGCAGGCGCCACAGTTGGTGCAGGACCACAGCACGTCGGGGTCGATGACGCCGCCCTGCTCAGCGGTGCCGACCAGCGGGCGCAGCGCCTGCTCGGGGCCGGAACCTTCGATGCGGGCGAAGCCGTCCTCGGGCACGCCGTGGCCGTGGAGGCTGTCGCCCAGCTTGGCGAAGTCGACCGAACCCTCTTCGGGCATCGGCTTGCCCTCGATGATGTAGGGCGCCTTGGCGAACAGGTGGTCGCGCAGGTTCATCATGACGAGCTTGGGGGACAACGGCTTTCCGGTGTTCCACGCCGGACACTGCGACTGGCACCGACCGCACTCGGTGCAGGTCGACATGTCGAGGTTGGCCTTCCAGGTGAAGTCCTCGATGCGGCCGCGGCCGAACACCGCGTCCTCGGCGGGGTCGTCGAAGTCGATCGGCTCGCCCTTGTATTCCATCGGCAGCAGCGGGCCGAGGCCGTCGGGCAGCCGCTTGAAGGTGACGTTGATGGGGGCCAGGCCGATGTGCAGGTGCTTGGAGTGCAGCACGATCAGCAGGAAGACCAGCATGATGCCGATGTGCGCCAGCAGCGCGATGGTCTCGATCCAGAGGTTGGCCTCGTAGGGCAGGTGGTTCAGCAGTGCGGCCATGCCGTCGGAGAAGAACGCGCCGTTCTGGTACGGGAAGGCGCCGCGACCGTCGTGGTTGAGGACGTTGACGGCGGCACCGCGGAAGACCGCGTAGGACGCGATGACCAGGAAGATCATGATGAGGATCTCCCACGCGCCACCGTTGTGCGAGCCGTAGAACCGGGACTCACGGCCGATGTTCTCGGGGTTCCGGACCAGACGGATGATCGCGAAGACGATGATGCCGGCCAGCACGGCCAGCGCGAAGAAGTCCTGCAGGAAGCCCAGGATGGCCCAGTGTCCGACGAACGGGATGGCGAACTCCGGGTCGAACAGGACGCCATAGGCTTCCAGGTAGACCGACGCGAGGACGAAGAAGCCCCACATGGTGAAGAAGTGCGCAATGCCGGGGATCGACCACTTCAGGAGCTTCGACTGAGCGAAGACTTCCTTGTTCTGGTTGAGGAAGCGGCGGACCAGATCGTCCTTGCGGCCGCGTTCGTCGCCCAGCTTCTGCCCGGAGCTGATCAGCTTGGTCAGCCACAGGACGCGCTTGGCGGCGAACCCCAGGACGATGACCGTTGCCAACAGCCCGATGACCAGTCTGGCCACGTCGAGCGTGTGTTCGAGATTCTCCACCGCGCCTCTCCCAGTTATGTAGCTACCGGCTGGTAACTTATTGAGGTTACCAACGGGTAACTTAAGCTAGATGCCTGCTCATAGTCGCATCCTGGGCAGAACGCACGCTAGCAAGGCTGTCCTAACTTGAGCTGCGACTACGCGCTCGCTTCCGTACCCGGAATCGGCCTGGTTCAAGCACCGGCCACGCGCTTCCTTATATAAGGACGGCGTCAGGCTTTCTCGACGAGCAGCGCCCGCAGCATCGACAACATCTCCGACCGGGATTCGGCCCCCAACCTGCGGCGAATGCGGGCGACGTGGTGTTCGACGGTCTTCGCTGAGATGAGCAGCCGGGCCCCGATATCGCGGTACGGCATGCCCTGCAGCACCAGTTCGGCGACCTCGCGTTCGCGGTCGGACAGCCGCGTCCAGGCGGGCGTTGCGGCAGCTGTGGTCCGAGCGTCACCCGAGGCAGGAGGGGGTGTGGTGTTGCGCACATCCGCGCCCGAAACGGGCTCACGCGGAATAGCTGGGGCCGCGGGCGCGATGGGATCGGCCGCGGCCTCGAGGGCCGCGTCCTGCTTGAGGTCGCGTGCCAGCTGCAGCATCGCACCCGAGATCCGGCCGTCCGCCGAATGCAACGCGGCCTGACTGGCCAGGCGCGTGGCATCCCACGTCAGCCCGAAGCGGGCCAGCCCGCGGGCGGCCGCCGTGACCTCCGCCGCGTCGACGCCGTCGGCCAGGACCCGCAACCAGGCGCGGCCGGCGGCGGCGAGTGCGGTGGCGTAGGCGCCGTGTGCGCCCTCGGCCCGGCTGGCGGCGGATAGGGCCTGCCCGTGCGGGGCGACGGCCTCGGGCGCGTTGGCCAGGATGCCGGCGTGCACGCCCGCCCAGTGCAGCGGCACCGCCCAGAGCGTCGGATTGCCTGCGGCCCGCAGCAGCCCGAACGCCTCGGCCAGCGGTTGGCGCAGCTGGTCGAGCTGCTGCAACCGCGCCGCCGCGACCCACAGCTCACCGAGCGGCAGCAGTGCGAACAGGTCCAGGGAGTATTCGGCCAGCACCTCCATGGCCGCGTACCAGTGTTTCTGCAGGGCGCCGGTGTCGCCGCTGCGCCGGGCGACCGCGGTCTGCAGCGCGGTGAACCACAGCGCGTCGCGCCGGTGCAGGTCGGCGACCTCCGGGGCGCCCAAAGCCGGCACCGCGGAATCGAGTTGGCCGTCGAGCATGCGGATCCAGCCGAGCAGCAGCCGGTGGCGCAGACCGGTGAAACCCGCGTCGCCGCCACCGGTGCGGATGGCCCGGCCGATGACACTGCGCGCGCGGACGGCGTCGCCGCCGTGCAGGGCGACGAGGCTCAGCAGGGCGGCGGGGCTGTCCGGTGCGACCGAGTGAACACCGTTGGTGGACCCGAGAGCCTGCGTGAGGCGTGCCATCGCGACGGCGAACGGCTGGTCGAGCGTCAGCAGCATGCCTTCTGACATACCGCGCGCCGCACGCGCGGAAGACGTTGGCGGCATGGATTTCTCGGCCTGCAGACAGGACCGGGCCAGGTCCGCGTCGGCGGTGGCGACACCGACCACGGCGCCCGCGGCGGCGACGAACGGATCGGCATCGGGGCCGAGCCACCGGAACAGGTCCGCGGCGTGCGCGGCGGCGCCGTCGTGCATGGCGACGCTGGCCGCGATACGCACGGCCTGCGCGCGGACGGCGGCGTCGTCGGCCGTGAGCAGTTCGTCGGCCAGGGTTCCGGCGGTGGTGCAGTCGCCGGTGACGGCGAGGGCGTCGGCGAGGTGGACGTCGGCCGGGGCGGTGCCGGCGCGGGCCGCGGCGCGGTACAGGCGCGCTGCCTGACGCGGCGCGGCGGAACCGGCCCGGCGGATCAGGTCGGCCGCCAGCAGATCGTCGACGGTGCCGTGCTCGGCCAGCTTCAGCGCCAATTCGGTTGACAGCGTGGCGGATTCGATCTGCGAGCGCAGCAGCCGGCATTCGGTCTCGCGGTGCCGCGCGGCCCCGACCAGTCGGGTGAGGCTGCGGTGCAGCGTGTCGATGAACCGCGGATGCAGTGAAGCGGACAGCAGGCCACTCGCGCGGGCCCGGTCCATCAGCACGGCGGCGTCGTCGCCGGGCAGTTGCAAGGCGGCGGCGATGTCGTCGGGCCCCAGTTCCGGGCTGAGCGAACACAGCAACAACGTGTCGAGCAGGTGCTCATCGAGCCGGCGGAGCCGTTCACTCAACGCGACGGACGCGGCCCGGACCGGATCGGCGCCCGACGCCAGGGCCGACAGCGCCGAGTACACCAGCAGTGGGATGCCGCCGGTGGCGGCGATCAGTGCGGGGACCTGCGTGCCGGGGACGCCGGCGCGGGCCAGCGCCTCGTTGATCTCGCGGGGCGTCATCGGCGCCAGCTGAATCGGCGGATGCTGCCGGCTCAGAGTGGTGGTGAGAGCATTGAGTGCGCGGTCGTGCGCCAACGGCTCGGCGCTGACCACCACGGTGCGGGCCGGGTCGCCGGCCAGCTCGGTCAGCGCGTCCAGCTCTGCCGGGGACAGCAGTTGGGCATCGTCGATGACGATGGCCGCGTCCGGTGCCTCACCGGGCTTCGGTACCCGCGCGAGCATCGTCGTGCCGTTGGCCCGCAACGTCTTTCGCACCGCTTCCAGCGCGGTGGTCTTGCCGCTGCCGATTCCGCCGAGCACCAGCGACGTGCCGGCCGCTGCGGTCATTGGCTGGTCGATGCCGAGGGTTGCGCGGTGATGGGCGCCGACGCGGTGGCCACCGATGCCGATGGTGCGGACGCGGTTTCCGCCGACACCGACGCCGTCTTGGGGGGCTGCTCCACCGTGGGCTGCGAACTGGGCGCCTGGGTCGACGGCGCAGCCGTCGGAGTCTGCGTGCTGGGCGGCTGCGTCGTCGGCGGCTTCGTCGTGGTCGGCGGCGGCTGCGTGGTGGTGGGCGGTTGCGTCGTCGTCGGCGGTTGCGTCGTCGTCGTGGGCGGCTGCGTGGTGGTCGTGGTGGGCGGTGGCGTCGTGGTCGTGGTGGTCGTCGTCGACGGGGTCGTCGTCGTGGTGGTCGTGGAGGTGGTGGTCGTGGTGGTCGTCGTCGAGCTGGTGGTCGACGGATCGGTGGTGGTCGTGGTGACCGGCGCGTCGGTGGTGGTGACCGGGTTGGTCACCGTCGAGGTCTCCACCTGCCCGTTCGGATTCGTCTGTGTCACAACGGACTTGGTGGCCTTGTAGGTGCTTGTGGTGATGGAGCCGTCGGGGCCGGTGATGGTGGTGGTGACGTCGACGGTCACCGGGCCGGACGGGGTGTCGTTGCTGGTGAGCCCGACCGCGGCCCAGCTGCCGCCGGCAACCAGGAACGCCGCGGCGGCCGCGCCGAAGATCAGCGGTGGGCGCCGGTACCAGGGGACCGGCGCCACGTCGGGCAGGTTGTCCTCTTCTTCGTGGGCGAAGTCCATCGCCGGCCGGGCGGTGGTCTCGCCGAAGGGCGCTGCCTCGGCGTAGCCGGTGGAGAAGTCGGTGGGATAGTCGCCGCCGACCGCCGCGCCGGGTTCCTCGTCGTCAGACCAGGCCAGCGACGGCCCGACGGTCGAAGACGGGTTCGCGTCCACGGGCGGCACCGGAGCCGCCATGGTCTCGGGGCCGCCTGCCCAGCCTGCCGGGCCGGCGGCCCAGCCCATGGTGGGGGCCATGCCTGTCGGGGCGTCGGCGCTCATGGTGCGTTGATCGACCAGCGGGGCGCCGCCGGCTGCGGTGAGCGCCGGCTGCGGCGAGGTCACCACCGGAACCCGGAAGTGCTCCGAAAGGCGTTGGGTGACAATCGGAATCGACGCGCCGCCGCCGGCGGTGGCCACAGCGGTCAGGACGCCGGCCGGAATCTGGTTGCGCTGCAAAGTTTCCTGCAGGACGGCGAGCAGCCCGGCCAGGGCCGGCTCGAGCAGCCGTTCCAGCTCGGGCCGCGTGATGCGCAGCGCCGACGCGAAGCCGGGCAGGTTGGCGTTCACCGACGTCGCCGTCTCCGATGAGAGGCGCTCCTTGGCCTGCCGGCACTGGTCGCGCAGCTGCGACAGCGAGCCGACGGCCGCGGTGCCGGCCGGATCGGCATCGGACGACTCGGTGATGCCGGCGACGACGTGGTTGAGCAGCGCCTGGTCCACGAGGTCGCCGGAGAACTCCGGGTAGCGCACCGTCTCGCCGATCTGGCTCAGCGTCGCGGCGTCGGCGATGGTCACGCTGGTGCCGCTGCCACCGAAATCGCACAGCGCCACGACGCCGTGATCCGGCAGCCCGGACCCGGCCTTGAGGCCGGCCAGGGCCGCGGCCGCGTCGGAGACCACCGGTGCGGCGGCCAGACCCGGCTTGCCGCGCAGCGCCGCGGAGAGCGCGCCGATGGTGGACATGCCCCAGTGCGCCGGCGCGGCGATGACGATCGGGGCGCCGCCGCCCGCGGTGCGGGCCATGGAGTCGAGGGCCTCGGCCAGGACGGCTTCACCACGATGCGCCGAGCCGTCGGGAGCGATCAGGGGAATCGGGTCGCCGACCCGCTCGACGAACCCGGTCAGGACCAGGCCGCCCGGTTGTGTGGGGATGCCGACTTCGGCGGGCCGGTCGGGGTACAGGGCCAGGATGGCGCGACGGCTCAGCGGCGGTCGCCCGGCCGGCACGGCCACCAGATTGGTCTGGCCGATCGACAAACCGAGGCTCATAAACGTCCACTCCTTTGATGCGCTACCGGGCTCAGGCCACCCTATGCGCTGGCAGCCCGGGGTTGGGACACAATCCCCTAACGATTGGTGAATCCCTAACGGGAGTGCCCCTAACGGAAGGTGTCGGGTGCTGGGGTCAGCACCGATCTCTGGGAGCTATATCGGCGATAGCATCGAAATAGTTATCAAGCGGACCCCAGGAAGGAGTAGGTGCCGTGGCTAATCCGCTACTGGATTTCGTCATGTCGGTGGTACGTGACCCCGACGTGGCTGCGCACTACGCCGCCGACCCTGCCGGTGCCATCGCCGACGCCAATCTCACCGGCGTCACCACGGCGGACGTCGCGCACCTGATCCCGGTGGTGTCCGAGTCCCTCGGCACAGTGTCCTCCGTGGCGGGTGGTGTGCCGACCGCCGGATTCGACGATCCCGGCGTCAACGTCTGGACCAGTGGCGCCGCCACCGCGGCGTTCGATGCGTTCGACGCCTTCGACACACATGTGCCGACGGTGGTGTCTCCGCAGGTGATTTCCGACCCTGACCTCGGCGGATTCGACAGCGGACCGGCCTTGCCGGCGCATGCCGCCGTGCCGGACCTGGCGGTGTCCGACGATCTGGGCCTGCACAGCGACGTCCCGGTCGTCGATGCCGGGCAGCTCTCGGATCCGGGTGCGCTCGACTGGCACCCCGTCGATACCGCAGACCCGTCGGCCGGTGTCGAGCATCATCAGGACTTCGACTTCTTCAGCTGACCAGCTCATCCCCGAAACGCCGGTGGCCGCCATGGCCACCGGCGTTTTGTGTTCTCGCACCGCATATTCAGCAAACGCCCTAGCCATCCCCTAATCCCCTAATAGGGGGAGCGTGGATACCCCACTACGTTTCGTTGGGGGTAGGGGTGGTTGCCCCGTTTGCACGGCTCTCGACGGCCCCTAACGTTGTTCTCAGTTCGCCGGACAGCGGCGAGAGAACTTCCCCAGAGCAACACCCAACGAAAGGGACTCCAATGACCAGCCTGATCGAATTCATCATCGACCTGTTCCGCTTCCCGACCGTCGCGAGCTCGTTCGTCGCGAACCCCGAGCAGACCATGCGCGACGCCGGCCTCGCCGGTGTCACCTCCGCGCAGCTCGCCTCGGTCGCCGCGAGTGCCGTCCCCGCCGGCGTCGTGCTCGGTGGCGGCGACCCGGTCGTCGGCCTGCAGAACGCGGTCTCGGACTACTACAGCATGTCCTCGCCGTTCTCCCCGCAGACCGCCTTCGCCCCGAACACCGAGTTCGCCAGCCGCAACCAGACCGACTTCGCCAGCCACAACAACGTGCCGATCGCCAGCGGCAACGACATCCCGGTGCTGAGCCCCGACCAGCACGCCGGCGCCAACGCCCAGCAGGGTGCCTTCAACCTGGGCTTCGGTGACATCACCCTCGGTGGCAGCCACGTCCAGCAGGGCGACGGCGGCGTCAACATCGCGGGCAACAACCACGGTGACATCGCCAGCGGCAAGGGCGCCGTGCAGGGTGACGGCAACACCGTCACCAACGGCGACATCCTGACCGGCAGCCACTCCCCGGTGATCGTCGGGACCGGCAACCACGCGACCGACAACTCGCAGACCGCGGGCGGCCACATCATCCAGGGCAACTCGGGTCCGGTGGTCAACGACGTCAACACCGGTGGCGGCAACGGCGGCGGCGCCAGCGCCGGCGGCGGCCTGATCGGTGGCGGCCACGCCAGCGGCGGCAGCGGTGGCAGTGGCGGCAACATCGTCATCAACGACGGCAACACCTCGTCGACGCACGTCGGTGGCAACCAGACCACCGTCGGTGGCGACCTGGGCAGCGGCAACAAGAGCGTCATCGACGACTCGTCGCACTCCTCGACGGTGAACACCAGCCTGAACAGCGGGAACACGGCCAACACCAGCATCGGTAGCGGCAACAGCACCCACACCAACATCGGCAGCGGGAACACCACCCACACCGACCTGAGCGCCGACAACTCGGTGCACAGCACGGTTGCCGACAGCTCGGTGCACGAGGCCAGCATGAACACCTACGCACCGACCGAAACCCACACCACCACCGACATGAGCCACACCACCCACATCGATCCGCACATGCACTGATCGATCGCGACAAACTCCTCCGGCGGGGCCACCTACAGGCCCCGCCGGATGTTTGCGCATACCGTTAGACAGTGACAATGCAGTCGAGGAGAGCCCAGTGACGCAGCCGAACGAGGCGAACCCGCGCCCGGTCGCGGTGATCGTCGAGTTGATCGACCACACCAGCCGGATCGCAGGCCTCAACGACCGCGAAGACCTGGCGCAGCGGTTGCTGGCGGCCAAGAACCGGATCAGCGATCCGCAGATCCGGGTGGTGATCGCCGGGCAGCTCAAGCAGGGCAAGAGTCAGTTGCTGAACTCGTTGCTGAACATGCCGGTCGCGCGCGTCGGCGATGACGAGAGCACGGTGCTCACCACCGTCGTCCACTACGGCGACGCGGCGGCTGCCGAGCTCGTGCTGGCTCCCGATCAGGAAGGGGCCGATCCGTCCGTCGTCGCCATTCCGCCCAACCAGCTGTCGACCGATCTGCGCCACGCCCCGCAGGCCCAGGGTCGTCAGGTGCTGCGTGTCGAGGTGGCGGCGCCGAGCCCGATGCTCAAAGGCGGCCTCACCTTTGTCGATACCCCCGGGGTGGGTGGGCTGGGGCAGCCGCACCTGTCGGCCACCCTCGGCCTGCTGCCCGACGCCGACGCCCTCCTGATGATCAGTGACACCAGCCAGGAGTTCACCGAGCCGGAGCTCACGTTCATCCGGCAGGCCCTCGAAATCTGCCCGGTGGCAACGATTGTCGCCACCAAGACCGACCTGTATCCGCACTGGCGCGAGATCGTCGCGGCCAATGGCGCGCATCTGCAGCGCGCCCGGCTGAACGTCCCCGTGGTTCCGGTCTCTTCGGCACTGCGGACCCATGCGCTGGCGCTGAACGACAAGGAACTGAACGACGAGTCGAACTTCCCGGCGATCATCAAGTTCCTCACCGACAAGGTGCTCAGTCGCGAGAACGACCGCATCAAGGATCAGGTGGTCACCGAGATCCACGCGGCCGCAGAACATCTCACCCTGGCGGTGTCCACCGAACTGGCCGCGATCAACGACCCCGCCAAGATCGAGCGCATCAAGGCCGAGTTGGAGCAGAAGAAGGAAGACGCCCAGAATGCGTTGCAGCAGACCGCATTGTGGCAACAGGTGCTCAACGACGGCATCGCCGACCTGACCGCCGACGTCGACCACGACCTGCGTAACCGGTTCCGCAACATCACCGCACACACCGAGCGCGTCATCGACGGCTGCGATCCCACGCAGCACTGGGCCGAGATCGGCGCCGAGTTGGAGAACGTCGTCGCGACCGCGGTGGGCGACAACTTCGTCTGGGCGCATCAGCGCGCCGAGGCGCTCGCCGCGGAGGTGGCCCGTACGTTCGTCGAGGCCGGGCTGGATTCGGTCGAACTGGCCGAGGTCAGGGCCCGCGACATGGGTGCGGGCCTGGGCGAGTTCAACCCTGTGGCGCGACTGGAGTCCGAGCCGATCCGGGCCGGGCACAAGGTGATCACCGGGATGCGCGGGTCCTACGGCGGTGTGCTGATGTTCGGCATGCTGACCTCGTTCGCCGGGCTCGGCATGTTCAACCCGCTGTCGCTGGGCGCCGGACTTGTGCTGGGCCGCAAGGCCTACAAGGAAGACATGGAGAACCGCATGCTGCGGGTGCGCGGCGAGGCGAAGATGAACGTCCGCCGGTTCGTCGACGACGTGTCGTTCGCCGTCGGCAAGGAATCGCGTGACCGGCTGCGAAACATCCAGCGCCACTTGCGCGATCACTACCGGGGCATCGCCAACCAGACCACCCGCTCGCTCAACGAGTCGCTGCAGGCCACCCTCGCCGCAGCGCAGATCGAAGCGGGCGAGCGCGACAACCGCGTGCGGGAACTGGAGCGGCAGTTGAACATCCTGCGCCAGGTCATCGACAACGCGGTGAAACTCACTCCGGCCCTGGCGCAGTGAGCACAAGCGCACGCGTCCGCGCCATCCTGGGCGGCGTCATCTCGGCCTACCGGTCAGACCCCGTTTACCAGCACCGGCCGCAGGCCCTGGCCGAACTGGACTGGATCGGCCGCCGGCTCGATCAGCCGATCCGCATCGCCCTGGCCGGCACCCTCAAGGCCGGCAAGTCGACGCTCGTGAATGCGCTTGTGGGCGAAGAGATTGCGCCCACCGACGCCACAGAGGCCACCCGGCTGGTCACCTGGTTCCGGCATGGCATGACGCCCCGCGTCACCGCCAACCATCGGGACGGTCGCCGCACCGACGTGCCGATCACCCGCGGTGACGGCCTCACCTTCGACCTCGCACGATATTCCGGGGCGCAGGGTGCCGCCAACATCGGAGACATCGTCGACCTCGACGTGCAGTGGCCCGCAGCGGAATTGGAACAGACGACCATCATCGACACCCCGGGCACGTCGTCGCTGTCACGTGACGTCTCCGACCGCACGCTGCAACTGCTGGTGCCGCGCGACGGCGTACCGCGGGTGGACGCCGTCGTTTTCCTGCTGCGCACCCTCAACGCGCCAGACATCGCGCTGCTCAAGCAGATCGGGGAACTCGTCGGCAGCGGCTCGGGCGCTCTCGGTGTCATCGGGGTCGCGTCGCGCGCCGACGAGATCGGGGCGGGGCGCATCGACGCCATGATGTCGGCCCGCGAGGTGGCCACCCGATTCACCGCGGAACTGGACCGCACCGGCGTGTGCCAGGCCGTCGTCCCGGTGTCGGGACTGCTGGCGCTGACCGCGCGCACATTGCAGCAGAGTGAGTTCACGGCGCTGCAGAAGCTGGCCGCCCTGGACGGCGACGGCGCGACGGCGCTGACCAAGGCCATGCTGTCGGCGGATCGCTTTGCCCGACACGATGATTCGCTGCCCGTGGACGCCATCACCCGGGCCGCGCTGCTGGACAGGTTCGGCATGTTCGGCATCCGGATCGCGATCGCGGTGCTGCGTGCCGGCGTCACCGACTCCCAGGGGCTGGCCGACGAACTGCTCGAGCGTAGCGGGCTGGTGGCCCTGCGGGACGTCATCGATCAGCAGTTCGCGCAACGCGCCGACATGCTCAAGGCACACACCGCGTTGCGTTCGCTGCGGCGCTTCGTGGAAGCCAATCCCATCTACGCGACGCCGTTCATCCTGGCGGACATCGATCCACTGCTGGCCGATACGCACGCCTTCGAAGAATTGCGACTGCTCGGTCAGTTACGCTCCCGGCCAACCACTTTGAACGACGACGAGATGGCCTCACTGCGCCGCATCATCGGTGGCTCGGGGACCGATGCGGCGAGCCGGCTCGGGCTGAGCAACGACGCGCCGTACGACGGCCCGCGGGCGGCGTTCGCGGCGGTGCAGCGGTGGCGCCGCCGGGCCGATCACCCGCTCAACGACCCCTTCACCGCACGCGCCTGCCGGGCCGCCGTGCGCAGCGCCGAGGCCCTGGTCGCCGACTATGCGGCGCAGGGAAGGTGAGATATTCGAGATCGTTGGCAATTTGGTACCCCGCGCGGCTACCGTTTGCGGGTGGCTCAATCGTTTGATCCCTTCGGCCTGGTAGGACGCGCGGTGGACGCCGCTCGACTCGGTCTGGACGTCTACAGCTGGACCGAGCAGCAGATCGTCGGCGCGCTGCGCAAAGGCCTCAACGAACTGGAACCGGAAGACGATGCCGACGACGTCGTCGCGGCGGCCGATACGGCCAAATCGGCGCCCGCCGAAGAGTCGCTCAACTCCAAGATGAGCCAGCTGCTCAACAGGGCGCTCGACCAGAACACCGCCGGCAGCCAGACCGAGCTCTACCACCATCTCCTCGATCAGCTGGTCGCCGACGAGGCCCGCATCGTCGGCGCCCTGTCCGACGGCTCCGTATCCCCCTTGGTCAACGTCTACGACCGCACCCGCAAGCCCGTGCTGGAGAACGCGGCACTCGTCGGCCGGACCGCGAACGTCGCCCTCCCACAGATGACGCCGCAGTACGTCGGGCATTTGCTGGCGCTGCGCCTCGTGGAGATCGGTCCGGAGGATTCTGCGCTGAAAACCGAGTACGAGGTGTTGATGGCTGAGACCATCGTCCTCAACGCGATCAAGGCCGCGTCGAAGGGTCCGCTGCCCGCCAAGGTGGAGAAGCTGACGCTGACGCTGTCGCCGCTGGGCCGATCGCTGTGGGCCGCCGCCACCGCGGAGGACGACCAGAACGGGTGGCGCTGATGTCCCTGACCGAGATCCTCCTCGACTTCCGCGAGCACTGGATCATCTACTTCTCGATGCCATTGGTGGCCGCCTTCGTCGGGTGGAGCACCAAGATCGTCGCGATGGAGATGATCTACCGGCCGCTGGAGTTCAAGGGCATCGGTCCCATCGGCTGGCAGGGCATCATCCCGCGGCGGGCCGGCAAGGTCGGCTCGACCACGATCGAGCTGCTCACCGCGAATCTGCTCAAACCCGAGGAACTGCTGTCGCGGATCGACGCCAAAGAGGCAGTCGAGGTGCTGCGCGAACCGCTGTCGGCATCGATCAACGACATCGCCCGCGACGTCGCCGAGGAGATCCGTCCGGGGCTGTGGGATTCCCTGCCCGAGGCGGGCCGCCAGGCGATCCTCAACCGCATCCACGCCCAGGCGCCGCGCATCACCGAGAAGATGCTGAACGAGATGCAGTCGGACCTCAGCCGGTTCGTCGACCTGCAGTTCCTCGCGGTCACCACGCTGGTGCGCAACAAGGAGAAGCTCAACAAGCTGATGCGCGGCCTGTCCGACGACGCCATGGCGTTCGTCCGGCGCAGCGGCATCTACTTCGGCCTGATCATCGGTACCGCGCAGATGTTCGTCTGGGCCATCTTCAAGCTGCCGTGGATCATGCCGGCCTTCGGCTTCGGTATCGGTCTGATCAGCGACTACATCGCGCTCAACATGCTGTTCCGGCCCATCAAGCCGACCAAGTACCTGGGCTTCATCAAGTTCCAGGGACTGCTGCACGCCCAGCGCGAGAAGATCACCGCCGACTACGCGCGCATCCTCTCCGAGGACCTGTTCGCGCCCGACATCCTCTTCGACGGCATCCTCAAAGGTCCCGGCGCCGACAAGCTGTTCGCCATGATCGCGCGGGAGGTCGAGGCCGCCATCGACAACGAGATCGGCGGGTGGACCGGCACCGTCGTGAAGTTCGCCGTGGGCACGTCGAAGTACAACGCGCTGAAAGACCGCGTCGTCGATCTCGTCGTCGAGAGGCTGCCGGCCACGCTGCTGGACGCGCAGGACTACGCCATGAGCAAGATCGATCTGGAAAAGACGATCATCGAGAAGATGAATCAGCTCACCAACGAGGAGTACGAGTCGATTCTGCGGCCGGTGTTCAAGGACGACGAACCGTTGATGATCGCCATCGGCGCCATCCTCGGTGGCTGCGTCGGTGAACTCCAGGTGCTGATGATCGAGTTCTTCACGCACTAGTGCGGTCGCGGCCCCGGCGGGTGGGTGCGCCTCGACTGCGTGATCGACGTCGACGTCGGCGGGGTACGGCTGGTCGTCGTGCTGTCGCCCCGCGGGGTGGATGTCTCGGACGTGGTGTCCGTCGTCTGCGTCGGGGGCGACACGTCGATGTCGGTCGTCGACGGGGTCACCGACGTGTAGCTGGTCGACGTCGTGGTGGTCGTGACCGCCGTGGTCGACGAGTGGACCGGGTCATTCACGATGACGGGCACCGGCGGCGGCTGTGGCTGGTTGTAGTGCCGCACCAGCCAGGACCCCGCGAAATACAGCAGCGCGATCGCGGCGAGCGCGGCGAGGCTGGCGCCGACGACATGCGGGGTGCGCTCGTGCCACGGCCGCTCGGTCATGGCCGGTCAGCGTAGCTGGGGAATGACTTCCGTGCTGAAGAACTCGATGTGGTCGAGATCGGCCATGTCCAGCACCTGCAGGTAGATGCGCTCGACGCCGGCCGCGATGAACGGCGCCAGCTTGTCGACGATCTCGGCCGGGGTGCCGACGGTGGGGGAGTTGCCGCGCATCTCGTCGACCTCGCGGCCGATGGCGGCGGCCCGGCGCGCGATCTCCGCCTCGTCCCTGCCCGCACACAGCACGAAAGCCGCCGAGTACGTGATGCTTTCGGGCGCCCGGCCGGCCGCTTCGACAGCCGCCCGGACCCGGCCGAACTGGGTGGTCAGGGTGTCGATGTCGACGAACGGGATGTTGAACTCGGCGGCGAACTTGGCGGCCAGCGCCGGGGTCCGCTTGGCGCCGCCACCACCGATGATGACCGGCGGATGGGCCTGTGCCGGCTTGGGCAGCGCCGGGGAGTTCTTGACGGTGTAGTGCTTGCCGGTGAAGTCGAAGTGCTCGCCGACCGGGGTGTCCCAGAAGCCGGTGATGATCTGCAGCTGTTCTTCCAGCCGCTCGAAGCGTTCGCCCAGCCCCGGGAACGGGATGGCGTAGGCCTCGTGCTCTTCGGCGAACCACCCGGCGCCGAGGCCCAATTCGACACGGCCCCCGCTCATTTCGTCGACCTGCGCGACGGCGATGGCGAGCGGGCCCGGGTAGCGGAACGTGGCGGAGGTGACCATGGTGCCCAGCCGGATGGTGCTGGTCTCACGGGCGATGCCGCCGAGCGTCACCCAGGAGTCGGTGGGGCCGGGCAGCCCGTCGCCGGCCATGGCCAGGTAGTGGTCGGAGCGGAAAAACGCTGAGTAACCGAGCCTTTCGGCGGCCTGAGCGACGGCGAGCTGGTCGGCGTAGGTGGCACCCTGCTGTGGTTCGACGAATACCCGGAAGTCCATGCCGCCCAGCCTAATGAATCAGAACGACTTCACACCCGCCGTCGAGACGAACATCCCATGGCCCGTCGCCGCATTGGTGAAGCGGGTGCCTTCGGCTCCGGCGAGGATGGTCCAGCCCACCGCCGAGTAGGTCTGGTAATCCAGCGTCACGGTTGGAATGGCGCCGAGATTGCCCACCACCCAAGACAATTTGCCGTCGGCGGTGACCCGGACGCCATTGGCGCTCTCTCCGCTGACCTTGGGTGGGTTGGTGAAGGCCGACTCACAGTCGACTTCGGTCTTGCTGAGTTGGCACCGGGTCTGGCCGGATTTGGTCGCGATGAAGACATAGCCGTTCTGCGGAGCGAGCGCCTGGGCCGTCGGTGGCGCGGCGCTCGGTGCGGGGAGGGGGCTCACCGGCACCGGGCGGATCGCCTTCTCACTCGGGGTCGGCGTGCTGGTGGCAGACGTTTCTCCGCTGGGCAGCCCCGTCTTCGGGCTTCCGGGGGTGGTGCTGTCGCAGCCGGCAAGCAGCGCGGCCGTCAGCGCAGCGGTGGCAGACATGGTGAGCCGTGTGTGGTTCATCGGCCATCAGGCTACGGGAGATCTGATCGCGCTGATCCAGACCGCTGCCCCGGCGCGTCCTGCTGCCTAACGTCGATCTTCCGTAGTGAACAGAGGTGGCGATGAGCAGACAACACATATCCCCGCTCGGTGTGGTCGGCGTCGTCGCCATCGCGGTGGCCGGAGTTCTGATCGGGTTCAAGAACATTCACGGCTCGTCACCGGACGCGCTGCTGAACGTGTCGTACGACCCGACGCGTGAGCTGTACGCGGCGCTGGACCCGCAGTTCGTCGCGCAGTACCGCAAGCAGTCCGGCGTCACCGTCGACATCGCACAGTCGCACGGCGGATCCGGCCGGCAGGCGCGCAACGTCATCGACGGTACGTCGAAAGCCGGTGTGGTCTCACTGGCGTTGGTCAGTGACGTCGACAAACTGGCCAAGCGCGGGCTGATCGCCAAGGACTGGCAGCACCGGCTGCCCAACAACTCGGTCCCCTACACGTCGACCATCGTGTTCGTGGTCCGCAAGGACAACCCGAAGAACATCCATGACTGGCCCGATCTGGTCAAGGACGATGTCTCGGTGGTGACGCCGGACCCGCGCACCTCGGGCAACGGCAAGCTCAGCGTGCTCGCCGGGTGGGGGTCGGTGACGACCCGCGGCGGCTCCGAGGCGGCGGCCCACGACTACCTGGCGGCATTGTTCAAACACGTCGCCGTCGCCGACGAGGGCGCGCGCGGCGCGGCCACCAGCTTCGCCGTGCAGAAGATCGGCGATGTGCACCTGACATGGGAGAACGAAGCCATCCGCGAGGTGGCTGCGGCACCCTACGAGCTGCAGATCGTGTATCCACCGGTGAGTATCAAGGCCGAGCCCGCGGTGGCCTGGGTCGATGCGAACGTGGCAGGCAAGAAGACCGAGGCCTACGCCAAGGCCTACCTGAACTACCTGTTCACCGACCCGGCGCAGGACGTCATCGCGAAGTACGGGTACCGCTCCATCAACCCGCAGATCCAGGCCAAGTATCGCGCCCAGTTGCCGGACATCGCGCTGTTCCCGGTGACCGCGATCGCCAAGGACTGGGACGACGCCGCCGAAAAGTTCTTCGGCGACAACGGAATCATCGACACCATTCATATCCCTGCGCAGCGAACGGTGGTGGGATCGTGAGCCTGCTTTCCAACCTGAAACCCGTCTACGACCGCACCCTCGCCCGGCGCGATCTGATCGCAGGCCTGACGGTGGCCGCCATCGCGCTGCCGCAGGGCATGGCCTACGCCCTCATCGCGGGCGTCGACCCCAAATACGGTGTCTTCTCTGCGATCGTGGTGACGCTCATCGCGTCGATATTCGGCTCGTCGTCGCACCTGATCAACGGACCCACCAGCGCCATCTCGCTGTTGGTGTTCAGCTCGTTGGCGTTCATCGATCCAGAGAACCGCACCGAGCTGTTCGAGGCGCTGTTCGTGCTCGGGGTGCTGGTGGGCACCATTCAGATCCTGATCTCGGTGTTCAAACTGGGTGACCTGACCCGCTACATCTCCGAGTCCGTGATCGTCGGGTTCATGGCAGCAGCCGCGTTCCTACTTGCCTTGGGCCAGTTGGGAAATGCGCTCGGTGTCAAGGATCGGGGCAACGGCAACATGCAGGTGCTGTACCGCACCTACCTCACGCTGTTCCACGGCGACGCGATCAATTACCGAGCCGTGGTCCTGAGCGTCACAGCTGTCGTCGCGGCCGTCGTGCTCCGAAAGTTGGTGCAGCGCTACGGCTGGCCGCAGATCGACATGCTCGCCGTGTTGGTCATCGCGGCGCTGATCGCCTACTTCTCGGGCTGGTCGACGCCCGGCCACGGGGGTAAGACCGCCGTGTCGATCACCGGGAAGATTCCCGCCAGCCTGCCCGACTTCCACATTCCGGTGGTGCATTGGGAGTGGCTGCCGCATCTGTCAGAGGGCGCGTTGGCGGTCGCTTTCATCGGCTTGATCGAGGCGCTGTCGATCGCGAAAGCCATTGCGCACCAGACGCAGCAGAAGATCGACTACAACCGGCAGATCGTGGCCGAGGGGCTGGCCAACCTCACCGGCGGCTTCTTCCAGAGCCTGCCCGGTTCGGGTTCACTGTCGCGGTCGGCGATCAACTTCCAGGCGGGCGCGGCCACCCGGTTCTCCGGCGTCATCGCGTCGGCGGCGGTGGCCGGCGCACTGCTGTTGTTCGCGCCCCTGCTGAGCTACATCCCGAAGGCGGCGCTGGCCGGCTTGTTGCTCGTCACCGCAGTGCGTCTGGTCGATTTCCATCGACTGGTGCGCACGGTCAAAGCATCTCGCTACGACGCCGGTCTGGTGATCGTCACGGCGATCACCGGTGTGGTCATCGACCTGGACAAGGCAGTGCTGCTCGGCGTTGCGCTGTCGATCCTGCTGTTCGTGCCGCGGGCCTCGAAGCTCAAGATCGCCGAGTTGGTGGTCACGCCCGAACGCGTGGTCCGGGAGCGGGTCGGCGATGAGCCCGACAACCCGGCGGTGTTGATCTACGACATCGAAGGCGAGCTGTTCTTCGGTGCCGCACCGGAAATCGAGCACGCCCTGGACGCACTCACCGAACGGGTCAAGGCCGAAGGCACCCAGTTCGTCGTGCTCCGTCTCAAACGGGCCCGCAACCCCGACGCGGTCGGCATCGAGCGGGTCGAGCGGTTCCTGCATGACCTGGCGGAGCTGGGCGTCACCGTCCTGCTGGCCGGCGTCCGGCCCGACATCCTGGACCTCCTCAGCAATGTCGGGCTGCGTGAGTGGTTCCCGGACGAGCGCATCTTCCCGGAAGAGGAGAAGGAGTTCTCTGCCACGCTCAAGGCGGTCCGCTACGCGGAGTCGCGGCTGGTCCCCGCCCGCGTCGGCAGCGACGAGGAGCTGTACTACCTGGTCTGACCGGACCCGCTACTGCGGCAGCAGCGGCGGACGGCAGATGTTGTTGATCGGGTCCCACCACGCGCCGTCGCGGCAGTCGAGCGGCGTCGTCGAGACCGGCGGCCGGCAGCTGTTGATGTTCGGGTCCCACCAGCCGCCGGGACAGTTCTGCACCAGCGGGGCCTGGCACCGGTTCTGCACCGGGTCCCACCAGGTGCCGTTGTCGCAGTCCGCGTTGCTGACGGCCGGTGCGATCGCAGCGGTGATGGCCATGGGTGCCAAGGCGGCCGCGGCGATGACGGCGGCTCGCTGCAGAGTCTTGTGCATGCCGTCAGCCTAAATGGCCTCAGTTACAAGGCAAGTCACCCGGTGTGTAGTAGGGCACCCCGGCCGGGGTGTAGCACGGTGGCCGGCCGGCGGCGGCCTGGGCGGCCGCGTCCTCCGGAGCCGCCGCGGCCACCGCCGCGTCGCCGGCGACGTTCGTGCAGCCACCGGCACTGACGTGGCGACCGCCGACGCTGCCGCACACATCGGCGTGTGCGGCCGGTGCGCCGACGGCCGGCACGGCCGCAGACGCCAGCAGGAACAGCACTGCAGCAATGCTTTTCTTCATGTGTCAATTATTGACGACTTCGTCAGGCCGGTGTCAGCTTTCCTTGTAACTGCCGTCGTCGGTCCGGGTGAAGTAGCGGCCGGGCGGGGGCAGCGGGTCGCGACGCAGCGGCCCGGCGACCGGGCGGTGCCACGGCGTCATCGGCACCTCGTCGACGACGCGGACGAACGCGGGCCGCTGCTGGAGCGGCAGGGTCGCGAGCGCCTCGTCCAGGTCGGCCGCGGAGATGTCCTGCCCGTCCAGCAGGGACACTGCCGCGACCGCCACTTCGGCGTCGTCCGAGGCGACTCCATAGGTGTGCACCAGGTCGACGGCGGGCAGCTTGCCGAGGGCCGCGGTGATCGGCAGGGACGCCACCACTTCGTCGGCGGCGCGGATCTGGGTGTCGACGGAGTCGATCAGCCAGTAGTCGCCGTCGGCGTCCCGGCTGACCAGGCTGCCGCTGGAGAACCAGGCGTCGCCGGCCTCGAACAGATTGCGCAGCGGCGGCGCCGACGCGGTGGTGGCCGAACTGATCTTCACCAGCAGCAGACCGGTCTCGTCGTCGGCGCACCGGATGGCGTACCCGTCTGCGCCCGAAACGACTTGCTGCGCTTCGGGATCCCACCGCACGACCTCGACCGTCGCGCTACCCGGGAGCGGCCGGCCCAGCGATCCGGGCTTGGCCGGGTTGACGTTGGCCAGGATGGCCTCGCCCTCGCTCGTGGACCAGAAGTCAAGAACCCCGGCCGGCGCGAACCGGTCCAGCACGCGGCGCCACAGGCCGCGCGGCATGCCGGAGCCGACGAACAGGCGCACCGAGTGGTTGCGCTCGGCGGGCTGCGGCGCGGCGTTGACCAGTGGCCGCAACTGCGCCCACGTGTAGCAGACGATGGTCACGCCGTAGCGGCGCACTTCAGTCCAGAACGTGGTCGGGTCCAGGTCCTTGGCCATCGCCAGTCGGCTACCACCGGCGACCGCACCGCCGATGCCGGTCAGCAGACCGGAGGTGTGGTAGATCGGGTTGATGCAGTAGACGGTGTCGGAGTTGTTGAGCGTCGCCGACGTCGCAGTGCCGTACGCCGACAAACCGAAGCGGCCGTTGGTGACTCGGATGGGGCGGGGATCGTCGTCCGGGCCGCCGAAGAAGATGAACGCGAGCTCGCCGGCGCGGCCCGGGTTGGGGCGGTACCAGTCCGGGATGCGCACGGCGTTGGTCTCGCCGATCTCCAGGGCGGTCAGGGTGCGGTCCCGGTTGAGGTACGGGGTGTCCAACAGGAATGTGTGCAGCGGACGGCCGGCGAAGTCGGCCTCGGAGTGTTCGGGGTCGGCGATGACGCGGTTGACCCTGCCGAGTTCGACCTCACGCGCGGTATCGGCGCCGGGGCGGAGCATCACCGCCACCGCGCCGATGCGGTTGAGCGCCGTCACCACCGCCAGCGCCGACGGGCGCGTGCCCATCAACACGCCGACGTGCTCACCGGCGCGCACGCCCGCGGCGAGCAGGCCGCGTACCACCGCGTCGATACGGACCTTGTTCTCGCCGTAGGTGTAGCTGCGGTCCTCGTACATGAAGCTGACGTCGTTGGGTGCGTGCTGCGCCTGCTCATCGAACAAGAGCGCCAACGAGATTCGGGTGTTCGCGTCCAGTCTCCGGATGCGCGCCAACCGGGGCATCTGCCGCGACACGGTGCCGAACATGCCGCGCACGTCCCCGACCGAACGGGCGACGGAGCCGGCAACCATGCACCCGGCGTCGATCAACGCCTGGACACCCTCGGCCGGTCCGGTCGGCGCCGGTTCGGCGGCGGTGGTCGCGGTGTCGACCTTGGTGACGTGCTCCGGCTGCGGGCCGTTGCCCTCGGCATACCGCATCCAGTCGGCGACCAGCGGCCACGTGTGCGACGTCGCCGTGCTGCCGACGACCAACCCGAAATGCCCGGCGTGCAAGGTGCTTTCGTAGATGTCCGCGCGTGGCGCCGCACCGAGGATGCCGCGCACCGAGGCCGGCGGGGCGATCTCGTCGACATCGCCGACGAACGCCAGGATCGGCGAGGTGATGTCGGCGAGCGTCACCGGCCGTCCGGCGATGCTGAACCCGCCCGTCAGCATCCGGTTGTGCATCAGGAACTGCTGCAGGAACTCGGCGAGCGCCGGGCCGGGCCACGCCACCCAGCCGTCGTTCATCAGGTAGCGGCGCTGCCCTTCGCGCGGCAGCAGGGCGTCGCGGTCGTGCAGTGCGGCCAGGAACTGCAGCTGGCCCGTCACCGCTTTCACGGGGTCGAGCAGCTGGAACCCGAGCCGCGTCGCCCAGCCCGGTACGGACCGGCCGCGCAGCACGTTCTCCATCACAAACCCCATGCCGGGGATCGCGATTTCTGCCGGGACACCCATCGGGGCGGTTTTGCTGAGATCGACCGGGCTGCCGAAGGTGATGACGCTGGCGATGCCGGCGCTGCGCCGGTACGCGGAGGTCTGATAGCAGAACATGCCGCCCTGCGAGTAGCCGGCGAGGTGGACGTCGCCGCCGGTCAAGTTGACCATCTCATCGATGGCCGCGTCGACCGCCAGCACATGGTCGGCCAGGTTGCGCTCGAGACCGCCCGCTTCCTTCTCCGGCGAGCCGAAGTCGATGACCCACGGGTCGATGCCGTTGTCGATCAGAGTGCGGACGCCGCTGGCCTGCGGCGATACGTCGAATACGTCGGCGGTGAGCATCAGCGGTGGCACCAGCAGCACCTGGGGACGGCCTGCCTCGCCGGTGGTGCGGTAGCGCCGCAGCTTGTGGATGCGGCCCTGGGCGACGACGTCGTACGGCGCCGGCTCTTCGCCCGTCTCCAACCCGCCGTAGCGAGCAACTTCCAGCCAGTTGCGAGTCGTCGCCACAACCCTGTCGAACATTCAGTCCGCCCTTTCGCTCAACACTCGGTGCAGATCATGCCAAGCGGACGCGTTCACCACGGCAGTTTGACCGCCAGCCGCGGTGCCGGCGGGTTCGTCGACCGCAAATGCACGTCGGTCGAACGGATCGGATCGAGGACGCGGGTCAGGAAAGTTAGCTGATCAGCCAGCGCCGCCTCATGGCAGGGGCCGTCGTAGAAATCGAAATGCTCGGCGGGGTACTCGACCAGATGGGCCAGGTACCCGGCCTTCTTCGCGGCGCGGCGGGCGGCATCGGGCGGCGCGATGAGGTCGTTGGTGCCCACCTGCACCAGCAGCGGGCACTCCAGTTCACTGGCGTGGACGGTCGGGCGGTTGAACGCCATCTCGAGCACGGTGCGGGCGGCGAACTCGTTGCGCCAGGTGGGGCCGGCGAGGGCGGTGTAGGCCTCCTCGGACCCGGGCGTGGTGAGAGCCGCGGTGGCGCCGGGTTGTCCGACGACCGGCAGATAGTGCGGCCGGCGGCCCAACCGGGCTCCGGCGGCATCGAACAGCCCGTGCGCGAGCACGCGGGCTATCGGCCCGGCCCCGGCCGCCCGGAATGCCTGCAGCAAGGCGGCCATGCCGTCGGTCGCGGGACACATCGAAACCACGGCGGCCACGCGCTGGTCCTCGGCGGCGACGGCGATGACGTGCCCGCCCGAATACGACGTGCCCCACAGCGCGATGCGGTCGCGGTCGACACCCGGGAGGTTTCGGGCGGCGTCGACGGCGGCGTGATAGTCCTGCCGCTGCTTGTTCACCGAAATATCCTGGCGGGGTTCGCCTTCCGAATCGCCGAAGCCGCGGTAGTCGAACAGCACCACGTCCATCCCGGCGGCGGCGAAAGGCTCGGCGAACGGCATCAGGCCGGAGTCGCGGGTGCCGCCGAAGCCGTGGGCCATGACGACGCACGGCCGCCCGCTCTTTCCGGTCAGTGCGTCACTCCGGGCGGTCAGATGCGAAGCGGCACAACGCTCACCGTGACTGATGAATACGAAGTCGGTTGTCATGATCGCTCCTTCGGTCAGACCACGGACAGTGGTGCGGCGGCGGGCGTGAAGACGAGGGCGGGATCCTCGATGGGCCCGTTGCGCAGCCGCTCTTGGTCCATTTCGTAGGCATGCTTGAAAGCCCACGGGCCGTAGGTGCCGCCGCGCGGGAACTTCGCGACGGCCCGCTGGACATAGCCGGACGTCATGTCCAGCAAGGGAACTCGTTCCATGGTCCCGTCCTCGAGGATCGGGACCACCTTGGCGTAGCCGTGCTCGTCCATGTAGTCGAGCATTCGGCAGAAGTGCTCGCACACCAGATCGACCTTCAAGGTCCAGGCGATGTTGGTGTAGCCGACGGCGAACGCGAAATTCGGCACGCCGGACAGCATCATGGCCTTGTAGACCGTGAGGTCCGGGAGATGCAGCAGGTGTCCGTCGACGCTCAGCGCGATCTTCCCGAAGGGGACCATGTTCAGTCCGGTCGCCGAGATGATGATGTCGGCAGCCAGTTCCTGGCCGGACTTCAAGAGGATGCCGTGCTTGGTGAACCGCTCGATGTGGTCGGTGACGATCGACGCCTTGCCCGACGAGACCATCTTGAACAGGTCGCCGTCGGGCACCATGGCCAGGCGCTGCTGCCACGGGTTGTACCTGGGCGTGAAGTGCGTGTCGACGTCGAAATTCTTGGGCAGCTGTCGAGCCACGTTGGCGATCAACAGCTTTCGCATCAGCTTCGGGTGGCGCATACACATCTTGAACATTCCGCGGTTCAGCGAGATGTTCTTGCGCCGCACGATCTTGTACGCCCGCTCGTGGCCGAGCACCTTGTTGAGCACGTTGGCGATCGGGTCGGACGCCGGTATCGAGAACACGTAGCTCGGGGACCGCTGCAGCATGGTGACGTGCGCGGCCTTGTCGGCCATGTTCGGGATCAGCGTGACGGCCGTCGCGCCGCTGCCGATGACGACGACGTTCTTGCCGGTGTAGTCCAGGTCTTTCGGCCACAGTTGGGGGTGGATCACCGGGCCCTCGAAATCCTCGCGGCCGGGGAAGTCGGGGATGTACGGGTTCTCGTAGTCGTAGTACCCGGTGCCCAGGAACAGGAAGCGTGAGGTGAACGTCTCGGTGTGCCCGTCGTGGGTGGTCGAGACGGTCCAAAGCCCTTGCCGGGAATCGAAATTCGCCGAATCCACGTGGTAACCGAACCGGATGTGGCCGGCCAGGTCGTTCTCCTCGACGGTCTGCTGCAGGTAGTCGAGGATGATGTGCCCGTCCGCGATGGACTTGCGGTGCGTCCACGGTTTGAAGCCGAAGCCGAAGGTCGGCATATCCGAGTCGGACCGGATACCCGGGTACTGGTGCAGGCTCCAGGTGCCGCCGATCGCGTCTCGTCCCTCCAGGACCACGAACGACGTACCCGGGCGAAAATGCTTGAGGTGATACGCCATTCCGATGCCGGAAATCCCGGCGCCGATGACCAGGACGTCGATGGGAGCGGTGGTTGTCATGGGCACTCCTTTGCCGGTCCGGCGGGTGTACCTGACTCTAATTCCGCGGCGCGTCGTCCATGCCGGGTTTCGCAGGCCCAGCAATGCACCCTCGACGGTTAGGTGAGCTGGGTAAACCGCGGCCGGGTTTGTCGGTCCTACCTCTTCCCATGGTGGTGGCGGCGGGGGATCGTCGACGCTTAGGTGGCCTAGCTGTCCTTTGACGCTCATGCGGCACAGGTCGCTTCGGCGTCCGGAGCTCTCTCGACGGTCTGGGACCCTCGACGGTTAGGTCGACTCCGCAATCGTCCCGGCCGATCCCAGGGGGCGCCGGCGCCGGCTGGTCGATCCTCGACGGTTAGGGCGGCTAGCTGCCTTCGATGCGGCACGCGACTCGGACCCTGGACCCTCGACGGTTAGGTCGGCTAATCGCTGCTACTGCGCCGTGCCGTTGACTAGCTGTCCTAACCGTCGAGGATCGGCGCCTCTCGCCGGGTCGGGTGGCTAGTTGCCCTAACCGTTGACGATCCCCGCCCGGGCGCCAATCCTGCTGGGGCCCTTCTGTTTAGGTGTCCTAATCGTCGATGCCAGGGTGTCGCAACCGCCTGGACTTGTCGGTGGGCAGGTCTACATTCGAACGTATGAGCGAATCAATTGGTGGTCCCCACGCCGCGGCTGCGGCGGTCGACGCGATCACCCTCGCCTCTCGCGAGGAGAACGCCGCCGGCGCCCGGCGCCTGGCCGCGATCGGCGACCTGTGGGAGCTACGCGCCCCCGACGACGACATCGAAAAACGGTATTGGGCGATCGACGGCTACGCCGGGCTGATCGTGGAGGTCGCCGCCGCGCTGGGGATGTCCCGCAAACGGGCACAGGCCCAGGTGGACCGGGCGGTGATGCTGCGCACCCGTCTGCCCAACGTCGCGGCGGTGTATGCCAAAGGGCTGATCGACGCGGTGATGGTCGCGATGATCGTCGCCCGCACCGACCTGATCATCGACGACGACGTCGCCCAACGCGTCGACGCCGACCTCGCCGCCAAGATCGTGGCCTGGGGACGGTTGTCGAAACCGAAAATGGAACAACGCATCGACGCGATCATCGCCAACGCCGATAAGGCCGGTGTGCACCCGCCCAAAGCCCCGTCACAAGCCCGCTACCTCGACATCCGCGCCTGCGGCCCCGGCGCCGCCAGTATCTGCGGGACGGTGGACGCCGCGACCGCCGCGGTGCTCGACGCGGTCTTGGATGACTTGGCGAAAGGGGTGTGCCAGGCCGATCCGCGCAGCCACGATGAACGGCGGGCCGCGGCCATCGACGCTCTGGCCCGCGGCGGCCGGCTGCGCTGCGAATGCGGGCAAGATGATTGCCCCGCCGCCGCGGTCGCGGGCGAGTTGCCGGCGCCGACGGTCGGTACCCGGGCGGTCATCCATGTGATCACCGGCCCCGGCACTCCCGACGGCGGCGCTGAAGGGTTCCTGCCCGGGTACGGGCAGATCCCCGCCGAGCAGGTCGAAAGGCTGGCCGACGGCGCGACCATCCGCCAGGTGGACCTGCCACCGGATGCGGCCGAACCCCGATACCGGCCCTCGGCCAAACTCGCCGAATTCGTGCGCTGCCGGGACCTGACCTGCCGATTCCCCGGCTGCGACCGGCCCGCCGAAGCCTGCGACATCGACCACACCACCGCCTATCCCGCGGGGCCGACGCACCCGTCAAACCTCAAATGCCTGTGCCGGTTCCACCACCTGCTCAAAACCTTCCACCCTTGGCAGGACCAACAGTTCCCCGACGGCACCGTCGTGTGGACCGCCCCCACCGGGCACACCTACATCACCAAACCCGAAGGCGCCCACTGGTACCCACAACTGGCCCAACCCACCGGAACACCCGAGACCACCGAGGAACCACCACGCACACCCACCCGCGGTCACTGCATGCCCAAACGCAAACACACCCGCACCCAAGAACGCCGACAACTCATCAACCAAGCCCGCACAGCCAACCAAGAACGCATCGCCAACATGACCTCGACGACGGAAGCCTGCGATGAACCCGCACCGTTCTAAGGAGCACCTGCCATCGCGGCGTACCCTGAACCGTCCCGGGTTTCATGCACCCTCAGGTTTCTGTGATCCGGCCGGTCTACCGGTCACGAGTTGGGAATAGTA
>NZ_JBJIAL010000046.1:0-41380 GCF_045310895.1 Mycobacterium sp. SMC-18
ACCCTGCACCCACCAATTATCAGCGAAATCCCAGGTCAACCCCGGCCGCCACACCGATTAATTCAGCAGACTCCTAGTGCTCGCGCGTCGCGGCGCTCAGTTCGTCACGTTCAGCACGAAGTTGGCATCGGTCTGATTCGGCACCTCGGGCGGTACTTGCGCGGTGCCGTCACCGCGGGCCTTGCTGTACTTGCCGCTGCCTCCGACGATCGAGACAGGCAGGGTTTCGCCCTTGCTGAACACGGCGGCGCGGTCGGCCAGCATCTGGATCGAAATCTGACCACCCTCGAGGATGAAGGTCTCGGTGCACGAGACGTCACCTGCCGTGGCATCGCCGCTGACGGTTGTGCACACTCCTGCCGTCCGCCCGAGCGTCGTGCCACCCTGGCGATCGATAACGTCGCCGGAGAAGATGAACTGGTCGCCGGGACCCTCGCCGGGGGTTCCGAGATCCACGCTGGTCTGCCCGGTGTCGTGCTCGTAGAAATGCAGCGTCGTGACCGCCGATGCCGGGTCCTTCCCATTTCCTCCGGAGGAACAGGACATCGTCAGCAGCAGGACCGGGATCAGCACGGCCGTCGTAGTACGCAACATGTTCATGTCGCTTCCGCTCGGAGGGGTGAATAGCTACCGATGTCCGCAAACCATCGGCTGACCGGCGAGACCTCCTCACCCATGCAATCAGCTGCGAGTTCCCTGTGAGGAACAGTTGCCTGCTGAGCATCCCACGCGCGGCGGGCAATTGATAGCAAACGATTCAGCATTCGACGCGCGCGGGCAAAGTTAGGCTTGCTCCGATGTGCACTCGAGTCATCTGGCCTGACGCAGGCGATGCGGTCCTGGTCGGCCGCAACATGGACTTCCACCGCGACCTCATGACCAACCTGTGGAAGCAGCCGCGCGGCGTGAGCCGTGACGACGGCGTCACCGGCAAGCTCACCTGGACCTCGAAGTTCGGCAGCGTGATCGCGACCGCCTTCGACATCATCTCGGTGGACGGCATCAACGAAGCCGGACTGGCCGGGCACGTGCTGTGGCTGGCCGAATCCACCTACGGCACACCGGATGACACCCGGACCCAGTTGAGCCAGGCGATCTGGCTGCAGTACTTCCTCGACAACTTCGCGACCGTGGCCGAGGCCGTCGCGTGGATCGACGAGACCGACGTGCAGGTGGTCCAACTGGACGACCCCACCGGTGGCGACCCGCCCACGATTCATCTGGCACTCGACGACGCCACCGGCGACTCGGCGATCATCGAGTACCTCGACGGCCGGCCGAAGGTCTACCACAGCAAGGATTTTCGGGTGATGACGAACTCGCCCACCTTTGATCAGCAGCTCGAGCTGGTGAAGAAATTCGAGGGCCTGGGCGGTTCGGAGCCGCTGCCGGGTTCCACGTTGGCGTCCGACAGGTTCGCGCGCGCCAGCTATTACGTCGGCCGGCTGCCCACTCCGTCCGGTCAGGTCGAAGCGATCGCGAGCATGTTCTCGGTGATCCGCAACGCCGCCCAACCCTTCCGGATACCGGATCCGGGCAAGCCCGACGCGTCGCAGACCATCTGGCAGGTGGTCATGGACCTCACCAACCGGCGCTACGTCTACGAATCCACCACGCGTCCCAACATCGTGTGGGTCGACCTGGCGGACCTCGACTTCAGTGTGGGCAGCCCGCAGCTCAAACTCGATCTGATCGGCGACCTCGCCGTCGAGGGCGGTATCGCGGGAAACGTCAGCAGCAAGTTCAAGGACGTAGGGCCCATGACCTTCCTGTCGTTGCCACTACTGCGCGAACTCGAGAAGGCGAACACGGCGGATTGACCGGCACGTCCGCTATTGCCATGACGTGCCGTTGACGCTCTGACACGCTGTCCGGATGGACCTCGTGTGGGGTGTCGTCGCGCTGACCGTCGCGACGTTAACGGTGCTGCTGGCGGTGCGCCGCGTTGTGATGGCCGTCAGCGGCCTGGTGTTCGCGCGCTATGTCGCCGTCGGCGGGCTGGCGGCGTTCACCGTGCACCGCGACGCCGTGGCCGATGACACCTACCGCGTGCGGTTCGAGGTCGGTGGGCCCGCGGTGTTTCACAACGTGACGGTGCAGCTGTTCGGTAGGCCCGAAGGCGCGGCACCACCACCACCGGCGTTGCGCCACACCATGATTGCCGGCGACGATCCGATCGACTGGACCTTCCGGCTTCCCGACGCTGCGGCCGCGCAGACGTGGGTGGTTGTCACCTGGGTCCGGCCGTACCTGCAGGGCGTCGAATCCGAGCCGCTCGCGCACTGGCTGCAGGCCGGCCGGCTGTACGAATGGCGTTGGTACTCAGAGACGAACCGCTATGTGCGGACGGTCCTGCGATTCGTCGCTCGACGGTGGTCCGTGGGCGGGGAGTCGTTGCGCGAGTTGCCGCTGTACGGGCGGTGGCGGCGTACCTCGTCGAACAACAGCGCCGATCTGTTGGGCCCGGCGGCCACCGCGCCACCGAGAACCTAGACATCGCGGCAACTGCTCGAGTACCGACGCCATTGACGAATTCGTGGCGATGACGATCGCGCCAGTGCCAGGATGGCCTCATGACCGTCGTTCTGGTGCATGGCAACCCGGAGACCGATGCGATCTGGGGACCGTTGGTCGATGCGATCGGTCGCGACGACGTGGTGCGCTTGTCGCCACCGGGATTCGGTGCTCCGCTGCCCGCCGACTTCTCGGCCACCTACCTCGCGTACCGGGACTGGCTCGAGGCCGAGCTGGACGCCATCGGGGAGCCGGTCGACCTCGTCGGCCACGACTGGGGCGGCGGCCACGTCCTGACTGCCGTCATGCACCGGCCCGAACTCGTCCGCAGTTGGGTGACAGACGTCGTCGGGATACTTGACCCGGACTACGTCTGGCACGACCTGGCCCAGGTGTGGCAGACGCCGGGGGAGGGCGAGCAGCTGGTCGAAACGATGCTCGGCGGCAGCGTCGAGGACCGTGCCTCCCAGATGGTCGCCCTGGGCATGCCGCTGGATGTCGCGACGGCCCTCGCCGCTGCGCAGGGCCCGGAGATGGGCCGGGCGATCCTGGCGCTGTACCGCTCGGCGCGCCAACCCGCGATGGCGGAGGCCGGGCGTCACATCGAGACGTTGCGGGCCAGGCCGGGCCTTGCGCTGCTGGCCACCGATGACCCGTACATCGACTCCGACGAAATCCGTTACCGCGCAGCCGAACGCGCGGGCGCACGCACCACGGTGCTCAACGGGCTCGGGCACTGGTGGATGTTACAGGACCCGGCGCGCGGCGCGGCCGCGCTCACCGAATTCTGGGCCACGCTCGACTGAACGCCAAAACCCAACCGGCTCAGGGCAGTACGGTGTGCAGCAGCATCACGTTGTACGCCGACCACAGCGACAGCGTGAAGTACAGGTCCCGACCGGTGGACCACGGGTGCAGGTACGGCGCGTAGACCCCACCCGGGAACTGCTGCGACGACACCACCAATTGCTCTGGGCCCCAAGGCCCTTGCGGCGTCGGGGCGGTACGGATCACCACGTCGGACAAGTTGTTGCAGTACATCACCAGGTATTGCTTGAGATAGGTGTTGTACTGCACCGACATCTCACCGACCGGGCCGGGAATGATCGGCGAGGCCGCAGCGGGGTTGTTGGGCACCCACGACTGGCTCTCGTTGTTCCAGTATTCGTACTTGCTCATGTCCGGCAACAGGTTCTGGGGCACCCGGGACACGTAGGCGTTTCCGACTCGGCCAGAAGGGGTTCCGTAGGAATAGATGTAGCCGTCGCTGCCCTTCAGGAAGGCGCCCTGCTGGAAGTTCTCGTTCCCCGGCAGGTACGCCACGCGCGGCACACTGTCGGGTGCCATCGGCCGGACGCTGCTGGGGTACACACCCCAGTTCTGGCCGTTGTCGTTGGAGACGGCGATCGCCGAGTAGTTCGTCGTCCACGCGCCGGCGCTGTCCCAGTTCTTGATCGACATGAAGCTGGCGTACTGCGTCTTGCCCACGGAGACACCGGAAGTCGGGATGATGCCCTTCTCGACAGGCGCCCACCGGATGGTCGGGATGGTCTGCTTGGCCAGATTCGGCTGCCACTCGGGTGAGCCCGAATAGGGGTTGGTCACCGAGCCGGGTGGGATGTGGATGCCGTGCGACAACGTGCGGTCGTTGGTGCGGAACATGGTGTTGTAGCGCCATTGCTGATTCGGGGTGGCGCAGTAGCCGTAGGTGTCCCCGAACATCATCAGCACCTGGTTGTTCACCGGGTCGCCGTTGTCCCACATGATGCCGAGGTCGGTGCCGGAGATGCCGAACCGCTGCAGGGTGTCGCCACCCGCGCTCTGGTCGCCGGTCACCCAGCCCACCAACGACGTGGTGCCCGCGTCGATGGCGGGCGCCGGCTCCGCTCCGGGCTGAGGTTGCGCCGCGGCGGGGGCGGGTTGTGCCGCGCGCGGTTGGACCGGCGGCTGCGGCACGCGGGGCTTGCCGGGCAGTACGCCGGCCTGCTGTTGCACGGTGCCCTGGGTGAAGGCGCTGAGCAGCGACCGGGACAACTTGCCCAGGGTCGGCAGCGGGGCCTTGTCGTTCGCGTTGCTCGGTCGGTGGCCGCCCGATGGCGGCCGCATGACGCCGCTCGAGGGCACGCCGTTCGGCGGCAGGACGCCCGCATTCGGGCCGGTGCACGGTTCGGCGGCTGCGCGCGGCGGCGCGATGCCGACTGCTCCACCGAGAACGACGGCAGCCGTCAAAGCCACCGATGCAATGCGAGGACGCGGCGACACGGTCACACCTTTCGGATGGCAGGCGGCGCTCGGACGCCAGCGAGGGGCTGTTGTGACCATAGTTAGCAATGAGGCTGTTGAGGCCCCCGCTGTGCGGATGGGTACCCATCTGTAACCACGTCGCGATCGTTCACCTGGCGTTTGCCTGGCGAAGGTGACCCGCGTCGCAGCCTGAACGCAGCGCTGGTGCCGCGCCGCCTGAGCGTCGGCCGACCTAGACTCCAGCCATGACTGTCGCCCAACGGGAACGCGCCGCACTCGTCGAATCCCTCCGCGAGCACGGCCCCGATGCACCCACGTTGTGCGAGGGCTGGACCGCTCGTGATCTGGCCGCGCACCTGGTGGTACGGGAACGTCGGCTCGACGCTGCGCCCGGAATTCTGGTGCCGCAACTGGCCGGCTACACCGAACGAGTACAGGCGCAGGTGACCGCATCCACCGACTGGGAGAAGCTGGTCGACATGATTGCGGCGGGCCCGCCGCTGTACTCGCCGTTCAAGCTGCTCGACCCGTTCGTCAACGTGGCCGAGATGTTCATTCACAACGAGGACGTGCGCCGGGCCCAGCCGACGTGGGAGCCGCGGGAGCTCGACGACCGGCTGGTGTCCGCGTTGGCGGGGCAGGTCGCGACCATGGCGCGCATGGGGATCAAGAACGCCCCGGCGCGGATCGTGCTGGTGACACCGGACGGTCGCCGCCTGGCCGCGGCCGGCCGCGGCGCCGAGGTGACGGTGACCGGCGCGCCCGGCGAGCTGCTGCTCTTCGCGGCAGGCCGCGGCCCGGCTCAGGTGGCCTTCACCGGACCTGACGACGCCGTCGCCGCGGTCCGGGGTTCGAACCGCGGATTCTGACGTTCAGCGTCCAGAAAGCACAACGCGGCTCGATCCCGAAGGATCGAGCCGCGTCGAGTTGGCTTCTGCTCAGAAGTTGTTGCAGGTGTTGGCCACGTTCAGCACCAGGTCGGTGTACTGAGCGGCACCCGGGGTGTTGTACGCCCGCGTGATCAGGGCCTTGCGCTGCTGCGGACCGGAGGCGATCAGCTGGTGCAGGTAACCGACGCCGATCGGGTTCGCCTGCAGCTCGGCGGCCGCACCCGGGTCGAGGGCGGTCAGAGCGGCGATCACCTGCGGGTAGGTGCAGGTCGAGTACATGATCGGGGTGGGGTCCGGCTGAGCGGTGGCGACTGCGCCGCTGGCCATGACAGCGACCAGTGCCGAGCCCGCGCCGACCATCATCCGAGTGGTGAAAGACATTGTGTATTCCCCTCCCGCACCAGCTAACCGATGCGACCAAAGTGATTGATGACTACGTTAGCAGTTCTATCGACCGTCTGTGGCTGAGCGTTACAGCGTCCGAACAAGCAGTCCGCACGGGTTCTGGATGTGTCGGCGGCCGTAGCGGTGACGGTCCGGTGGGCAGGTAATCGACCAGGTGCCGACACCCTGATGTAGGCAAACCTAACCTAAACAAAATCGGGTAGGCTCCCCGCTGAAATGACCGAGATTGATCAGGGGCCGGTGCTACCGCGCGAGTTGACCTCACTGTCCGCTGAAGTGCGAGCGGTGGGCGCACCACCCGTGCCGCGGCTGGCAAGCCCGTGGGCGGTGCGCCTTGTCGACGCCGATGCCGACGCCGAGATGCTGTCCGAATGGATGAACCGGCCGCATCTGGCGGAGGCCTGGGAGTACGACCGACCGCCCGAGTGGTGGCGGCGGCACCTGCAGGCGCAACTCGACGGTGAGTACTCGCGGCCGCTACTGGTCAGCTACCAGGACAAGGCCATGGGCTACCTGGAGCTGTATTGGGCCGCCAAGGATTCCATCGCGCCTCGATACGATGCCGATCCCTACGATCTGGGGCTGCACGCCGCGATCGCGGACGAGCGCTTCGTCAATCGTGGGCTGGGACCGCTGTTGATGCCCCAGGTGTTGGCGAGTCTGTTCGAACTGGTGCCGTCGTGCCGTCGGGTGATGTTCGATCCCGACCATCGCAACACCGGCGCGCGACGGCTCGTCGAGCATGGCGGCGCCGAATTCCTCGGCGAACATGACATGGCCAACCGCAGGATGGCGCTGTACGCGTTGGCGCGCCCATCCAGCTGACGCCGAACCCGCCCTGTATATAGAGGGAGTGGCAAAAAGGCTTCTGCTGTTGCTGGCAGTGCTCGCCGTTGTGGGGGTGTGCGCGGGACCGTGGTTCTACCGAACCCAGATGGAAGGCGCACCGGCGCCGGCCCTGAGCCTGCCGTCCACGCACCGTCCGGCCAGCACGAACCTCGACGGTAAATGGATCGTTGCCGCGGGCCCCGACGACGAGGCCAACCGTTCCCAGGCGGGTTACCGCGCCCGGCAACAACTGCTGTGGGAAACCGTGACCGTGACCGGACGGACCAACTCGGTCAGGGGTGACGCCACGGTTACCGGTGGCACGCTGCAGGCGGCGAGCTTCGTCGTCGACGTGGCAACCATGCAGTCGCCGCACCGCGGCCGCGACGACAGGTTCCGCGGCACCGACGTGATGGATGCCGCCAAGTTCCCGACGGCCAAACTCGCGGTCCTCGATCCGGTCGATCTGTCGTCGGTCTCCGGCGACGGCATGCCCACGACAATGGAGGTTTCGGCGCAGCTGACGCTCAAGGGCGTCGCCCGCCAGGTCGCGGTACGGCTGGATGTGCAGCGGTCGGGCAACGGGGTTGTGGCCGTGGGCCAAATCCCCGTCACCTTCGCCGACTACGGCATCGTCCCGCCGGCGCCACCGGTGGGACTGCTCGCCGTCGATCCCATCGTCACCATCGAGTTCCTGGTGAATCTGGTCAAGCGATGAACGGTGACGACGTCACCGCGTCGTATCCCTCGTAGTCGGGCCGCATTCCCGCCGCCACGAGCTCCCAGAGCACCTCGTCGGTGCCGCCGCCGACCCGGGCGAGCTTCATGTCGCGCCACCACCGGCCCAACGGTGTCTCGTCCACCAGATATCCGGCCCCGCCGAAGATGTGCATGCATTCGTCGACGACCTCGACACCGAGCCTCGCCGCGGTGACCTTGATGGCCGCGGCCGCACGCAGATCCATGCGCCCCTGCGCGGCCAGGCCCGCCAGGCCGTAGCGCAGCAGATCGACCCGCGCGTGCAGGTCGGCCAGTCGCATCCGCAATGCTTGATGCTCGTACAAGGTATGGCCGAACTGGCGCCGTTTCATCATGCGGGCCAACGTGATTCCGATGATCCTGCGGCAGTTGGCCTCGATCTGACCGGCGACGGAAAGCCGCTCCTGCGCCAGTCCCCAGGAGATGGCGGCCAGGCCGGTACCCGCCCGCGCCACCAGAGCGTCGGCCGGCACCCAGGTGTCGATATGGACCGCCGCGGTATCGAGGGGCCCGGCGCCCACCTTGCGATAGGGCGTGCGTACCTCGACCTGCGCCGTCGGCACGGAGATCACGACGACGCTGCCGTGGCGGCTCTCCGGATCATGGTCGACGCTCCGGGCGACCACCATGATGTGATCGGCGATGGGCGACAGCGACACGAACTTCTTGGTGCCGCGGACCTCGAAACCGCCACGCGCGGAGACGACTTCGGTCTCGACGATCTGCAGATCGGAACCTCCGGACTCTTCCGACGCGCCGATGCACAATACGGCATCGCCCCGGATGGCCTGCTCGGTGATATCGCGCAGATAGTCGGACTTGCCGAACCTGCGCAGGATGGCGATGGCCGAGTCGTGCAGGCTCACCCCGACGCCGATTCCCGCGGATCCGAGCTTGCCCAACTCCCCGGCGAGGGCGAACACTTTTGCCACGTCCGGATGTTGGCTATCGCCCCACTTGGCGGCGAAAACCTCTGACCGGCCCAGGTATTCGATGAGCTTGCGCGGAAAGCGGTCGGTTTCTTCGGCTTCCGCGGTCCAGTCGCGGACCCGGTCGTCGAAGACCTCGCCCAGCAGTTCGCGATAGGCCTCGATGGTGCACGACTCGACCGTGGTCATGATCCCACCGTTTCCAGGGTGCGTCGGACCTCGAGGCGACGGAGTTTCCCCGACGAGGTTCGCGGCAGGGCGCCCGGTTTGAGGAACACCACGTCTGCCGGCACGATGCCGCACTCGGAGGCGACCAGGGACACCACTTGGCTGCGGGCGGTCGACTCGTCGTCGCCCTTGAACTCCGCGGCGATCACCAAACCCTGTCGGGCGCCGGAGCCCTCGGTGCCCACCGCCACGACGGCGCCCTCGCGCACGCCGTCGGCGCGGGCGGCCACCTGCTCGACCTCGGTGGGGAAGATGTTGCGTCCGGCCACGGTGATGAGTTCTTTGCGCCGGCCGCACACCACCAGGCCGTCGGCGGTGAAGTAGCCGAGATCGCCCGTGGCGAACCATTCTTCGCGATCGATGCGGTCCTGTCCGAGATAGCCCGCCATCATCGAGGTGCCGCGCACCTGTACTTCGCCCACTTCGCGTCCGGTGAGCTCGTGGGGCACGTCGGTGGGGGCAATGCGGACTTCCATGCCGTCGATGGGCCGGCCGAGCACCGCGTACCTGCGCACCGCGGTGTCGCCGTCGATCGACACGGTGACATCGTCGCACCGCAGTCCGCCACCCGGGGCGGGAACGGTTACCGCACAGGTTGATTCGGCGAGCCCGTACGACGGGCACAGGGCGTTCGCGTCGAAGCCGAACTTGGCCATCTCGGTCGCGAACCGATCGGTGCCGTAGCAGTCGACGGGTTCGCCGCCGTTGAGAGCGAATCTCAGTGCGCCCAGGTCGACATCGGTGACCAGGCGGGCGTACTTGCCGAGCAGCCCGAACGCCATGTTGGGCGCCGCGGTCATGGTTGCCTTGCTCTCGGTCAACCACTTGAGCCAGTTGAACGGCGACGCGGAGAACGCGGTGGTCGGCGCCTGCCACAGCTCGCCGCCGCCGAGTGTCATGGTGAGCATGAACGCCAGGCCCATGTCGTGGTAGATCGGCAGCCACGAATGTCCACGATCGGCGTCGGTGACATTGATCCGCGCGACCAGTCCACGCAGGTTCGCCAACGCCGCGTCCGCGGGGATCTGCGCCGTGCGGGGCGTGCCGGTCGATCCCGCCGTGCCCTGCAGGATGCCGAAGTCGGCGGTGCGAGAAGGTACGAAGGTTGTCGAACGACGTTCGTGGGCAACGGTATTGACGTCGTGCAGTTCCACATCGGTGGCGCCCGTGCGCAACAGGTCGAGATGCTTGCCGTGGCTCAGCACTGTGCCGATGCCGATACCGGCGAACCTGTTCAGGGTGGTGGCGGCCCAGGTGGCCGTGTCGGCGCCGCGTACCGGCCCGGGCAGGATGGACACTGCGGCGCCGGCGAAGATCGCGCCGTAGATGGCTGCCAGGAATTCCGCCGTGGGCTCGCCGACCAGCCCGATGCGGCTTTGTCCGTCGATGTGTGCGGCGACGTTCTCGGCCCGGGCGTGCACCTCCTGCCAGGGATGCCGTTGCCAGTCAGCGGTTTTCGGATCGAGCGTCACCAGGTCGCGCGTGGACCGCGTCATCACCGCGGACAGGGCGGAGGCGAGGCTGGAGGCGCTCATGAGCGTTGGGCGGTAGGGAGTTTCGCGGCGATCGCGTCTTCGAGGTCGCCGACGGTTTCGCTGCTGAGCAGGTCTTCCTCGGACAGTGCGACGCCGAAGCGGTCTTCGATTGCGACCATGCCCACGGCGAATGCCACCGAGTCCAAACCGACATCGTTGATGAGCCGTGATTCGCGGGTGACGCGTTTGATGTCCACGCCCATGTCGTCCCGCATGATCTTGGCCAAGCCAGTGCTTACCGATTCAGTTGTCTCCATGTCGAGGGACCGTAGTCGACCGAAGGGGTTTAGGCTAGGCTTACCTTCTAGGCAATGAAGTGGCCCAGACTGGTACCGCCGTCCCGGTTTCCGTTGTCGATGGAGACCAACGCCGGCACGCGTTCGCAGGTGACCACTCCGTGCTCGGCGGTCACTTCATCGATGAGATCGAAAGCGGTAGAGATGTTTTCCGGAGTATCGACCACGATGGTCGTGACGGGAACCTGACGGCCGAGCTGAAACAGTCTGTCGCCATGCGGCTTGCGCCGGTCATGGAAGCCCCAGATACCGCGCAGGACGGTGACGCCGCGGCTGGCCTCGATGCCGCGCAGGCGGCGCACGATCTCGCGGTGCACCGGCTCGCCGCCGTGCAGCGTGTCCTCGGTGGTGTACACCATGAGCTTCTGCCACAACGGAGTTCCGTCGGCGTCGTACGCCGGAAGCGCACCCGGGCGGGCCAGTAGTGCCCCCGCCTGCTTGCAGAGCTCGGCCCGCTCGACCGTCACCAACGGGTCGGGCAGCAGCCGCTCCAGCTCCGGCAGGACCGCGGCGGCGCGGTCGCCGTCGCCGACCGCGATGATCATGACGGGAACGTCCAGGTTGCGGTTCAGGAAGCGGGCGCGCTCACGGCGGCCACGGACCGTGCCATCGACTCCGAGAAAGACCGAGGCGCAGGCGAATCCGTTCCGGTGGAGCAGGTCGCACACCGCGATGTGGGCCGGCCGGCCAGCGATCCGGTGCTGGCGGCCGACATAGACGGTGAGCTTGGTGTGGTGGGGCGAGCGAAGCGACGGGAATGAGCTCGCGCCGGCCTTTGCGGTGGTGAGCAGGCGAGCGCGTTCGAGCGTGACCAGTCCGCGCGTCGTCAGTTCCGCTGTTTGCTCGGCCAGTGCGGCGATCTTGTCGGCGGTGTCCACAGCGGCGATGGCGACCGGCAGGTCCTCGGACTGACTCAAGGTCTGGTCGGTGCGCAGCTGGTGCCGCGGCCCGAATCCCGCGATGCCGCGCAGCACCACGCTGGTGGCGACGTTCTCGGCGGCGTACAGGTCGAGCAGCTCCTCGGCCAGGAACCGGCCGGAAATACGTTGCCGCTCACCGAAATACGTCGTGAGTTTCAGGTAGTCCGCTGCTTCGCTCACAGCAGGCCACCCATCCAGATTCCCAGCGCCGCGGCGGCCAGGCCCAGCACCACGCTCGCCACGATGTTGGCCAGGGCGAACCAGACCTGTCGCTCCTCGCCGAGGCGTTGTGTCTCCAGCATCCACGTCGAGAACGTCGTGTAGGCGCCGACGAACGCGGTGCCGGCCAGCAGTGCGACGTTGGGACTCAGCGCCAGGCCGCCGAAGAAGCCGAGCAGCCAGGCGCCACTGAGGTTCACCACGAAGGTGCCGAACGGGAAGCTGCTGCTCTTGCGTTTCGACACCGCGCGGTCCACGAGGAACCGCGACACGGCTCCCACGCCACCGATCAGCGCGACGCCCAGCCAGATGACCGCCGTCATGCCCGCACCCGAACCCGTCGCACCAGGACCGTGGCCAGGTACACCGCGGCCAGTCCGGCGACGATGCTGGCCACCGTGTAGCCCGCGGCCAGTCCGTAGGCGCCGTGCTGGAGCATCCGCACCGTCTCGACCTGCATGGTGCTGAATGTGGTCAGGCCACCGCACACGCCCGTGCCGAGCAGGGGGCGCTGGTAACTCGACACCGGCAACCGCTCCAGCAGCCGGGTGGTGAAGTAGCCGAGCAGGAAAGCGCCGACGATGTTGACGACGAACGTCGGCCAGGGCCAGTGCGCGGGATGGGGTGCAGCGAAGACGGCGAGTGCGGCGCGCGCGACGGTGCCGATGGCGCCCCCGACGAAGACGGCGGCCAATTCTCGGTTGTCGTGGCCGAACATAGGGCAAAAGTATGGTGGCCGAACGCCGACCGGTGCACACCGGGGGAGAAGCGGTAGCAGAATCGAGGCCATGACGGCCAACCCGCGCGCCGGCCAACCGGCCCAGCCAGATGACCTGATCGACGTGGCCCACGTGGTCACCGCCTACTACACCGTGGCGCCCGATCCTGAGAACGTCGACCAGCAGGTGGTCTTCGGTACGTCGGGCCACCGCGGTTCGAGCCTGGACGCGGCGTTCAACGAGCCGCACATCCTGGCCACCACACAGGCGATCGTCGAGTATCGCGCCGCGCAGGGCATCACCGGACCGTTGTTCATCGGACGTGACACGCACGCCCTGTCCGAGCCGGCCTGGGTCACGGCGCTCGAGGTGCTGGCCGGCAACGAGGTCGTCGCGATGATCGACGCGGCCGACCGCTACACTCCGACGCCGGCGGTCAGTCACGCGATCCTGACCTTCAACCGCGGCCGTGAAGGCGACCTCGCCGACGGCATCGTCGTCACCCCGTCGCACAACCCGCCGCGCGACGGTGGCTTCAAATACAACCCGCCCAACGGCGGTCCGGCAGACACCGATGCCACGAGTGTGATTGCCAAGCGCGCCAACGAGATTCTGCGCGACGGGCTGCGCGACGTGAAGCGGATACCGCTGGCCCGTGCGCTGGGCTCCACGGAGCGGCACGACTACCTCAATGCCTATGTCGAGGACCTGCCGAATGTGGTCGACCTGCACGCCATTCGCGCCGAGGGCGTGCGCATCGGCGCGGACCCGCTCGGTGGTGCCAGCGTCGACTACTGGGCCGCCATCGCCGAGCGGCATCAGTTGGACCTCACGGTCGTCAACCCTCTGGTCGACGCGACGTGGCGGTTCATGACGCTCGACACCGACGGCAAGATCCGGATGGACTGCAGTTCGCCGAACGCCATGGCGTCACTGATCGCGAATCGGGACCGCTACCAAATCGCCACCGGCAACGACGCGGACTCCGACCGGCACGGCATCGTCACGCCCGATGGTGGACTGCTCAACCCGAACCACTATCTCGCCGTGGCCATCGACTACCTCTACACACATCGAGCGGGGTGGCCGGGTTCCACTGCGGTCGGCAAGACCGCGGTCAGCTCGTCGATCATCGACCGGGTGGTCGCCGGACTGGGGCGAAAGCTCGTGGAGGTGCCGGTCGGCTTCAAGTGGTTCGTCGATGGATTGCTCAGCGGCACAATCGGATTCGGCGGCGAGGAGAGTGCCGGGGCGTCGTTCCTGCGCACGGACGGGACCGTCTGGACCACCGACAAGGACGGCATCATCCTGGCACTGCTGGCCTCGGAGATCCTGGCGGTCACCGGTAAGTCGCCGTCGCAGCGCTACGCCGAGCTGACCGAAAAGTACGGTGCTCCGACCTACGCTCGCATCGACGCGCCGGCCAGCCGCGAACAGAAGGCCCGCTTGGCGAAGCTGTCGGCCGAGCAGGTCACCGCGACCGAGTTGGCGGGCGAGCCGATCGTCGCCAAGCTGACCACTGCGCCCGGCAATGGCGCGCCGTTGGGCGGGCTCAAGGTGACCACCGAGAACGCCTGGTTCGCCGCGCGGCCGTCGGGAACAGAGGACGTCTACAAGATCTACGCCGAGTCGTTCAAGGGTCCGGAACATCTGGCGCAGGTTCAGGCCGCGGCGCGGGAAGTGGTGAATACAGTCATAGCGTGAGCGCTGTAACGGAGGGCGACTGTCCGACCCCGACCCGACTGCCGGCCGAGATCTGGGTGCTGGCCGGCGCCAACATCGTCATCGCACTCGGCTACGGCGTGGTGGCCCCGGTACTGCCGGCGTACGCCCGCAATTTCGGTGTCAGTATCAGCGCGGCGACGTTCGTCATCACCGCGTTCGCCGCGATGCGGCTGATCTTCGCGCCGCCCAGCGGCCTGTTGGTGCAGAAGCTCGGTGAGCGGCGCGTCTATCTCACCGGCCTGCTGATCGTCGCGTTGTCGACGCTGGCCTGCGCGTTCGCGGAGACCTACTGGCAGCTGTTGGTGTTCCGATCCCTCGGTGGTGCGGGCTCGGCGATGTTCACGGTGTCGTCGCTGGCGCTGATGATCCGGCTGTCGCCGTTCGACGCCCGTGGCCGGGTGGCCGGGTTGTTCTCGAGCGCATTCATGATCGGTGGCGTGGCCGGGCCGGTGGTCGGCAGCCTGACTGCGGGGCTGGGTCTGTCCGTGCCGTTCGCCATCTACGGCATGGCGCTGGTGGTCGCCGCGGTCGTCGTGTTCGTCAGCCTGCGGAACTCGACGCTGGCCGCTCGCGACGAGGAGGTGATCGGGCCGACGGTGTCGGTGCGAACCGTGCTGCGTAACCGTGCCTATCAGGCCGCCCTACTGTCGAACCTGGCGGCCGGATGGGCGGCGCTGGGCCTGCGGGTGGCGCTGGTGCCGCTGTTCGTCGTCGACGTGCTGCACCGCAGCGCGGGCATGGCCGGCCTGGTGCTGGCGATGTTCGCGATCGGCAACGTCTGTGCCGTGATTCCCAGCGGGCACTTGTCCGACCGGGTTGGCCGCCGCAAATTGATGATCGTCGGCTTGACGGTGTCGGCCGCCTCGACGGCGCTGCTCGGCTGGACCACGTCGCTGCCGGTGTTCCTCGTGATCGCGTTCGTGACGGGTGCGGCGAGTGGCGTCTTCGTCTCGCCACAGCAGGCGGCTGTCGCGGACATCATCGGCAACCGGGCGCGCGGCGGCACCGCCGTGGCGACCTTTCAGATGATGTCGGACCTCGGCACGATCGTCGGCTCCCTGGCCGCCGGACAGATCGCCCAGCACGTGTCGTTCACCGCCGCCTTCGGCGTCGGCGGGGTGATCCTGCTGGCGGCTGCGGTGTGTTGGTCGCTGGCCCCGGAAACGCGTCATTCCGGTGACGAAGAGGAGACCCCGATCTGTCCACTGGGCCACGAGCCGGTGGAAGGGTCCCTCTGACCAGCCGTTTTGTCGACCGTGGTGCCAGTGGTGTAGCTTCATCAGGCACCACTTAAGGGGCTATGGCGCAGCTGGTAGCGCACCACACTGGCAGTGTGGGGGTCAGGGGTTCGAGTCCCCTTAGCTCCACAAGTAAAACCCGTTCTGACTTCGGTCAGGGCGGGTTTTCTCGTTTCCGGGGGCGGGCATTGCTGGTGCGGCAGCGCCGAACTCGTAATTCCTCAGTAACACCGGTCCACGAAGCTGTACCGCATGACACGAGATCAAGTAACCGAAGCGATCGTCGCCGCGCGCCTGGCGAAAGGCCTGACGTGGCAACAGTTGGCGGATGCGGTCGAGCGTCCGCTGGTGTGGACGATCGCGGCACTGCTCGGCCAGCACCCGGTGCCGGCCGAACTGGGCGCCAAGGTCGTGGCACTGCTCGGTCTCGACGAGTCCGTCGTTCCCGTGCTGGCCGCCGTTCCGATGCGCGGCGGGTTGCCGACCGCGGTGCCCACCGACCCGACCATCTACCGGCTCTACGAAGCGCTCTCGGTGTACGGTCCAGCGCTCAAGGAGGTCATCCACGAGCAGTTCGGTGACGGCATCATGAGCGCCATCAACTTCAGCCTCGACCTGCAACGCAAGCCCCACCCGGGCGGTGACCGCGTGGTGATCACGTTCGACGGGAAGTTCCTGCCCTATGAGTGGAACGCGGCGACGAACTGATCGCTGCGGACCGCGTCAGCGTCCCGATCGAAGAATCCGCCACCTCTCGATCATCGAACTTACCGCGCGGTAAGATGCGCGCATGACTCAGCGCAGCATGCCGACCGTCGATGGCGTGACCCATGAATACGTGCAGGCCGGCGACGTGAAGATTCACGTCGCCGTGGCCGGGCCGGAGGCGGGGCGCCCGGTCGTCCTGCTGCACGGTTGGCCGGAGAACTGGTTCATGTGGCACAAGGTCATCCCGGCGCTGGCCGATGCCGGCTACCGGGTGCACGCCATGGACCTGCGCGGCGCCGGCTGGAGCGAGGTCACGCCGAAGGGCTACGAGAAGGAGCAGTTCGCCTCCGACGTGCTCGCCGCGGCGACGGCGCTGGGGCTGGACACCTTCGACCTGGTGGGTCATGACTGGGGCGGCTGGACCGCGCAGCTGGTGGCGTTGAAGGCGCCGACGCGCGTCACGCGGCTGGCGATCCTGAACATCCCGCCGGTGTGGCAGGAGCCGGGCCGGGTCGCACGGCATGCCCACAAACTCGCGTACCAACTTGTCGTGGGCGCTCCGGTGGTCGGGCCGCTGTCGCACCTGTCGCCGACGCTGTGGTGGTTCATCCGCCGCAGTGGCATGCCCCAGGAGTCGGTGGACTTCTTCCGCAGCTGCTTCCGTGATCGGGACCGTCGTGTCGCGGGCTCCAAGATCTACCGCGCCATGGTCGGCAAGGAGTTCGCGAAACTGGCGCGTGGTCCCTACGACGATCAGAAGCTCGCGATGCCGGTGCGGGTGCTGTTCGGTCTCGACGATGTGGCGGTGCATCCGTCGCTGCTGGAGGGCTTCAAGGACCACGCCGACGATCTGAACATCACCGAGGTGCCCAACTGCGGTCACTTCATCATCGACGAGCAGCCCGATCTGGTGATCAAGTGGCTCTCGGACGTGCTGGCCGAGTCGCGGCAGAGTTGACGTTGTCGGGCAGTTCTGGCAATCCGACCCAACCGCCGCGGCCGGATGCCCGGTGGCGAACAATGATCTGATGGTGAATCCCGAGCTCGTACCGTTCGGCGACGTGTCCACCGAGCTGGCGGTGATAGAAGCCGCGGAACCCCCTGGCCTTCCGGGCAGCAATCCGACTCTCGCACTGCAGCACATGGAAGCCGCGCTGGTTCGGGCCGACCTCGAATGCCCCGACGTGCTCAGCCCCGAGCAGTTCCGGCGCCTGCGCTACCTCTTGAGCTTCGCGCGGTTGACGGTGTTCGAACCGGGTGCCGCCGGGCCGGGCGGCACCCGCGGCCGTGGCGATGTGACGGTCGGTGACGAGATCGCCGGCTTCCGTGCCCGGGTGATTGACGCGCTCTACCACGCACTGCGCGGGCGAACCACCGCACAGGAACGGCTGGATGCCGCGAAGGCGATCCTCGAGACTTTCGCCGAAGACGTCGACTACGAGCGGTCGGTGCTGCTGGAGCGTCACGGCAATGACTTCTCCGCGGCCGAACTCGACGCCGAACTCGGTTACAAGACCTACGTCGCGGTGCTGGGCGGCGGGGGCGGCGCCGGCTACGTCTACCTCGGCGGCATGCAGCGCATGCTCGCGGCGGGGCTGCCGCCCGCGTACATGTTGACCAACTCGTTCGGCGCCATCGTCGGCAGCGTCATGGCGCGCGTGCTGCCGGTGCCCATCGAGGACTACGTCGCCTGGGCGAAGACCGTCACCTACCGCGGCGTCCTGGCCCCGGCCCGGACCCGTCGTCGCCACGGACTCAACGGACTGTTCTCATTGCAGTTCAACGAGTTCGCCAAGGAGATGTTCACGCGCGAGGACGGTGAACCGATGCGGATGACCGATCTCTCGATCCCGTACGAGACCGTCGTCGCCGGGGTCCGGAAGCAGTCTTTCGACCGGCTGCCCGGCCAGTTCCATCCGTCGCATTTCACGATGATGGGGGTGCGCGCGCTCGAGCACCTCAAGCTTGGCTACGCGCCCGGCGTCGTCAACCGGCTGTGGCAGGTCGCTGCGTTCATCGATTCGCGCGTCGTCAAGCCGATCGTGCTCGGCGGCGACGATCTGACGGCCGACTTCAATGTCGTTGACGCCGCGAGCTTTTCGTCGGCGATCCCGGGGATTCTGCATCATGAGTCGAGTGATCCGCGGATGTGGGGCCTGCTCGATCAGCTGCTCGTGGAGAAGGATGTCGCCGCATTGGTCGACGGGGGAGCGGCGAGTAACGTCCCGATCGAGCTGGCGTGGAAGCGAATTCAGGACGGTCGGCTCGGCACCCGCAACGCGTGCTACATCGGCTGGGACTGCTTCCACCCGCAATGGAACCCGAGACACCTTTGGCTGCAACCGATCACCCAGGCGCTGCAGTTGCAGATGGTCCGCAACGCGCCGTTCGCCGACCGCGTCATCCGGTTCAGTCCCACGCTGTCTCCCGTCACGTTGGCCGCCGCGCCGGAAGCCATCGATCGCGCGATCGAGTGGGGCAACGCCTCGGTGGAGAGTTCGGTGCCGTTCGTGCAGCGGCTCACCGAACCGGTGTGGTGGCAGGGAAATCAGCCGCCGCAGGTCGATCGGACGCCGATTCGCGTCTCCGCACCGCTGCAGCCGATGACCACGATTCTGGACGGTGCCCGGCGCGCGGCCGAGTACGTACCACGGGTCACTCGGGTACGGCGCCGGGTTGCGGCCGTGGGGGACCGCATCCGTCGATCACAGTGACGCCGTCACGTGCCGCGCGGATTACCAGAGCAGCCAGCCACGCAGATATGACGCCGATCTGTAGCCGCTCCACCAGCCCGGCCCAGGCCGTCGAGGACGCCAGGCACATGGCGACGTCGACACCGCCGAGGAGGGCAGCCGCGGCTGCAGCAGAGAGTCCGGCGGCGCCGAGCCTGCCGTAGCCCGGGTGACGTGTCAGCACTGCCCCGTAGAGGCCGATGGCACAGACGAGTGCGGTGAACCCGATGAGGCTGGAAGCGGTATGGGGTTGGACGACCTGCGTGGTGTGAATCGCTTCTTCCTTTGCGCGGCAGCTCATGTCGATCGATGGCGCGCACGGCATGGGCCACAGGCCATCGGCCATCGACGAGATTCCGGCGACCATCGCGCACAGATGCGCGACCGACGCCTGCGTTGTCGGCGGCCAACGCATCAGCAGATTGGCAACGGCGATCAAGCCGACTCCGGCCACGACGTCACTCACCCGGAAGAACGAACGCGCCGGTTGGCCTGCGACGGCCAGCTCGCTGACGTACGAGCGCAGGGGGCTGAGCTGGGAGTTGACCAGCCACTCCACTGGGAAGTCGCAGTAAGCCAAGACGCCCACGAGCGCGGTGAGCGCGACGACGAACGACAGCGACGCGCGGCGATCTTGGATCATCTCGGCATTCATGTCTGGCTGATACCCACTTCTGCCGGTGCCCACCGCAAACGCGAGCCCGCGGCGCCGTCGTGCCGTCACGCCGATGGGTCGACCGTCGCCCACACGACGTACTCGGCGACGCTGGACCACATCAGGCCGAAGACGAAGCCGAACGACAACTCCTCGACAGGTACGCCCGCGATGACGGCCCCGGACAGTGCCGGCAGATTCCAGACGCTGTCGATGTAGCCGGGAAATGCGATGTTGAACAGCGCGAAGAAGACGAAGTAGAGGCCGAAGAACAGCAAACCGCACGTCAACATCCGGGCGATCAGATCCGGCCGGCAGGCCGCGCTGACTGCCACGCCCGCGCTCAGCGCCGCGATGGTCGTGATGATCGGGTTGAGGCTCGTCAGGAGGGTGAGCAGGACGAGCACCGGTATCGGGACCGCGATGGCGACGGCGTGGAGGATCTGCCGAGGCCCACGCGGTGCGGCTGCGCTGCGGCGCAGCTGTCGGTTCGTACGCAAGGCGCCGTACACCGCGGTGGCGATTCCCCCGATGGCGAACGAGAACAACACGCTCTCGATATCGAAACCCGTCTTGAGATTCAGGTCGAAAAGCGTTGGTGGGTGCCAGTATTCGGGAACGTAGAGCGGTTCGGTGAGTCCCAGCAGCGCGGTTGCCGCGCTGACCCGCAGCATCAGCATGCGTCGCAGCCGGCTCGAACGCCACCACAGCGCCAGCCAGATGAGGAGGAACGCCAAGCTTCCGGCCAGATATGCAAACCTCATCGTCGCGATTACCTCGGCAGGTGAAAGGGCAACTGTCGTGATACCCGCTGACCGCGCGGCTAATCGCCCGCGGCCGGACGCTGCGGCCGTTTTCCAACGCGTTTCCAACTGGCTGCCACTACGTTCCCGTCATGACCCGATCCACCGGCTTCATCGGCACGACCGTCATCGTCGGGGTGCTCACGCTGCAGTTGGGCGCGTGTACCTCGACCATCAAACCGGAAGGCGCCGCGCAGTCGGTGACCGACATGGTGACCAGCAAGACCGGATTCCACCCGACCGATGTCAAGTGCCCATCGGGCATCGACGCCGAGGTCGGCGGCGAATTCGACTGCACCTTCACGGGACCGGAAGGGCCATATAAGGCGCACCTGAAGATCACCAGCGTCGATGGCGAGAAGGTCGGCTTCGACATCAGGACGAACCGGAGCTAGATCCCACGCGAGCGGTGTTCTCCGTGCGGCAGCATCGGCCGGCGTGGTGTCCGCTGGCTCACGGGCGCACCGGTCTGCGCACTCGTGCCGGCTTCGTGTTGACCGTGATCAGGCGCTCAGCATGGTCGAGAATGCACTCGAGACCGAAGTCGAAATTCGCCTCGTCCAGAGTGTGGAGTTGCTGACCGTCCTGAAGCGCCTGCGCGAGCAGTGGTGTGGTAGCGGGATCGGCATGGAGAGTGTCGCGGCGCCCACCTCGCCCCTCGTTGAGCGCCGCCTTGTCCCGAAGTCGTTGCAGCACAACCGATCCGCGCACGTGGACTGATACCGCCGCATAGACATCCAACGCGGCCTCCGGCGTCAGCCCGGCTTCGACCAAGCTGGAGATGGCTTGCTCGACGGCTTGTAGGCCCAAGCGATCGGCGTGTTGGGCATGTGGGGAGCGAATGAGGATCAGGTCGCACATGACTGTGTTGTCCAGGAACAGTTGTCGCATCGTGCGGGCGTGGCTGCGTAGTGCAGACCGCCAGTTTTCGCCAACGGCATAGGGCGTGGAAAGCGCATACCGCTGTACGGCGAGGTTGGCCATGGCGTCCAGCAGGTCGTCTTTCTTGCGGAAGTACCAGTAGATGCTCGTGACACCGACGTCGAGATGCTTTCCCAGCATCGGCATGCTGAGATGGTCGATCGAAACCCGTTCGGCGAGTTCGAATGCACCGCTGACGATGTCGTCGGGATTGATGGAACCGCGTTCGCGCCGCCGGCGCTTATCTGCTGCCGCCACTTTTGTCACTGCGGGCAACCTCCTCTCGGAAATCGGTATCCAATTCTCATTACGGCGCGACGAAGCCGTTGGCCAAGAAATCCCAGAGTTCCTCGGTGGTGATGGGATCCGTGTCTGAGTCGCCGGTGATTCCGGTGGGTTCGGCGACGGACATCACCGTCTGCATGGTTATGACTGCCATCCGTGCCGGGTTGACGTTTGAGCGCAATTCCCCAGCCGCACTGGCATTTTCCATCAATTCGGTAAGCAATGACAGTAGCGGCGCATGGGCAATTTTCACCTCAGCTGGGTGAGTGGCCATGAGAAGTGGAGCGAAGTCGGTGAACAGCGGTCGCCCGGGTGCCGGGCCGGGACGACACAATTCGAGCAGTAGCGCGATGGCGTTCTTGAGCTGCTTCAGTGGGTCGATCTCGGCGTCGATCGCGGACCGGATCTGGTCGGCCAGGCGGGCCAGCGCATCTTCGAACAGCGCCAGCAGTAGTTCATGCTTGCCATCGAACTGCAGGTAGAAGCTGCGCAGCGACTGGCCGGAGCGGTCGACGACCTCCTGGACCGTGAAATCCGTGCTGCCCTTCTCGGCGATGATCGACTGAGCGGCGTCCATGAATCGTTGTACTCGTTGGGCTGCCCGTAGTTTCGCCGTCTTGAGGGAGCGCTCGACCGCGCGTTGTTTCCAGATCGGATCGTCTGTCGGGCCGGTCACCACACGCCCATGTCATCGGCGGAAAACACTCATGAACTGTACCCGAGGGCAGGCTGGTGGCCGCTTGTGCCGAGCACATGCTTAGCATCGTGGCGTCGCCACGCTTCCGTGGTGTGCATCGAGATGGACGCGGCGCGCCGCGACCGAGATTGGACGGTGACGCTATGGCATCGGAACGCAGGATCGCTGGTCCCGAGTCCAAGAACCGCGGCGCCCTGCTCGATGCTGCTGAGGCGCTGATGCTCGAGGAGGGTTACGCCGCGGTGACCTCGCGGCGGCTGGCTGAAAGAGCTGGACTGAAGCCGCAGCTGGTCCACTACTACTTCCGCACCATGGACGATCTGTTCTTGGCTGCTATCCGGCGCAAGACCGAGCTCGGATTGGCCGCGCAGGCGCATATCCTGCTGGCGCCGAACCCGTTGCGGGCGTTGTGGAATTACCTCATCGACAACCGTGAGTCTCGACTGCTCACAGAGTACGTCGCACTCGCCAATCATCGTAAAGCGCTGCAATCTGAGGTCGCGGGCGCGGCGCAGCAGATTCTGGACGCGCAGGTCGAGACCATCAGGTCCGTCCTCGTGCGGCATGGCATCGCCGCCGAGGACCTATCGCCGGCGGTAGCGACGTTCTTGATCGTCGGGACGTCGCAACTGCTGTCCATGCATGCGTCGCTTGGGGTGTCAGGCGGTCGTGACGACATCATCGAGTTCTTCGAGCGACACATCAGCAAGCTCGACGGGATGGCTGAAACGTGATGCCTGTGATGAGCTAAGGGGTATCCAACGCCTTGGCTCCACCGGCAGTGCCGAGCTGTGCTGCCGCATCTCGAATCACCTTGGCACGGTCCGCTTTCCCCGCGGATCGGATGGTGGCTCTGGCCTCGCTGCGTCGTTCGTCGATGACGCGGCCGAACTCCCGCGACAGCTGCGGCCGGTCGGCCAGCAGGCGCTGGATTTCGTCGTGTTCGATCTGCAGCAGGGTGACCTCGTCGATGGCGTGGACGTAAGCGAGGTTCGCCTGGTGGGTGAAGGCCGCAACGCCGAGGAGAGCCCCCTTGTCGAGGGTACGCACGCCGGCGACTGAACCGTCGGCCGTCGGCACGGTCAATCGGACCCGCCCGGACACCACCACCGTGATGGTTTTCGGGACCTCGCCGGGTGCCTGGATGAGCTCGCCGGTGCCGTACCGGATCAGGCGCGCATACGGCGCGAGAGCCTGCTGGTCGGCTTTGTTCAGGCGGAGCGCGGGTGCCGCCGCCTCCTCGAGCGCCTCGTCGACACGTTTGGGGGTGGAGTAGTCGTCGGCCACACCGTCGAGATGCAGCTTGTCGCGCCGAGCCGCATACCAGGCCCAGCGTAGGAAGGTGGCCTGCACGGCGTCGTCGTCCCCGGGCGATTTCAGCCCGATGGTGGTGCGGTACTTGTGATCGCCGATCGGCACGGCGGTGGGCTCGACGTCGTCGCCGCGGTTCGGCAGGGCGGCCGCGATCCTGGTGAGCATCGCGCACACCTGGTCGGGTGGGTCGGTGGCGGCGAACGTCGTGGTGATGGTGGTGTGCGAGGTGGCCAGCCGGCTCAGGTTGGTGAAGGACGTGCCGGCCAGCACCGAGTTGGGCGTGATCTGTACGCCGGTGCTGGACTCGATGTGGACGGCGCGCCAGTTGACTTCGACGACGCGGCCACGCGCGGCGGCGGTGTCCAGCCAGTCGCCCATCCGGAACGGCTGCTCGAACAGCATGAACAACCCGGACACGATCTGCCCGACGGAGTGCTGCAGCATGAGGCCGAGGACCACGGAGCTGACACCGACTGCGGTGAAGACGCCCTTGACGTTGCTGCCCCAGATGTACCGGGAGATCACCGCCAAGCCCAGGATGATGAGCACCATCCGCGCGACGTCGAGGAAGATGCGGGGGATGCGGCTGCGCCACGAGGTCTCCGGGGCGTTCGCGAACATCGTGTTGCTCAAGCCGGACAACACCAGCAGCAGCACCAGGAACACCAGGACGGTCGCCACGATGCGGATGGGAACGTCGCGGGCGGGGACGACCGCCACCTTGAGCATCAGCAGCAGGACGGCGATCACGGGGAGCACATACGTGCGCAGGAGCCCGACGGGCGCGGCGAGCGGGCTGCGCCGGCGGATCAGGGCGCGCCGCCACTCGGTCAGGACGATCAGGCCGACAGGTAGCCCGATGGCGATCGCTGCGACCCACAGGAACCATGACGAACCGGAGGAGTACACGGCCTACCGCCGCCCCGCCAGCCGCCAGATGGGCTCTTCGACATCGTCGACGATGTGCTGCCCGGCGGGCGTGAACCGGTGGGTGTCGTGCACGGCGTCGTACACCCGCCCGGTGATGTAGATCCCGGGCTCGGCGCCGCCGGCCTGAATCTGATAGGCCAAATCGACTGCGCTGCCCCACATGTCGTACATCATGGTGGCTCCGCCCACCAGGCCGCTGGTGACGGTGCCGGTGTCGATGCCGGCCCGGAAACCGAGCTGCAGATTGTCCTCGTCGTTGAGACGGGCCACGATGCGCTGCAATTCGATGGCGAAGTTGACGATGCGCTCGACGTTGTCCAGCCGGGGCACGTTCAAACCGCAGCTCGCCGTGTAGCCGTTGCGCAGGATGCGCACCGGTTCGACTCCGCTGCGTTCGGCGGCGTCGTCGAACTGGCGCACCAATTCGTTGACCACCGTGAGGAATTGGTCGGCCGGTAGCGCGCTGGAGAGGGCGTCGAGACCGTCGATGTCGGCGAAGAGCACCGCGACGTCCTGATGGTTCTCGCTGATCGTCTCCTCGCCGCTGCGATAGCGCTCGATGACCGATTCGGGCATCAGCGAGCGCAGCAACTGGGCGTTCTCGCGGCGTTCGCGCCGCAGCAGGTCGTCCTTGATGCCGAGCAGCCGGCTCATGTCGTTGAATGTCTTGGTCAGATCCCCGAATTCGTCGCGCGTCCGCACCGGGATCATCGCGTCGTAGTCGCCCCGGCTGACCTTCTGGGCGCCCGCCTCGAGCCGACGGATGGGCCGCACGAACAGCTGCGCGAGTGCCATGGCGGCCAGGCAGTCCAGGATGACGATCGCGGTCACCGCCACGCCCATGGTTCTGGTGAAGACGCGTTCGGGCGCAAAGGCTTCCGCGGTGTCGATCTTTGCGACGATCGACCAGTTGACGTCGGGGCCGACGGTCACGGGTGCATACGACTGCAGCGTTTCCTGACCGAGGTAGTCGGTGGCGATCAGCACCCCCGACTGGCCGCGCTGCGCGGCGCGGGTGGCGGGGCCGCCGACGGGCTGTATCAGCGTGGTACCGCCGAGCCGGACGGCGCGCTCCGCCAACTCGGCGGGTGTCCCGGCCGCGACGACATCGTGTTGATAGGTCTGCCGATTCTCCTCGAAGAGGCGGGAATTCGACCGCATGAGATCGTCGGTGCCGGCGAGGTAGGTCTCGCCGGTCGAGCCCAGACCGTTCGCCTGCCACTTGCCGCTGAATGTCATCAGCGCGTTCAGCCCGGAGATCGGGAATTGCAGCGCCACGACTCCCACGGTGCGGCCGCCCGTCACGACCGGCGCGGCCATCCAGGCGATCGGGTGGTCGGCGGCCGGGTGATAGGTCTGGTAGTCGGTGACGGCGACGTACCCGACTCGGTCGGCGCCCATGGCTTTGGCGTAGGCCTCGTGCAGGTTGCCCTGCTGGTATGGACCGGACAGGACGTTCGTGCCGAGGTCCGCACGCTTCTTGGCCGAGTACACGACGTTGCCGGTGGCGTCGATCAACAGGGCGTCGCCGTAGCCGAACAGCCGCACGATCTCCTGGAAGAACGGGTTGTAGCGGGCCGAGGCGGCGCCCCAGGCGGTGGGGTCGGGCGGCGGCGGTGGGCCGTTGGGCCGTGCCGCGGCGACGGTGTACCGCGCCTGCAGGTACTTGGCCGCGTTGGACGACGGCAGCAGCACGTCGAGGTTCAGCTTGGCCCCCGTCGCCCGTTCGACGGGGTTGATCAGTTCCTGGTTGTAGTAGTTGACGATCGCCTGCTGCTCGGCGGGATCGATTGTGGCATTGGCCAATTCGTTGAACCCGGTGCTGAAGGCCTGCACGGCTTCGGCCATCGCCGGCCCGCTGGTATAGATGAGCAGGGCGTTCTTCAGGTTGGTGACCTGGGCGGCGAACTGCCGGGACTGCGTCTCACGGACCTGCGTCAGCCGATCGAAAGCGGCGTTGCGCAACGAGGCCTGTCCGGTCTGGTACCCGATGAAACCCACGATGGCGGCCGAGACGATGCTCGCGCCCAGCAGCATCGTGATGAGCTTCGACTGGATGCTGAATCTGCCGCGCACGCGGCGCAACCGGACCTCGGTCGTTGGCGCGTCGCCCGTGGTGGACGGGCTGTCGTCGGCCGCCGTCGCGACCTGTTCGCGATCCTCCGGTGGAGGGTTGACCATCGGGCCTCCTGTCGTCGGCAGCAAGTACATCACGACCGCCGACGGTTCACTGGCCGGTTATGGCAGGTAGAGCCCGAAAAATCGGGGGCGCGACGGGGCCGCCGAAGGAACTTCCGCAGAGTGCGGTCAGCGCACCAGGCGGGCGGCGACCTGGGCGTAGATCTCGCCCAATTTGTGGGGATCGCGGTGCGTCCGCGAGGGGAACCAGCGGCAGACGTCGACGCACAGCGACGAGATGGCCATCACGACGTCGTCGAGGTTGTCGACGTGGAATTCGCCTGTCGCCATGCCGGATTCGATGATGTTGGCGATCACGGCGGTGACCTGGTGCCGCAGTGGGGCGATGGTCCGGTAGTGGGCCGGGGTCAGGCCGTGGAGCTCGTACTGCACGACCCTGGCCTGCTTGCTGTTCTCCGCGTGCCAGGTGGCGAAGGCCGCGACGACCGTGTGGAAGCGTTCCGCGCTCGGCGCGCCGGCATCGTCGGTGGCCCGCAGCGTCGCCAGCAGGCTGCCGTGCCCTTCCAAGGCGATGGCGTAGAGCAGTTCTTCCTTCGACCGGTAATGCGGGTACATGGCCGTCGCGCTCATGTTGAGGCGTTTGGCGATCTGACGGGTCGAGGTGCCGCCGTAGCCGGATTCCGCGAACGCCTCGATGGCCGCCCGCCGGATGCGCTCGGCGGCGGCCGAGTCGGTGGTCCGGTCGGTCTTCATGTGCTGGTGATCGTACACACAGTTGACACAGACCCGGCCGATAGGCGATATTAGCAATCGCTTAGGAAATGAGCGACTGCTAATGTCTGGCTGCATTGGAAGGTAGAACCCAGTGACTGATTTCATGTCTCGGCGCGACCTGGACTTCTTGCTGTACGAGTGGCTTGACGTCGTCGAGCTCACCAAGCACGAGCACTTCGCGGAGCATTCGCGGGACACCTTCGATGCCGTCCTCGATCTGAGCGCCGACATCGCGACCAAGCGCTTCGCGCCGCACAACAAGAAGGCCGACCACAACCCGCCGTTCGTGGACGAGACCGGCAAGGTCGTGCTGATCGACGAGATCAAGCAGGCGCTGGACGACTTCAACGGTGCGGGCCTGATGGCCAGCTCGTTCGACGAGCGTGTCGGCGGCATGCAGTTGCCCAACGTCGTCGCGCAGTCGTCGGCCGCGTTCTTCCGTGCCGCGAACCCCGCCACCTTCTCGTACGCGTTTCTCACCGTCGGCAACGCCAACCTGCTGACCGAGTACGGCACCGAAGAGCAGATCGACACCTGGGTCCGCCCGATGCTCGAGGGCCGCTACTTCGGCACCATGTGCCTCTCCGAGCCGGACGCCGGCTCGTCGCTCGCCGACATCAGCACCAAGGCCACCAAGGCCGCTGACGGCACCTACCGGGTCACCGGCACCAAGATGTGGATCACCGGCGGTGACCACGAGCTGTCCGAGAACATCGTGCACCTGGTCCTGGCCAAGGTCCCGGGCGGCGGCCCCGGCGTGAAGGGCATCTCGCTTTTCATCGTGCCGAAGTACCTGACCGACGGCACCCGCAATGACGTGGCGCTCGTCAGCCTCAACCACAAGATGGGCAACCACGGCACCACCAACGCCCTGCTGAACTTCGGTGACGGCAGCCACCAGCCCACCGACGAGCCCGGCGCTGTCGGCTACCTCGTGGGCGAGGAGCACCGCGGCCTGGCCTACATGTTCCACATGATGAACGAGGCCCGCGTGGCCGTCGGTTCCATGGCCACCGCCATCGGTTACGCCGGATACCTCACGTCGCTGGAGTACGCCAAGGTGCGCACCCAGGGCCGTCCGGTCGGCGACAAGGATCCGTCGCGCGCGCAGGTCGCGATCATCGAGCACGCCGACGTCAAGCGCATGCTGCTGGCCCAGAAGTCTTACGTGGAAGGCGCTTTGGCGCTCGGCCTGTACTGCGCCCGGCTGGTCGACCAGATCAAGATCTTCACCGGCGCCGAACGCGACGAGGCCGAGCTGATGCTCGAGGTCCTCACCCCGATCGCCAAGAGCTGGCCGTCGCAGTGGTGCCTGGAAGCCAACAACCTCGGCATCCAGATTCACGGCGGCTACGGCTACACCACCGAGTACGACGTCGAGCAGCAGTACCGCGACAACCGCCTCAACGCCATTCACGAAGGCACGCATGGCATTCACGGCATCGACCTGCTCGGCCGCAAGGTCGTCATGCAGGGCGGCGCCGGCCTGAAGCTGCTGCAGCGCCGGATCGGGGAGACCGTCCAGACCGCACTGCAGTCGGAGGCGACGGCCGGCTACGCGCGGGAGCTGCAGGCGCAGACCGACCGGCTCGCCGAGGTCACCGCGACGCTGTGGGCCGCAGGCGATCCCGAGACCACATTGGCCAACTCGACCGCATACCTGGAAGCCGCCGGCCACATCGTGATGGCCTGGATCTGGCTGGAGCAGCTGGTTGCCGCCGGCGGCAACACCGGCAACTTCTACGACGGGAAACGTGCTGCCGCGCAGTACTTCTTCCGTTACGAGCTGCCGAAGGTGACGACCCAGCTGGACCTGCTGGCCAGCCTGGACCGGACCACCGTCGAAGCGCAGGTCGACTGGTTCTGATCCACCGACCCAGCCGGAAGTAGACGTCGGGCCCGAGGTTTTCCTCGGGCCCGACTGTCGTTTCTGGGTTACGGCATGACCGGCGGCGTGCCCCAGAAGTCGTTGAGCGGCACGGCGTAGGCATCGTTGTTGGTCAACGGTGCCAATTGCAGTGAATCCTCGATGGTGCGCAGCAGGCTGTAGTGGTTGGCGTAGGTGGTGCTGGTGAAGTTACCCGAACGCATCCCGGCGTCGACGGCTCCCTGTGACGGAATCACCACGGTGACAACACGATTGCCGCCGTTCCCGAAACCGAGCGACAGGTTGTCGCTGTCTTCGTCGAATGTGACGACGATGGCCGACCGCTGTGTCGGGTCGTTCCAGACGGCCGAATTCAGAATGGTCGGGATGGTCTGCTGAGCGAACTGATCGGCCGCCTTGACGTTGTACTGGTGGTTGGTGAGCAGCGCCCCGATGTAGTTGAGGACGCCCTGGACGGAGTCGATGGGACCTTCGCCGTTGTTGGCTTCATTGGCCGCGAACCAGGCGAAGTTGGGCGTCGTGGCCGACGATGAGAGGTCGGTCGCCAGCTGGGTCAATGGGTGGAGATGCGCGGCGGCGCGGGCCTGATTGTTGTAGATGTCGCTGTACGCCAGGAACGGCAACTGGTCGGGCGCATAATCGCTTGTCGACACGTAGGGCCCGGCGGCGGACATGCCCTGCGCGTACCCGGCCCAGGTCTTGCCCGCCGATTCGATTCGGTCGGCGAGGTTGGTGGCATCGATGCAGTTGGTCGCGCAGTTGTAGCTGAGGCCGAAGTCGGAGCCGCCGAGGATCGGGTAGTAGTTCGGGTCGCTCGGATGCGTCAGCGCGTGGTAGTCGGTCGCGACGCCGTAGGTGTCGATCAGGCTGTTGAGATACGGCGCGTTCGCGCTGCCGACGATGTCCTTGTAGCCCTTGTTCTCCAGGTAGACCATGAAGATGTGGTCGAGCGCGCCGACCGTCGACTTCGGCGGGGTGGGCGGCGGCGGTGCCGGCAGCGACGCCCCGACGGTGAAGGACAGATCGTCGGCGAAGGCGTTGTTGTAGCCGCCGGTCAGCGGGTTCGAGTCCTTGAGCGTGACGACCACCTGCGCGGTGCGGGTGTTGACGGGGATGGTGCCTTCGGTGCTGCGCTCGAGCAATCCGGTCTGGAACCAGCGCTCGAGGGGACCGACCGGTGCCACTTTGCCGACGCCGAGCTGCGTCCCGCCGGCGTCGAAGAACGTGACCTTGATCGACGCGGCCGAAGGATCGATCATGGCGCCGCCCAGGAATCCGCTCAGCTTGAACGGTGTCGTGCCGGAGTCGATGCCCGCCGCGGCGCCGCTGAGGTCGACCGTCTGGGTCAGCGTGGAGGTTGCGACGTTGCCGCCGCCGAAGAACTGGGTGTCGCTCGGGGTGGGCCGATCGCTGGGGAAGTTGAAGATGGCCGGGAGCGTCGGCCCCGGCGTCGGCAGACCCAACGGGAGCTGGCGCACGGTGCCGTACTTGATGACGGTCGGCGTGCCGGTGACGGTCCAGCCGGGGATGGACACCGTGCTGCCGCCGGACAGCGACGGATCACCCAGCTCCGCGCCGGGGTTGGTCAGCAGGTTCGGGCTGGTCACATTCCAGGAGGAAACCACATGGGGCGGAAGGAGATTCGTCTCGATCTGCCTGCGCACCCACGCGAGTACCGTCCACAAGGCCGGTGAATTGGCGGGCACGTTCGACGGCAGGACCGACACCAGCGGCCTCAGCGCGATGCTGAGGAGTTGCTTTGCCGCGGCGACGATCTGGCTGATCGGGTTGGGAACAGTCGGGGCCGACACGTTGGGCGTGACGACCGCTGCCAGTGGTGCCGCCGCGGTACGGACTACCGATGCGGTCGCGGTCGCGGGCACGGCCGCGGTTGTGACGGTGGCCGGTGTGGGGGAGTGCTTGACCGTGGCGGCGGGCTGCGGCTGACTGATTTTTGTTGTGGCGCCGATGGATTCGCCGGAAGTTGAGGTCGGCCCTGCCTTGACGGTGCTGTCCACGTGGTGACTGGGGTTCGCGTCACGGCGCTTGTCGGCGGCGTCCGCGCTTCTGCCTTCGCCGCCCTTGTTTTTGGGCTGTCGCTTGGGTTTGTGGGCCGACGGCGCCGGCCCGTCTGATGACGTGGCCGCCGCGGCATCGGGCACTGCCGCTGTCGCCGGGGCGGGCGCGTGCTTGGGCGCCGGTTTGCCTGAGGCTGCCGCATCCGCGGCATGCGCGGTGTCCGGCGTCGTCGATGACGGCTCGGCGTAGGCGATCGCCTGCCCGGTCGTGAGCGATATGCCGACCCCGAAAAACACTGCCAGGGCTCCGACCCGGCCGATGTACCGTGAGCAACCCATGGTCGTTCCCTCCGCCCGTGCGCTGTTGGCTGTCAGCGGTAACGGTAGAAAGAATTGACGCCCGAGTTAGCATTTCTGCCTGGGATGCGGCTGGGGGTATCCGTAGAGTTTCCCGGGATTTGAGCGATGACGGCCGTCGCCGGTGCCGAACGTGGGCCGCCACCCCGTCGGAATGACGGAGTGGCGGCCACGTCTTCGGTTAGAGGCGGATGAACGCGCTTCCCTGCGCGTCCCACACGCCCCAGGCGCCGAGGTCAGGGTTCCAGACCACCTGCAGGCCGGTTGCCCAGTCAGGCAGCGGCGGTGCCGGCGGCGTGCCCATCGGCGGCACCACCGGGACCAGGACCCACGACGGCGTCGCGGTGAACGGAATGCGGTCCTGCGGCATCGGGCCGCCGTGTCCAGGAGGCGGCAGGAAGCCGTGTCCCGGCGGGAGCGGATTGCCGGGTGTCCCGGCGTTTACGCCGGGACCGGGGACGGTCGGCGACGGAAATGGCGGTGTCGGCTTCGGGCCGACCGGGTCTGCCTGCGCGAGACCGGCCCCGACGCCGAGGCCTGCCAGGCCAAGCATGCTGGTCGCGACTGCACGCGCTGCGGTCTTCTTCAAGGTCATGGGTTGATCTCCTTGCGTGTGCTCGTGATGAAAGAGGAATCGCTCTTCCGCGCTGTCCCGCGGTCGAACAACTCCACGACCCCCGCAACACCAGATACCCGGGTGCGGCGTGACGAAACCACGCAATGTGGAGAAGCTAGGAATGGAATCGGCGCCGATGCGGCGCCAGATGACCCTGATTGGACAGGTCAGGCCACGGTGGGCGCCGCAGCAGCGTGAGGCAGCCGATCGTCGCGGCCACCAGGCCTGTCACCACGCCGATCAACGCGATCCGGTCGGCGTCCACGGCAGGCACCCAGGTCGTTCCGTCGTCACGGATCACGAAGACGCCCAGCGGTTTCGCTGTCGTTCCGCTGCCGGAGTGGCTGACCTTGGCGACGGGAATCACAGTCGAACCGTCGGGTGTGTGGTAGGGCTCGGCGAACACCCGCCCGGCCGCGTCATCGGCGAACTGGTCGAGAAAAGCTTCCGGATTCTGCAACCTGGCCTCCGCGTGCATCGAGCGATGGTCGCCAGCGTAGGTCGATTGCCCCGTGATGTGCCAGACTTCGGCCGCTATGCCGGGCCGACTCGGCGGTTCAGTTGCCGGATGTGCCCGCACAACACGGTGGCGAAAGCGCACCACAGGGGGTACAGCGCCAGCGGGGCGGCCCGTCCGCCGATCGCATCGACAGCCCGCCGCGTCAGATCGGCGCTGCTCACCGTGAGCGCGGCGCTGACCGCCGTCGCGGTGCCGAAACGGCGGCGGTTGAAGAACAGCCAGGACCACGCGGCGTTGAGTGCGAGGTTGAGCGCGAGTCCGTTCCGGTAGGCGCGTCGTTCGGTGTCGCGGCCCGTCGCCCCCAGTTCGTCGATCGCGGCTGCCGACACCACGGCGATATCGGCGTAGAGCGCCGGCCAGACGATCGGAAACACCTGCCGTGGCGGCTGGTAGGCCGGCTTGCGCAGCTGCGCGTACCAGGGCGACCGGACCGCCGGCGCCGTGGCCGCTCCGCCGATCGCCGCGGTGGCGGCGGTCGCAACTCCCGTGATCAGCAAGGTGATGACACGCATGGAAATCCTTCCCCCGGTACAGAAAATCGAGACGGCCCTGGGCAATTGGCAGTGCCTCACTTTCGATGCTGCCATACGCCGCGATGCGGCTATCTTTTCCGTGCAGCGGCGCTGTGGGCGCCGAGCGCTTGATACCGGCGAAGGGCCTCGGCGCGTTCCTCGCCATGGTCGACGACGGCTGCCGGGTAGCTCGACGGACGCGATCCCGATTTGAGGTGCGGATCAGTCACGTCGGCCAACTCGGGAACCCAGCGGCGGATGTAGTCGCCGGTGGGGTCGAACTTCTGTCCTTGCGCTGTCGGATTGAACACGCGGAAGTACGGCGCGGCATCGGTGCCGCTGCCCGCGCACCATTGCCAGCCATGCTGATTGTTGGCGATGTCGCCATCCACCAACTGCTCCAGGAACCAGCGGGCGCCCCATTGCCACGGCAGGTGCAGGTCTTTGACCAGAAATGATGCGGTGATCATCCGCACCCGGTTGGGCATGAAACCGGTCTGGCTCAATTGCCGCATACCGGCGTCGACGAACGGGAACCCGGTCTGACCGGCCTTCCAGGCTTCGAACAGCCGCTCCGCCTCATCGTCGGTATCGGTTTCGATGGCGTCGAAATCGCGATTCCAGTTGTGCCACGCGCTGTCCGGCCAGTGGTGCAGCACCGCGGCATAGAAGTCACGAAAAGCGAGCTGGCGCAAGTACGCAACGTGGCTGCTGTCATTCAGGTCGAGACCGGCGGCCATGGTGCGCGGGTGGATGGTGCCGAACTTCAGGTGCACCGACATCTGACTGGTGCCGTCGATGCCGGGCAGATCGCGATGTTCGGCATAGTTGCCGAGGCCCGCGTCGACGAATCGTCGCCACTGGCGTAGTGCGGCCTCCTCGCCGGCGGCGAAGCCGGACGACGTACTGGTGTCCGGGATGTCCACTGGTTCGGCGACCCCGGCGGCCAGACTGCCCGGATCGATCCACTGTGCCGAGTCCGCACCGGTGCCCGCCGGCTGCCGCCAACCGTGGTCACGCCAGCGCCGGAAGAACGGCGTGAAGACCCGGTACGGGCTGTCGTCGTCTTTGGTGACCCGCCCGGGCGAGACCAGGTAGGGCGAGCCGGTGGGAATCAGCGGAATGCCATCGAGAGCGTCCCGGACCCGGTCATCGCGACGACGGCCGAACGGCGAGAAGTCCGCGGAGATGTGCACGGCACTGGCACCGATGTCCTTGGCGATCAGCGGAATTCGCTCCTCCGGGTGCCCGCGGGTGATGAGCAGCCGGCCGTCCAGCTCGGTGCGAAGGTGCCTCAGGCAGTCGCCCAGGAACGCCAGGCGGCGCGCACCCGACGTCGCCTCGAGGCGCGGGTCGAGCACAAAGCATCCGAGGACGTCACGGTCCTGATCTATCGCAGCTGCCAGGGCCGGCAGGTCTTGGAGCCGCAGATCGCGACGGAACCACAGTAAGGACGGCATCGGTCCATCTTCGTATGAACCGGCCGAACCGCGACGCCCGGATTCGGGTGCTCTGCTCAGCTCATCTCGATACGGTACGGGCATGGTGGATTTCGCCCTCCGGTCCTGTGGCCTACGCGGTCACGCAACATTCGCACCGGATGAACCGGAGCTGGCCGCCCGTTTGCACGTGCAGACGCCGGTCGGTGAGGCATGGCGCTGCCTGCGGTGTGAGACGTTCGTCGTCGGCCCGCCGCGCGGGAAGGGGCCGGCGGAGTCAGCACCCGAAGTTCCGCGCGGCCGTCTGCTGCGCGACCGGGTGCTGATGCGAGTGCTGGCCGTCGAGCGGGTCTTCCGATTCCTGCTACTGGCGGCGATGTCCTATGGTGTTTTCCGGGTACGGGCGGCACGCGTGCATCTGCGGGACATGTTCGAGAAGGACCTGCCCCTGCTGCGCCCGCTGGCCGACCAGATCGGCTGGAACATCGACGGCTCCAAGATCATTCGGCACATCAACGACGCGTTCACCATGTCGGGCACGACGCTGTTGTGGATCGGCATCGGCATCGCGGTATATGCGTTGCTCGAATTGGTGGAGGCCGTTGGGCTGTGGGGGATGTGGCGCTGGGGAGAGTACTTCGCGGTGGTGGCCACCGGCATCTTCCTGCCGCTGGAAATATACGAGCTGACCGAGAAGGTCACGACGCTACGGGTGGCGATGCTGCTGGTGAACATCGTCGCGGTGCTGTGGTTGTTGTGGAGCAAGCGGCTTTTCGGCCTCAACGGCGGCGGCGCGGCGTACCGGCGGGAGCACGAGACCGAGAGCTTGATGAGCGTCGAGCGGGCGGGCCTGGCGGCGGCCACGCCCTGAGCCGGCCTGACCTATCCGGTAAACTGGGCGCGGAGTTGTTGGCGCAGTAGCTGTTTCGCGATCTTGCCAGTTGTCGTGAGAGGTAGGGCGTCGACGAACACGACGTGCCGGGGGCGCTTGAAGGCCGCGATGCGTTCGCGAACATACGCGGTGAGGGCCTCCGCGTCAGGGTGAGCCCCGCCGCTGGGCACGACCACCGCGCAGATGGCCTCGCCCCAATACGGATCGGGGACCCCCACGACCGCAACCTGATCCACGTCGGGGTGGGACGACAGCGCGTCCTCGACCTCCCGCGACGACACGTTCTCGCCGCCGGTGATGATGATGTCCTTCAGCCGGTCGGACACCACGAGACGGCCCTGGTCGTCGAGGTATCCGACGTCGCCGGTGGGTAACCAGCCGTCGTCGTCGGTCGTGGGCGTGTCGGGCCAGTACCGCACCGCTACCTGGTCGCCGCGAACCAGGATTTCCCCGTTCGGCGCGATGCGGATCTGCACGTCGGCGTGGGGGCGGCCGGCGGTGGCGAGCACGGCGGCGTCGCCGGCGGCGCCGGCGCGATGGTCCTCGGGGCCGAGAAACGTGACGTTGCCGCCGGTTTCGGTCATGCCGTAGCCCTGGTGGAAGCCCACGTCGAGGCGGTCGAGGGCACGCCGCAGCAGGTCGGCCGGGATGGCCGACGAGCCATAGGCGATGTCGCGCAACGACGGCAGGTCGGTGCGGGTCTCGTCGAGATGGGCCAGCAGGCTGTGCAGCATGGTCGGGGCCAGTGAACACGAGGTGACTCGGTACCGGTTCACCGCGGTGGCGAAGGCCTCGGGCCGGAACGCCGCGACCGGCAGCACCGTCGATTGCGCGGCGTGGTGCACCAGCATGTTGTACCCGGCGACGTGGCACATGGGAAAGGGCAGCAGATACACGCCGCCGGGACGCACCGACCTGCCGGCGATGCTGCCCCGGACCGCCGCGATGATCGAACGATGGGTGTGGACAACACCTTTCGGCGTTCCCGTCGACCCGCTGGTGAACAGCAGCCAGACGGGGTCGTCGGTATCCGGCTCATCGGCCTCGGGCCACTGCACCGATTGCGTTGCCGCAGCCCATTGTTCGCTGTCGAAAGGGATTGCGTCCGGCCGGCCCAGAGGCTCCAGATAGCGGCTGTCGCCGAGGACCAGGACGGGAGCTGCGGTCGCCAGTTGCGCGACATGCTCGTCGGCGCTGAGCCGCTGATTGATCAGGACGAGGATGCGTCCGGCGCGCGGCACGGCGTAGTAGAGCGTGGCGTAGTGCGGGCTGTTGTCGGCGATCACGGCGACGCGGTCGCCGCGGGCGGTCCGGGATGCGATCCAGCCGGCGACCGCCGCGATGGACCGGTCGAATTGTGCGAACGTCGTGACGGTGCCGTCTTCGGCGATGAGGGCAGGACGATCAGGTGCCGCGGCCGCGGCGCCGGACACCAGGTGATGGAGCAATTCGCCGTGCCCCACAACGCCTCCCGTGCCTCGGCCTGAACGTCCGCATCACGCTACCAGCCCCGTGGTCGGATACATCTCCGTCCCAAGGACTTTGGCCGGGCGAGCTCAGTCGGTGTGCGTGGCGAGGATGACCTTTCCGCGGACGTGGCCGGCCTCGACGAGGCGGTGCGCGTCGGCCACCTGTGCCAGCGGCACTACCTCGGTCTCCGGCGGCCGGATCGCGCCCTTGGCGCAGAGTGCGGCCAACTCCGCCAGGTGCTGCGGCTGGCGCTGCACCGCGATCATGTTGGAGACGATCCGCACCCCGCGCTCGGCGGCGCGCGCCACCCGCTCCTCGTCGGCGCGCGAAATGAGGGTCTCGATCTCGACGTAGCTGCCGCCCGGTGCCACCAGTTCCTCGGCGTGCGGCAGCAGGGTGTCCAGACCGACGGCATCGAGCACCAGATCGACACCCGACGGGGCCCAGGCCCGCAGCTGCGCCACGACGTCGCCGCCCCGGTAGTTGATGGCCAGGTCGGCGCCGAGTTCGGTGACGTAGTCGAAGTTCCTCGGGCTGCAGGTCACCGCGACCTGCGCACCCAGCGCGCGGGCGATCTGGATCGCGATGCTGCCGACACCGCCGGCACCGCCGTTGATCAGCACGGTCTGGCCGCTCTGCAGCTCGCCGGCGTCGACCATGCCCCCGTAGGCCGTGCTGCCGGCGACCGGCAGACCGGCGGCGTCGGCGTATCTCCAGCCCTCGGGCAGCGGCGCGAGCAGTTCGGAAGAGGCCAGGCAGTACTCGGCGTACGTGCCGTCTGCGCCGTTGCGCTGATTGGACATCCCGAAGACCTGGTCACCCACCTGCCAGCGCGTGACGTTGGGCCCGACGGCAGCGATGACGCCGGCCAGGTCGAAGCCCAGCACGAACGGGAAGTGGTAGTCGATGTAGGCGGACAGCTTGCCCTCACGGGTTTTCCAGTCCGCCGGGTTGACACTGGCGCAGGCGATCTCGACCAGCACCTCGTCTGTTCGGGGTACCGGGGTGGGCAGCTCGGCGGCCTGCAGGACATCGGGGCCGCCGAATTCGGTCAGCACCATCGCCTGCATCGTGTTCGGCGGGGGAGCGATGTGGGAGGTCATCATTCGGTCTTAGTCGGCCCGCAGAGTCTGTGGAAGGCAGGTTCCCACTCGGTGACACTCTCGCTTCGGGATTCGATTTTGGCGACCGGCGGCCTGCGGCCCGTGGGGGACAATGGAGGGACCGATGGGAACGGGGGACGGTCCATGCCGTACACGGTGTCGCAGGTGCTGAATTCCGATCCGGAAGCCCTGCTGACCGCATCCCTCGACGCGCGCGCCGCGGCGCAGCGCGTCGACGCTCAGATCGACCGGGCACGAACGCAATTCGCCCACCTTGCTGAGGGCTGGACCGGCGCCGCCGCCGATGCCGCGCAGAAGCAGGGCCGCGAATCACTCGACGAGCAGACCGCATACCGGAACCACCTCGATGCCGTGGCCGGACCGTTGGCGACAGGTGGCGCGCAGCTCACCGAGCTCCGCGCCGGTCTGAAGAAGGCGGTCGACGCCGCCGAGGCGCAGTGGGACGTCGCCGACGACGGTGGGGTCACCCCGGGTTTCTGGCTCCGCTGGTACGCGCGGGTGTCGCCGGTCCAGGCGCTGCAGATCGCGGCCAAGCGAATCGAGGTCGAGAACGAGATCAAACTCCTGCTCGCGAAATTCGAGGCGGCCGACCGGGACACCGGCCACCAGATCCGCAAAGTCGGCTGGGAACTGGCATGACCGCGCCGCTGACCGTCGTCGTGGCCGCGCTGCGGGAAGCCGCGGCGACGTTGGCGGAACTGGCCGGCGGGCTGTGCAACGACGGCGGCGGTCCCGAGCTCTCGGCCGCCGCGGGTCCGGTCGCCGGACTCGACAGCGGCCAGGCATGCCGCGAGGCGGGGGACGCGTTCCGCCGTCGTGCGCAGGTGCTCGGACAGGGCATGTCCGCATTCGCGGGGAAGCTCGAATCGGCGGCGCTCCGCTACGAGCACGGCGACCGCGCCGCCGCCGAACGCATTCCGTTCGACGTGCCGGAAGCCGAAGACGCCCGCATCGGCGACGATCCCGGGGAACCGGGATACGACCCCGTCAACAAATACGAGGACGCGCTGCGCGACGCGGGCCTGCTGAGCGGACCGAGTGACGGGTACTACCGCGAGTGGCTGCAGAATGCGGCGAAAAAGGGGGCGCCGCCGCAGGTCATCGTCGACATCGCGCGGCAGCAGCACATCACGCCGGCGAGTTTCGACATCTTCAACGGTATGGAGCGCGTCGTCGACAACAACCGGACGAGCGTCGATCCCGGCGACGACAACACCTACTTCCTGATCCCCGCGGGGACCAGTGCCGCCGACGCCCGTCGGGCCGTGCTGATGACGTACATCCTGAACGCCGGCACCGGATACAAGAAGGGAAACCCGAACACCGATTTCGCCGAGACGCCCTACACCGCGAACGAGGTGCAGCGCATAGTCGACCGGCAGGCAGCGAATTCCTGGAGTTACGAACAGGTTCCGCGACTGGCGGGCAGCGGCGGACGGTTCGCGACGACGCCCAACGGCATGTTGATGGGCCTGGGAGGTGGCTTCATCCAGAACCAGCTGAGCCAGCAGGCCGGATCGACCTACGGTGACGTGTTCCTGATCAACATCGACCACCCGACCGATGCGCGCGACCAACTCCGGATGATCATCGGGTCGGGGCAGATGTGGTACGACGGACCCGGCGGCGCCCGCCAACGCGACGTGGACATCGATCCCATCCTGCATCACGAGGAGCGGCATTCGGCGCAGTGGGCCGCCTTGGGGCCGGTCGAATTCGTCAAGCAGTACGCGATCAGTCTGGGGACCGAAAGACTCACCGGCCGCCGGAATCCGTTCGAGACCAACGCCGGTGCTTCCGACGGGGGCTATTCGTGATTCGCCGAATCCTCTGCCTGGGTGCGGCTCTGGTAACGCTGATCGCCTTGGTCGGCTGTGATCCGCTGGGTAAGCCTTCGCTGCCGGTTCATTTCGGTGTCCGGGTGACGGACGGACACCTGCGGCTGTGGACCGGCTCGCCGTGCCGCGGCACGACGGCGGTCAACGTCACCTTCAACATGGATGGCCGCGACAGGGCGGAGTTGAAGCTCGAGGCGACCCCACTGCCGGAAGCTGTTGGCGAACAGAAGGCCCCGCCGAATCCCGGTTCCGAAGTCGAGTACGTCACGGTCGGCGGACCCTATCCGGGGTTCGACGTGGTGACGCCGCTGCCCGCCGGATTCGATTGGCGCACCGCGGACACCGTGTACGTCTTCCCGCAGTCGCCGGGCGCATTCGGGTCCGTCAGCAAGCTGGGCCGGGCGATCGAGGAATCGAACCGGCATCCGCCCGATACCTACTGGTTCGAGGGAATGGGTTGGCTCAACCCGCAGGATGTCGCCGCGCAGGACGGCACGAAGTTCCTGGCGCTGTGTACACGTGATCCTGCTCGAGGCCCGCAGCTGCCAAGGGTTTTCGGAGTTCGCGTCACCGACGGGACATTGCGGGTCTGGCCCGGCCGGTACTGCGGTCCGGTGGACGACGTGATCCTGACGTTTCAGCCCGGTCAGGCGGATTTGGTGCTGGCCGCCGACCCCCGCAGTGCGTCTCCGTTCGATTCCTTGACCGCCACCGGACCGTATCCGGGCTTCGCCGTGTTGCGGCCGCTACCCGGCGGATTCGACTGGCGGACCCAGAAAACGGTGGTATTGCGGGTCTACCGCTCAGCAGGGGAGCCGTGGGCCACGACCACCGACCTCGGTCCGGCCGTGAACGAGTCGGGCCGACATCCTCCAGATACCTACTGGTTTCAGGGATTCGGCTGGTTGGGTCCCGCTGATGTCGCCGGCAAGGACGGTAAGGAGCTGTTGACCGCGTGTGCGCCCGAGCCTCAGCGTCGGTGACACCGTCGGCGTCGTGTTCTGCACGTCTTCGACTTGGACGCGCTGAACGGCTAGTGTCCGCGCCATGGCCCCGTTGACCGCCGATGTCGCCCGACTGCTCGAGGAGCGGTCGGGCCGCGTGGTCGTCGGTCTGACGGGGCCGCCGGGTGTCGGCAAGTCGACAGCAGCCGAGCGACTGGTCGACGAATTCAATTCCACTCAGCGCGATTTCGCGGCCCTGGTGCCGATGGATGGGTTTCATGGCTCTTCATGATTGAGGGTGTAGAACGGTCAGCTGCTGTCGGCCTGTGATTGGGGTGTCTGGTTGGCTGGGTGT